>CAVIKO010000004.1:0-85288 GCA_963643035.1 bacterium
ATATTATACCCGGCGGAGGATAAAAATTCAAGGAAAGAATTTTGAATTTTTTGATGCAAGCAGTCACGATTTCCGAAAAACATGGTGAAAACTGCCAATTCTGTGCCGATGAAGAGGCGAGAATCCCATCTAATGCGCAGACGGGAACAGTGGCATTGCGATTTCGGCATAGCGCACTCGCGTAAAGCCGCCCGCAGAGTTGCTCTTAGCGAAAAAAATCCGTATATCAACCCCATTATGCAAAAATCCGTATTCCCCGCGGCAAAAAAATTCTCATCAACAAAAAAAGTCAAAAAAAATTTAGAACAAGTGTTTACATCTGGTGCAAAATGTGGTATACTATAAATAAAAGGGGCTGTATGGTGGACGCATATGGCGAATACGCGATTGCAGCCGATCGAACCGTTAAGAAAACGCTGATTTCAGCACATCCTTCAGAAAACGCTGATCCGGAATTATCTTGTGCAGAGAACCTATAATGCAGAACTTCCTTACATCAAATTCATGAGAAAATGGGGTAAATCCTATGAACGCACTCACACCAAAGGAGCAGATGATTTTCGATTTCATCAAAACGAACCTCCGTACAAACGGCTATTCTCCCTCCATCCGCGACATCCGCACCGCACTCAACATCAAGAGTACCTCCACGGTACACACCTATCTCGAACGGCTGGAACGCAAGGGTTACATCCATAAGGAAAACGGTAAAAGCCGCACGCTGCGGATTGACGATGACAACGCGGTCAATCCGGAAATGTCGTCCGTGCGTGTGCCGATTGTGGGACGGGTTACCGCCGGACAGCCGATCCTTGCTGTGGAAAATCTGGACGGCTATCTCTGCTATCCCGAGGGAGAGGGACATACCTATTCGTCCGATCTCTTTGCGCTGCGTGTCCGCGGTACCAGTATGATCGAGGCAGGTATTTTAGATGGCGACATCGTGATCGTAGAGCGCACCCAGTCTGCGGAAAACGGCGAGATCGTGGTCGCGCTGGTGGACGATTCCGCGACGGTCAAGGAGTTCTATAAGGAAAACGGACACTACCGTCTCCAGCCCCGCAATTCCGCAATGGATCCGATTCTCGTGGAGGAGGTTGCCATTCTCGGAAGAGTGATCTCCAGCGTGCGGTATTATTGAAAAACGCTGTACCGTTCAAACGTTCCGAATAAAAGCCCCGGTACCGTCCGGGAAAACCTACATACAGAATAAAGGAGTACAGAACAATGGCAAACGAAATCGTAAGCGGCATGGGTTTTCACCATATCGCACTGAAGGCGCGCAATTTTGAAGAGTCTCTAAAATTTTTCACAGAAGGACTCGGCATGAAGTTCTACACCATGTGGGGCGAGGGCGATGGCAGAATCGCGATGCTCGATATGGGAGACGGCTCTATTGTGGAACTGTTTGCAGGCGGTCCGGAGGAGGTCGACATGGGCAGATACATCCACTTTGCTATGAAGGTGGACGATGTGGAGGCTGCGTACAATACCGCAATCGCCGCCGGAGCCAAGCCGAAGACCGCACCGAAGGTGGTGCCGCTTGATTCCCATCCGGTGAAGCTGACCCTGAACTGCGCATTCGTATACGGACCGTCCGGAGAAGAACTGGAATTTTTCAAGATTCTGTGAGCGGAGGGAAAAACAATGATTGCAACTTTTGTAACCGTGGATGTAAAGCCCGAGTGCATCTCTGCATTCGTGGACGCTACCCGCTATAACCATGTCCATTCCCGCCGCGAGCCAGGAAACGTGCGTTTCGACGTGCTGCGCGACCGGAACGATCCGAACAAATTCTACCTCTATGAGGTTTATGTGGACGAGGCTGCCGCCGCCGCGCACAAGGAAACGCATCATTATAAGGTATGGCGCGATGCTGTGGCACCGATGATGGCTACTCCGCGTTCCTCCGTCCATACCACGCCGATTGCCTTTGATTGAATCTGCACATCTGTGTGAACCGACGCTCTCACGCGCTTTCTATGAGACAAATGCAGTTGCCTCGGCAAATGCAATTGCCTTGGCGATATCCCTCCTCGGAAAACGGCTGTGGGCGGAAACGCCGTCCGGTACGCTTGCCGGAATCATTACGGAAACCGAGGCGTACTGCGGCGTGACGGATCGCGCCTCTCACGCGTATGGCGGACGGAGAACGGCGCGTACCGAAGCGATGTATCTCCCCGGCGGATACGTGTATGTATATCGCATTTACGGTCTGTACGCGTGCTTGAACGTAACTGCTGCCCAGCGGGACGATCCGCAGGCGGTACTGATCCGTGCGATCCTGCCGAGCGACAATCTTCCGCTGTTCTATGCCAACTGGCGTGCGAATACCCGTTCGAAAAAGCCGACACCGCCGTCCGCTGAAAAGATGGCAAACGGGCCCGGCAAGGTGTGCAGCGTAATGGGGATCACCTGCGCGTGGAACGGTATATCGCTCACGGAGCCGACCGTGCCGAATCGGCTGTGGATTACGGACACGAGAAAAACACCGGATTACACGGCATCCCCGCGCATCGGCATCGATTACGCCGGAGAGGATCGCGACCGCCTGTGGCGGTTTACAATACGTGAATAACGGAATCTGCCGGGGAAGCCAACCGCCTACCCGGCTCTTTCGTTTGTATCCTGTAGTCCCAGGTGCGCCTTCTTTCACTGTCTGCTGTATAAAAACGCTGTGTTCACTGTGGTCATGACGTAACTGGCACATACGCGATCCGCCACAGCACAACCGTGTCCGGCGCAGAAAAAGATAACGGGGGAAAACCATGACAGCACTCCTTCCTCTGTCGTTTTTTGACGGATCAAACAAAAACAGCACGGCATTCCATTTGCATTCATAAAATGTTTACCGTATCAGCCGAGTGAACGGCTTGCATTTTTCGCGCGAATTCGGTATACTACTAACTTAATATGATCCGCGGCGTTTCCGAAAAAAGATGGCAGATGGGCAGATGGAGAATAGCGAATTTTCGCGATTTCGGGAACATTTCCGCCGTGAGAACGTCTTATCCCATTGAAAACGATCGAAGCAATATTGAGGGTACCGAATTGCAAGAATCCCGTATGAAGAAAAAGAAGAATACTGCCATGCGTGCATTTTCCGCCGTGATCTGCACGTTTACTGTTATGCTCACGGCACTTGTTTTATGCTTCTATATCCTTGTGGTGTGCGGTGCATCGCAAAGACTGCAAAACATTTGGGTCTGTTCCGCCATGCGCACATTCTCCCATAAGTATTTGGCGACCATGTTCATCCCGGAGGAGACGATCAACCGGATCATAGCGGAGAATACCGTGGATGACTCAGAACACGATTCTATCATTCTAAACTTCCGCAAGGAGGAAACGGAAACGGTCGAAACGGAACCTTCGGAGGCGGATATGGATAAGGTGGAGACGGAGAGCGCGGAGACGAAACCGCCGGAAACCACGCCGACTTATGAGGACGAAGGTTACAATCTCCTGGAGGACGGACTGTACCTGAAGGAGGTCAGCGGTTCGGGCTGGCGCGGATATGTGATGCTGATCGAGGAACCGATGCGCGTCAAGCTCGTCGATACGTCCAAACAGTATTCCTGCGGTGAAAATGTGATGACGATGACGAAAAACAGCGGAGCGGTCGCGGGGATCAACGGCGGCGGCTTCCAGGACGGCGCGAACTACGACTCCAACGGCGGTATGCCCGCGGGACTGCTCATTGAGAACAGCGAGCTGGTGTATCCCTATGTCGCGAACGACACAGATGTATATAATATGATTGGGATCAATTCCGACGGCGCGCTCGTTCTCCGCCATTGTACTGCGGAATGGGCGTTGACGAACAATATCGTCTCCTGTGTATCGTTTGCACCGTTTCTGGTCGTCAACGGCGAGGGCATGATCAAAAACGGTACCGGAGGCTGGGGCATTGCGCCGCGCACCGCCATTGGACAGCGGGAGACGGGGGAATTTCTTTTCCTCGTCATCGACGGTAGACAAGTGGATTGGAGCATCGGCTGTGACCTTGACGTGCTTCAGGAGGTTATGCTCGCGGAAGGTGCGGTCAATGCAGCAATGCTCGACGGCGGCAGTTCCACGGCGATGGTTTACAACGAAACCTATATCAATAAGCCCTGTCTCGGTCACGAACGCTGGATCAACAATGCTTTTGTGGTTATGCCGAAGGCAGAGTGAGAATAAAGTGCGGCTGATTGGTGGAGCGATCTGTCCCGCTCTCGAAAATTTCCTAAAAGAAAATTCTCCAAGGTATAGCTGCAACAGTCGAGCGACACAAAAGAGAGAGCCATTCGCATCAATGCTGCGCTAAAGCTCTCTTTTTTGTTTTGTGCAAACTGTCCCCTTTACAAACCGCCGCACGTGTGGTATACTATAGGTACAAAGGTGGTCTTTGGCTGCCCTAATAGAAAGTGAGTTCGTAACCATCCTCACTGTTTCACCATGGTTACAATCGGTGAACAAATCAAAACTACGGAAGAAACTGTGCTTTTGTTTTGTCGCGCAGTTTTTTTGCATTTTGGAGAACAAAACATGAAAAACACCAAATTTATGCTCCAGGGAGCACTCATCGCCGCTTTGTACGTCGCACTGACCTTCGTTTCCGCCGCATTCGGCCTGGCATCCGGCGC
This sequence comes from bacterium, assembly GCA_963643035.1. Taxonomy (GTDB): domain Bacteria; phylum Bacillota; class Clostridia; order Oscillospirales; family CAG-272; genus UMGS1696. Next base: position 4,629 of record CAVIKO010000004.1, read on the forward strand.
TGTGCAGATTCGTCTGTCGGAGCTGTTATGCGTACTGCCTGTCTATACTTCCGCGGCGATTCCGGGACTGACCATCGGCTGTTTCCTTGCCAATCTTCTCACCGGCAGCACTATATGGGATATTGTTTTCGGAACGCTGGCGACTTTCCTTGGTGTGCTTTGCGCCTGCCTGTTCCGTCGGATTCCATATCTCGCGCCGTTGCCTACAATTCTCGCAAACGGGATCATCATTCCGATTGTGTTGGTCGTATCGGGAATTGTGCCGGACAGTGCATATGTGTTTACCGTCGCAACTGTCACAGCAGGCGAAACTATTTCGTGCGGACTGTTCGGGATTTGTCTCGTCTGGTATCTGGAAAAACATGAACACACGCGGCAGAGACTGTTCGGGGAGCTGCCTGCACGGGAAAGGAAAAAATAATGCGCAACTCTACACTCGGCTATCTTGAAAGGGACGGCGCGTATCTGATGCTCCACCGTGTGAAAAAGAAAAACGATATCAACCATGACAAATGGATCGGTGTCGGCGGCGGATTTGAAGAGGGGGAATCGCCGGAGGAATGTATGCGCCGGGAAGCCTATGAGGAAACCGGACTGCGCCTTGGAAAGATCGCGTACCGGGGACTGGTAACGTTCGTATGCTATGCCAATGGGGAGAGGACGACGGAACATATGCATCTGTTCACTGCGTCCGATTTCACCGGGAACACCGATTTTTCCGGAGATCCGTGCGATGAGGGGATACTCGAATGGGTGCCGAAATCGGAGATCGAGGCTCTGCCGATCTGGGAGGGCGACCGGATTTTTCTCCGTCTGCTTGCGGCTGATGTGCCGTTTTTCACCCTGAAGCTTGTCTATTACGGCGACACGCTGACGGAAGTAAAGCTGAATGACACACCTTACCCGCTTACGAACGAAAGAGTATAACAAAACGAAAAAAACCGCGCAGCTTCATCTTCACCGAGTGGGGCTGTGCGGTTTTTACGTTTTTGTTCTTATTTCACTGCCGGAAATACGATGTCGCAGCGGAAGAGATCGCCGTCGCAGGTGACGCGGAATGTGCCATGCTGCAGTTCTACGAGACTCTTGGCGATATTCAGCCCGAGTCCGCTGCCCTCACTCGATCGGCTGGCGTCTCCTTTGACGAACCGCTCTGTCAAATCTTCTCCGTCCACGGACAGCGGCTCTCGGGAAATATTCTTTATACTGATGTACACGCGGCCATCATCCTCCGTTACCACCAGATAGACGCGGGTGCCAGGCAGCGCGTATTTTGTGGCGTTGCTATAGAGATTTTCAAGCACCCGCCATAAGAGCCGACCGTCCACCATGGCATAGAGATCGTCCTCCGGGATCGTTTCGCGCACCTGTAAGCCCGCGGATTCCAGCCGTTCCTCGTATTCACCGAGCGATTGCCGCACGATCTGACAGAGACTGAGCCGCTCCGGATTGCACGGCAGATTTCCTGTCGTCGCCTTGGATGCCTCCACAAGATCCTCTGTCAGCTTTTTGAGCCGTGCGGATTGCCGCAGGAGGATTTCTGTGTATTCGCGCGCCTTGCCGGACAGTTCCTCCTTCGAGAGGAGATCGGCGTAGTTGATGATGGAGGTCAGCGGTGTTTTGATGTCGTGCGAGACGTTTGTGATCAGCTCAGTTTTGAAATGCTCGCTCTTCATTTTCTCCGCAATTGCCGTCTCCATGCCTGTGCTGATGGCATTGAGGTTTTCCGCTTGTTTCCGGAATACGGAGAGGAGATGGCGCGTGTCCGTCTTGTAGGATAGATTGCCGTGGGACAGCTCCTCGCCGGATTTCTGCAAAATGCGGATGGCGTAGGCAACGTAGAGACAGAGCGCATATACGCTGATGCAGCCAAACAGCAGAAGAAACGGGAACACGCCTCCGTCTGTATACGCGCCGATCGCGCAGAACAGCAGCGTCGCTCCGATCACCGGGACAGAGATTGCTGTACGCCATGCAAACGGGATTATTCCGAAAAAGCGACACAGCCCCTCCCAGAGTATACGCAGCAGGGGAAGAAGCACTTTTGTCACGAGCCATGCGAGAATGGTAGAGGAGAGCAGCTGTCGTTTTTCAAGCTGAACAACCAGTGCGGAATAGACGAGGGTAAAGAGAAGCGGCAGGGCAAGCACGAGCAGCGCGAGGATCCCGATTGCCAACAGATCCGGCAGGCTTTCCCGGAATGAAACGGTGACCGCGTCCACGATGAAACCGCTGAAGAAAATCACAACTATGGCGATCACGCCAATGAGATCAAGCGGAATGCGGGAGAGAGGCATCGCCGTTCCGTTTGTGGATGCGGAGAGCTGTCTGGTCAGAATCACGCCGAAAATGACGCACAGGATCGCCAGTCCCGCAAGCGCAAGAGGAAAAAAGTACCGCATCTCCGCGCAAAGGGAAACCGTATATTCCATGACGGTGAACAGGTCGATTACCCCGCGCTGCGGACAGTAGTATCCCTCAATCCGCCGTTCCTCCGTGACGCATAAGGTGATCGTTGGATCTAAGAGAATCTGCGGTGTTTTCCCCTCCTCGGAATCCGTATCGGACGGTGCGGCAGTGGTATCTTCCGTGTCGATAGACGGCTCCAGTTCGGAGGGCAATACATACGGCTCATTCAGAGGATAGGTGTAGCTGTATTCTGCGACAGTATCATAGAACATTCCTTCCTCGTAATTGCCGGTCACATACACGGATTCACCGTCCTGTGCAATAAAGTAAATGCTGTAGCGGAAATTCGTGATCCCGCGGTAATCGTCGGAGAGGGCGTAAAAATCCATACCGTTCAGATAGCAGTCGTAATCCTGCAAAACCTGCGCTGCCTTCTGCTGTGTGATCCGCTGCTTTTGGTACACAATGGCGTCATCTGCAGTGTGGCTGTACAGTCCGAGCATCGCGGTGACGATCGTACCGGCTATGGAGAAGCACAGGAGCAGCAGCGTCAGGTAAAAGATAATCTGCCACAGGACGGCGCTTTTTCGTTTTCCGCCGCCGATACCCGCGCTCTCTGGATTTTGTATGTTGCCTCTGCCGTTCACGTCGTCACCCTCTCCATTTTATAGCCAAGCCCCCAGATTACGCGGATGTAACGCGGGTCGGACGGATTGATTTCGATTTTTTCGCGCAGGTGCCGGATATGCACTGCCACGGAATTCTCACTGCCGATGGCGGATTCTTTCCAGACCTGTTCGTAGATCTGGTGGATTGAGAAAACCTGTCCCGGGTTTGCCAAAAAGAACCGGAGCATACTGAACTCGATCGGCGTCAGCGCGACAGGGTTTCCGTCCACGGTCACGGTTTTTCCCACATTGTCAAGGAGAATTCCGCCGTTTTCGTAAATATCCTCCGTTTTCGCAATGCCGCCAAGCGTGGCGTATCGCCGTAGCTGGGAACGGACGCGCGCCACCAACTCCATGGGATCAAAAGGCTTGGTGATGTAGTCGTCCGCGCCGATATTCAGTCCTAAGATCTTGTCGCTGCTCTCGCTTTTGGCGGACAGAAAGATGATCGGCACGTTAGAGGTTTTGCGGATCTGTGCGGCGGTCGTGATACCGTCCATCTGCGGCATCATGATGTCGAGCAGCACGAGATGTACCTGAGTCCGCGATAAAATCGTTAATGCCTCGCTGCCGTTATATGCTTTTTCGATTTTGTATCCCTCCGCAGTGAGGTAGATTTCAATGGCAGACACAATGTCCTGCTCATCGTCACAGACTAAAATCGTGTACATGACAAGAACCTTCTCTCTATAAAACTGCCGCATCCATCTCGTTTTTGCGCGAAGACAGCCTTTCATCGGGCAGAACTGCGACCGTCCATATTCTTTCTCTCCTATATTGTAACAGAAAATTTTTGAAAAGAAAAGTACGATTTTCATTAAGATTTTTTAAAGAGTGCGTCTGCGTCTGCCTATGGCCTATGGCGTGCCAAAAAATCGGCGGAAAAAGGGAGAATTATCCGCGCTTTTACCCATTGACTTTGGCGGGCAGATGTGCTATACTATGGACAGTGTAAAGATGTGTCTTTAATTCCGCACAGAGAGGTGGAAAAGATGCCGGATACCGTTTTATCGGGTAGAAGTATCTGTGCCGTCTCGTGCGGTGCAGATTTTTTTGTTACGGAGGACGGGGTATGCCGAAGATGGTGTTCGTGAGTCGGCGTGTATGGCTGAACGATGAATTCTCTCCTGCAGCGGTGTTTGTCGAGGACGGCAGGATCGCGTGTGTGAAAAAAATGGACGGCGATTCTGTTTCCGTTCCGACCTTTTCGGACGGTTTTGTGTCCCGTGATTTTGGTGACAGAGCGATATTTCCCGGTTTTACGGATGTACACGTGCATTTCCGTGAGCCGGGATTTTTGTATAAGGAAACGATCCGTTCCGGTTCCATGGCGGCAGCGCACGGTGGATACGCTGCGGTCTGTACTATGCCGAATCTGAATCCGGTACCGGATAGCCTCTCCCATCTCCGTGCACAGACGGATGTGATCGATCGGGATGCCGTGATTCGTGTGGTGCCGTTCGGTGCGCTGACAATCGGCGAGGGCGGCGAGACGCCGTCGGATATCGAGGGACTAGCACCTTATGTCGCAGGATTTTCCGACGACGGACGGGGCGTGCAGGATCGCGGACTGATGCGGGAACTGATGGAAAGGTGCAGATCGGTAGGCAAAGTGATCTCCGCCCATTGTGAAGTGAACGATCTGCTCCATGGCGGTGTGATCCACGCGGGAGCCTGGGCAAATGCGCACGGTATCCCCGGCATCTCGTCGGAATCAGAATGGAGAATGATCGAGCGAGATCTCGCGCTGGCGGCGGAAACAAACTGCGCGTATCATGTGTGCCACATCTCGACAAAAGAGGCGGTATCCCTGATCCGGGACGCGAAAAAATCCGGTGTGGACGTAACTGCGGAGACAGCTCCCCATTATCTCACGCTGACGGACGCACAGCTGCGGGACGAGGGTAGGTTCAAGATGAATCCACCGATCCGCAGCAGCACAGACCGAGACGCGCTCCTTGCGGGGGTATGCGACGGGACGATCGATATTCTTGCCACAGATCACGCGCCGCACAGTTTGGCAGAAAAATCGCGCGGACTCCGGGACAGTCTCATGGGTGTAGTCGGACTGGAGACAGCGTTCCCCGTGGTGTACACGAAGCTTTGTCGGGAAGGTATCGTGCCGTTGCGGCGGATCATAGAAATGCTGACCACGACCCCGCAGAAACGGTTCGGACTGGGAGGCGGTGAGCTCCGGGTCGGTGAGAGAGCGAATCTGTCTGTGTGGGAGACGGAGCGACCGTACACAGTGGAACCGGAGCGGTTTGCCACAATGGGACGCGCAACGCCGTTTGCCGGATGGACAGTATTTGGTAAATGTGTATGCACGGTTGTGGACGGCGGAATCGTATGGGATGAAAGCGAGGGCGAATGAATGCGTAAGGAATGGTTTGCGGTTGCGGAGAACACCCGGATCGCGCGGGATGTATGGCGGATACGCCTTGATGGGAATACGGGAGAGATCCGGACTCCGGGACAGTTTGTGAATGTGCGTACCGGCGGGTATTATCTGCGCCGTCCGCTTTCGGTATGCGATTGGGATGACGGGATGCTCACGCTTATCTATAAGGTGGTCGGCGGTGGTACACAGTGGCTGTCAGAGAGAACGACCGGCGACACGCTGGATGTACTCACAGGACTCGGAAACGGATTTTCGACAGCCGCGTGCGGTGAGAATCCGGTGCTGATCGGCGGCGGTGTGGGCGTTCCCCCGCTCTATGGATTGGCGAGACGGCTGCGGGCGAAAAACATCCCGGTAACGGTGGCTTGCGGTTTTGCATCTGCGGCGGATGTATTCTATATGGAGGAATTTGCCGCGCTCGGCTGCACGGTAAAGGCTGCGACCATGGATGGTACATATGGCGAAACGGGAACGGTGATCGGACTTCTGGACGGGGACTACACCTACAGTTACGCGTGCGGGCCGATTCCTATGCTCCATGCCGTGTACGATCGGCTGTCCTGTCCCGGTGCGTACAGCTTTGAGGAACGGATGGGGTGCGGCTTTGGCGCGTGCATGGGCTGCTCGTGTAAAACGAAATACGGCTCTGTGCGGATCTGCAAGGATGGGCCGGTACTGGAAAGAGAGGCGATCGTATGGTGAACATGGCAGTAAACTTAGCGGGTGTGACGCTCGACAATCCGGTGATTCCGGCAAGCGGCACGTTCGGCTACGGCAGGGAATTCGCGGAAATCTACGACATTCGCTGTCTCGGTTCAATCTCCATCAAAGGCACCACAGAGGCGGAGCGATTCGGCAACCCCACGCCGCGCATCGCGGAAACATCGTCTGGTATGCTCAATGCGGTCGGACTCCAAAATCCCGGCGTGGATCGCGTGGTCGCGGAGGAACTGCCGAACTTAAAAAAGATCTACGGCAAACCGGTCATCGCCAACATTGGCGGGTTCTCAGTTGCGGAATATGTTTCCTGCGCGGAAAAGCTGAACGCGGTGGAAAATGTCGGGATCCTGGAAGTGAACATCAGCTGTCCGAACGTACACGGCGGCGGGATGGGATTCGGGACATCCCCAAAGATGGCGGCTGAGGTCACGTCCGCGGTCAAAAAGGTGGCGAATAAGCCGGTATTTGTGAAGCTTACCCCGAACGTTACGGACATCACGGAGATTGCGCGTGCGTGTGAAGCGGCAGGTGCGGATGGACTTTCGCTCATCAACACCCTTGTCGGAATGCGGATCGATCTGCGGCGCAAACGTCCGATTCTCGCGAACAAAACGGGCGGCTTGTCCGGCCCGGCGGTCTTTCCGGTGGCGGTCGCGATGGTGTACCGGGTATACGAGGCGGTGAAAATCCCCATTATCGGTATGGGTGGGATTTCCTCTGCTGCGGACTGTGTGGAGATGCTTCTTGCCGGCGCGCGCGCGGTACAGATCGGTGCGGCAAATCTCATAGAACCAACGATCTGCCGGGATATTGTTGCGGCACTGCCTGCGGAATTGGAAAAATACGGAATACAAAACTGGATGGATATGGTAGGAGGAGCACACATATGAAGAAGAGAGAGGTTATCATTGCCTGCGATTTTGCCTCGGCTGCGGAAACCCTTTCGTTTCTCGATCGGTTTGAGGAGGAAAAGCCCTACGTGAAGATCGGCATGGAGTTATATTATGCCGCCGGCCCTGCGATGGTGGAGACACTGCGTGACCGGGGACACAAGATTTTCCTCGATCTGAAGCTCCACGATATTCCGAATACGGTGAAAAAAACGATGGCGGTACTGGCAAGACTCGGCGTGAATATGACGAATCTGCACGCTGCTGGGGGAATCGACATGATGCGTGCCGCCATTGAGGGATTGACCGTGGACGGAGAGCGCAAAACGAAGTGCATCGCTGTGACCCAGCTGACCTCGACGAGTGAAGAGCGGCTCCACAACGAGCTGTGGATTCCGCATTCCATGGAGGATACGGTGCTGCACTATGCGGAAAACGCGAAAACGGCGGGACTGGACGGAGTGGTCTGTTCGCCGTGGGAGTCCTGCGCGATTCATGAAAAGCTTGGCGCAGATTTTGCCACGGTCACGCCGGGTGTGCGGTTCGCGGACGGCGACGCGGGAGATCAGGTGCGGATCGCGACCCCGGCGAAGGCATGGCAGCTCGGTTCGGACTACATCGTGGTTGGCAGACCGATCACAAAGGCGGACGATCCGGTAGCTGCGTACAGACGGTGCGCTGCGGAATTCTCCGCGAATGGGAATGTATAACATAGATGGAGGCATAAAGGAGTGCGGGATATGGATACGAAAACGTTGATTGCGAAGGATCTTTTGAAAATTGGTGCGGTGTTCTTCCGTCCGAACGAGCCGTTCACTTGGGCAAGCGGGATCAAAAGCCCCGTCTATTGCGACAATCGCCTGACTCTTACCGCTCCGGACGTGCGGAACGACGTGGAAAACGCGATTGCGGAGATGGTAAAACGGGAATTTCCGGAAGCCGAGGTACTGATGGGTACTTCAACTGCCGGGATCGCCCATGCCGCCATCGCCGCGCATATCCTGGGGCTTCCGATGGGATATGTCCGCTCCGGCAACAAGGATCACGGAAGACAAAACCGGATTGAGGGCAGACTGGACGCGGGCGAGAAGGTTGTCGTCATCGAGGATCTGATCTCGACAGGAGGCAGCGTGATCGAGGTCGTGGACGCGCTCCGGGAAGCAGGAGCTGTGGTTCTCGGTGTGGTCAGCATCTTCACCTATGGGATGCAGAAGGGGATCGACCGATTGGCAGCGGCAGAGGTGCGGAACGTAAGCCTGACGAATTTCGACGCGATCTGCGTGGTGGCAGCGGAAAACGGCTATATCGCGCCCGCAGACATCGATCGGCTGAAGCATTTCCGCGACAATCCGTCCGATGAAAGCTGGATGCACGCGGCAAAGGAGTGAGAAAATGAGAAGTCTCATCGATATTTTAGAACTGTCTACAACGGAGATCGACGATCTGATCGGCACGGCGTTCGATATTGAAAAAAATCCCGCGAAATATGCGCATCTCTGTGATGGCAAAAAGCTGGCGACCTTATTCTTTGAGCCGTCCACGCGCACGAGACTGAGTTTTGAGGCGGCAATGTACGAACTGGGAGGCAATGTACTCGGCTTTTCGGAGGCGCAAAGCTCATCCGCGTCCAAGGGGGAGAGCGTTGCCGATACCGCAAGGGTTGTGAGCTGCTATGCGGACATCATTGCCATGCGGCATCCCAAGGAGGGTGCACCTCTTGTGGCGTCTCTGAATGCCTCTGTCCCGGTGATCAACGCCGGAGACGGGGGACACAGCCATCCGACCCAGACGCTCGCTGATCTTTTCACCATCCGCCGGGAAAAGGGCAGACTGTCCGATCTCACCGTCGGCTTCTGTGGGGATCTCAAATTCGGACGAACTGTTCATTCTCTGATCGCTGCACTGTCCCGGTACACGGGGATCAAATTTGTACTTATTTCCCCGGTGGAGCTGCGGCTGCCGGAATATGTGCGCCGGGATATTCTTGTGAAGGAGCGAATCCCGTATCGTGAAACGGCAAGGTTAGAGGATGCAATGCCGGAGCTCGACATCCTTTATATGACGCGCGTCCAGAAGGAACGGTTTGTCAGCGAGGAGGAATACCTCCGTCTGCGCGACACATATATCCTGACCGAGGATAAGCTGACCGCAGCAAGGGCGGACATGGCGATCCTTCATCCGCTGCCGCGTGTCAACGAGATTTCTGTGGCAATCGACAAGGATCCGCGCGCGTGCTATTTTAAGCAGGTGTACTGCGGTAAGCTCATGCGCATGGCGTTGATTCTCATGTTGCTCGGTCTGACACCGGAGAGGGAAGGGTGAAAAAATGTACATTGATTCGATAGAAAATGGGATTGTTCTCGATCATATCACCGCCGGACGGGGCATGCGCGTATACGAAACGCTGGGGCTGGATTCTCTCGGCTGCTCGGTGGCGATCCTCAAAAACGTGCCGTCCGAAAAGATGGGCAAAAAGGACATTATCAAAATCGGTGCGGAGGTTTCACTGGACAGCATCGACTTTGATGCGCTCGGCTATGTGGATCCCGGAATCACCGTAAACCGGATTGCGGGCGGTAAATGTGTGGAAAAACGGTGCCTCTCCCGACCGACGGTGCTTCGGAACGTAATCTTCTGCAAAAATCCGCGCTGCATCACTTCCACGGAGCAGGAACTGACCCATGTGTTCCGGCTCTGCGGCGAGGGTGAGGGCGAATACCGCTGTCTCTACTGCGATACCCCGGCGGAGAAGTAAGAAAAACTAGTCCGGATCCCGCGCCCGCCGCTGTGCGTTTTCGTACGGCGCGTCATCCATCACCGCAATCATTGTACAGCGGCAGTTGTACACCTCGCTCGGCTTGCCGTCCGGATCGCCCGGATACATACAGCCGTTGGAAAACCGCTTGTCCCGCTCCACAATCTCGCAGTCCAGTATGGCGTGAGAATGGCGCGTTCGTCCATCCAGAGTAGCGAGCCATTGCTTCTGAAACGAATTCCCCTGCACCAACCGGAAAAACAGAGGGTGCAGGGGATATTTCCTCTTACAGTGTTGTAAACCGTGCGGAGACGATGTTGTTCTCGGACAGGATCGTTTTCGCGTCACGGAACGTGCCTTTTTCGAGAGTGATCCGGTATGTCCGTCCACCGTAGGAGAGGGTCAGTTCTTTCTCAGTTAATGATACAACCTTGGGCAGATGACCGCCATCCTTGCCGATGCAGTTTTCCAACCGGAACGCGCGATCCGCGGTACAGACGAACAGATTGTCGCGCATACCGAATACGATGCTGCCGAAATTGACCCGCGCTTTGCCCTCGCCAAGATCGGTAAACTCCATTTTTTCATATGCGAAAGGCGCGCCGGTCGTTTCGTCCACGGGATAGAGTCCCGCTGTCACGCCGTTTCCACTGTAGCGGTTCCCGTCGACGGCGGGAAGCGTTTCGTACACAGCTTCGTTCGCAGTGCATACGGCGTTCTCGAACGGATCGGGCATATGCTCATCGAAAATATGGAGATCCCGGACGCGCACCGATTTTTTGTCGCCGTAGAGGTTCGTACGGAAGAATTTGTCGGAAAACCACACGGAATCAAGGTTGGGATCGTCCCATGCACCGTGCGCCGTGATTGTGGACGCCGGGGTTGTGCCATACGTTTCCTTGTACCACCGTCCGGTGTCCCCGAGTGGCTCCACAGTGAGCTTTCCCGCTTTCTGCAGCGCGGCGAATTTTGCAAACTGATCGGTCAATCCATCCCGCATGGCATTCCAGCCGAAGCTGTTTTCCTGTCCCGCCTGCGCGTAACCAAAACTGAGACATTCGCCGTTATAGTTTTCACGCAAGTACCAATCAACCCACTCCGGGACGCCGCCGCCGCCACCGTTCCCGCCACAGTACACAGGCTCGAGCGTGATGACGCCTTGACAGGTGTTCGCGCCGTTTTCGGGATCCATACCGAAATCATACTGATGCACCTGGTCGGAGCCGAGCATCCGGAAGAGCGGAGTGGGAAGCTGTTCATCCTTTGTCTGTGCCGGCATGAACGCATTGGTCGTGCTTGGGTAATACGCCTGTCCGTAATAGCTGCCCCAGAGCGTGTAGCCGTCCGTGCCATACTGCTCCTTGCAGTTGCAAAGCGCGTCCATGTCGTATTTGCGCGTCATGTAGCGGACAGTGTGAGAATCAAAGAGCCATGAGCCGAATACACGCGGATACTGCCCGAACACTTCCCGGAATTTGCGGAAGAATTCATCGATCATCGCCTCGCGTTCCGGCTTGGTGTATCCGACTGGGAATCCGCAGTGGCAGTGCCAGTCCCATGCCCAACGACCGGTCCATGGAATATTACACGCGTCGGTCAGAGGCTTTACAATCTCGTGCCAGATGCCGATCTCGTACCGTGCGGGATCAAGGGATTTCAAAAGATCCGTGTAATCCGGCAGAAGAAGCGCGTCGTATTGAATGAGAAATGTGGCGCGCAGGTCGTTTTTATCGATGAGCCGGATCTGCTCCCGTACAACCTCCATAAGATCGACATCGGACCGCGGCTCCACGGCACGGATGAAGTTGACGATATTGATAATTTGTCTCTTCATGATAGATACCTCATAAAAATAAACTTGCAATGACGGAGAAAAAGGTGTATACTTACCCTATATGAAAAATCGCGGAAAAATACAGAACATGGCAGAAAGCGTTCGTCCCTAACTTCCGCCGGATCGATCCGCATCAACGCGATGCTGTCTGCCATGGAGCCGGAGATCGGGACATACGTCCTTACGCACGAGCTGTCTCACCTGCGGTATAGGAACCACAGAACGGCATTCTGGACGCAGGTCGAGATGTGGCTGCCGGGAACGCGGGAATTGCGGGAAAGACTGCGGCGGGCAGAGAGACGGCTTGCCCGTCAGAAATGGGAGTGAACGATATGGGAAACCGAGTGGATTACGGTAAAATTCTGGAAAAAACGCTCGCGGAGATCGGCGTGCGCGAGACAAAGCCAACACTTCTCTTACACGCGTGCTGTGCGCCATGCTCTTCCTACACACTCGAATACCTTTCACCCTATTTCCGTCAGATTGACGTGTTCTTTTACAATCCGAACATCTCTCCGGCGTCGGAATACGAGACGAGGCTTGCGGAGCTGAAACGGCTGACGCGCGAGGTGTCGTATGGCTGTCCGATCACGGTAATCGACGGACGGTATGAGCCGGAACGGTTTTACGAGATGGCGCGCGGACTCGAAAATTTGCCGGAGGGGGACAGGCGGTGCTACCTCTGCTACGAAATGCGTTTGACAGAAACGGCGAGATTGGCGCGGGACGGTGGGTACGACTATTTTACGACCACTCTGTCGATCAGCCCCTATAAGAACGCTGTGTGGCTCAATGAGATCGGTACGCAGGCGGCGGCAGAGATCGGTGGAGTATATCTGACCTCGGATTTCAAAAAGCGTGGTGGCTATCAGCGATCGATCGTGCTATCCCGGGAATACGGACTGTATCGACAGGATTTCTGCGGCTGCGTCTTTTCCAAACGGGACGTGGAAAAACGGCGGTTGGCGCGGGAAAACACAATATGAAACGACGATCCGGGAAAAGGGTATTTCCCGGATCGTTTGATTATAGGAGATTACCGTCCCGCGTGGAGCCACGCAAGCACAGTCTGGATCTTCTCATCCCAGCATTTCCAGTTGTGATTTCCGGCGGACTCCTCATAGGTGAAGTCCTCCCAACCGATGCTGTTCAGGTGATCGCGCATGGCGACACTTTGCGTGTACAGACTGTCCTCGGTGCCGCACCACATATAAAGACGCGGCAGGGGATTGCCATCCCGCACCAAACGACTTGAGAGTGTGATCAGATCGTTTTCGCTGCCGTTGAAATCGTTCAGCGTGCCAAAAATATCCTGCCAGAACGGTTCCTTATCTCTGCCGAACCGCAACAATGGCATATACGCGCCGGACAGACCCGCAGCGGCACTGTATTGCTCCGGATACGTCATGGCCAGCGCGTATGCGCCGTAGCCGCCCATCGACAGTCCGGCAATATAGGTGTCCTCGCGCTTCTGGGAAATGCGTGGGAAGAAGTCGTGGCAGATCGTCGGCAGTTCCTCACCGATGTAGGTGCGCCACCGTCTGCCGTGTTTCATATTCGTGTACCAGCCCAGCTCCGTGGTCGGCATCACAACAGCGATCCCGCACTCGTCCGCATACCGCTCGATGGAGGTACGGCGACTCCAGATCGTTTGGTCATCGCTCATACCGTGGAGAAGGTATAGTACAGGGTAGGTCACATCCACATCCGCGGTGTCCACACCGATCAGTCCGCGCGTTCCGGTCGTCTGCGGGAGGATCACGTTCATCGCGGTAGCGACTCCCAGTACCGTAGAGAAAAAGTTTACCTGTAAAAATGCCATAATCCATACCTGCCTTTATAAAAAGTTTTTGATCTAAAGTTGATTGATACAGCGATTCCTCAGAAAGCCGCTGAACGGATGTATGCAGCGATTCCCCAGGAAGATCTTTCATTTTATGGTGCAGAACTGTCGCCCTTTTTTTGCTTGAATCGGGTGCATAGCCGGTATAAGAGGACGAATATTCCGCTGCCGAGCAGCACCCCCGCTGTATCGATGCACACATCGCGCACCTGACACGCTCTGCCGGGGACAAAATACTGGTGCAGTTCATCACTCGCCGCGTAGAAGATTCCGCATAACACCGCATAGGTCATGCGTTTCCATTGCGGAATTGCCGGAGGCACTGTCCACGCGAACGAGAGGGAAAATCCCAGCACGGTGTAAAGGGAAAAATGCGCACACTTACGGATGCAGAAATTAAGCAGAGAATACAGCTCACTGTTTCGGACAATGGCGTCCGTGTCCGCTACTTGAAAAAAACGGATAAGCCAGAGCATTGTTTCGCTGCTGGATTGTGCGGAGGCAGTCGCGTCCTCGGCGGAAAAATGGAAAATGAGTGCCATGAGCAGGATTGCCGGGAGAATCCGCCACAGCCTTTTCCGCACTGCGCTGTTGCCTTTTTCCACGATGCGCTCTCCTTTCCGTTACTGTGATTTTCGATGGATACGCTGTATGCATCAGCGTTTTTTAATAGTATAGCACAGATGGTGGCACATTTATATAGATTTTTGTGCATTTTTCGAAAATTTTTCTGCCAATGAAAAAGGTGCATCCATCAATCCTTTGTGTGGAAAAACTTACGCGTATGATGCCAAAACATCTGTAAGGAGATGCCGGATAAATCCGCTCTATATATCTGTGTTTTCAGAATCCACGTTTTCCTGCATCGGCATGAATCGCACCAATTGTACGGATGACGAAAAAAACACAGGAATTTTGACATACGACTGCGGTTTATTGTTGCATTTGCTGGAGAAGTATGCTATACTACCGATAGAACAAATTTAGGAGACACTGATTTTAGGTGGATTTACCATCAAGAAACTTTTGAATTTCAAGGCTTTTGATGCAAAAACGCAAAAGATTCAGTGCATTCCTGTTAAAAAGAAAAGCGAGGAAAGCAGTATGCGTATTGAAGATATCGACAAGAACCTAAAAGTGGAGACGAATATCCAGAGAGACGACCTTGTCTGGTTAGATGTCCGTGAGGCTCCGTTTGCGATCCATGGACTCTATCATCCGACCGAGCCGGGCGCATTCCACAGACTGGATTTTGCCGTGGCAGAGGCGACGAACGAAGGTGTATCCGGATTGAACTGGCATACCGCAGGCGGCAGAATCCGTTTTGCCACCGATTCTCCGTATATCGCCATCCAGTCCGTACAGCCTGCCTCCGCAACAATGTCCCACATCACAAAGCTGGGACAGTCCGGATTCGATCTGTACACGCAGAAGGACGGCAGCTACCGCTACATCGCCTCTTTGATCCCGCCGTATGGACTGCTCCCCGGTTTTTCTGCGATTGCAGAATACGGTAATGTGGGAATGCGCGATTATACGATCCATATGCCGCTGTACGACGGCGTGAAGGAATTGTACATAGGGCTGGCAAAGGGTTCCGATATCCAACCGGCTGCGCCGTATACACACAAGAATCCCGTACTCTACTATGGTTCCTCCATCACACAGGATGGATGCGCTTCCCGACCGGGCAACGGTTATCAGGCGATGATCGCACGCAAATACGACGCGGACTTTATCAATCTCGGCTTTTCTGGATCCGCGCGCGGCGAAAAGGTTATGGCGGAATATCTGGCGTCTATCCCCTGCTCCGTTTTCGTTTGCGATTACGACCACAACGCGCCGTCCGTGGAACATCTCCGGAATACACACGAGCCGCTTTACCGCACCTTCCGCGCCGCACAGCCGAATACCCCGATTGTATTCGTATCGAAGCCCGACTTCCGTCCCGGCACAGAGGATGAGGCGCGGCGGGAAGTAATCCGTTCGACCTATGAAAAGGCGGTCGCGGAGGGGGATAAAAACGTATACTTCATCGATGGCGAGACTCTGTTCGAGGGCGAATGGCGCGATTCCTGCACCGTGGACGGCTGTCATCCGAACGATCTCGGCTTTTCCCGTATGGCGACCGTGATCGGAAACGTGGTCGGGCCACTGCTCTGAACCCTACCCATACGATGCAAAGGAGAGATTTTCATGCGCGAAAAACTGCTGTTTGACGATGGTTGGCGATTCCATCTTGGGGAAATTCCAAAGAACCGTCCGGTCGCAAAAGGACCGATGTACACGAGTGCCAAGACGGAGAGGGAACGGTGGGGCGGCGCGGCGATCCATCATAACGACAATCCCGATGACTATTCCTCCGGCGAGCTGTGTACGGAAACCTGGCAGAATGTCGTTCTGCCGCACGATTTTGTAATCTCCGGCACGTTTTCGCCGGGCAATAATTCCACGCTCGGCTATCTGCCCTATGGGGTCGGCTGGTACCGCAAGCATTTTCGCGTGACCGAGGCGGATCGAAAACGGCGGCTGACGCTTTATTTTGAGGCAGTTGCGAACCGGTGTACCGTCTATTGCAACGGCTCTCCGATTGTCCGCAACCACTGCGGCTACAACAGCTTCTTCGCGGACATCACGGATTTTGTGCGCTATGACACGGATAATGTGCTTGCCGTATTTGTGGACGCGACGGAACATGAGGGCTGGTGGTATGAGGGTGGCGGCATCTATCGGCATGTATGGCTGTACAAGACAGAACCCGTCCACATCGCGCCGTATGGCGTATTTATCAAGCCGCGGAAAACAGATGCCGGCTGGCTTGTCGAGGTGGAGACGGAGATTGCAAACGATGGTGACACAAATGCGGAGGGCATGGTCACGCATACCGTATACGACCGGGACGGAAATGCCGTTGCCGGAGGAATTGCCGGATATGCCGTGGACGCCAGAGATACCGGGGTGGCAAAATCCGCCTTTGCTCTGCCAGACGCACATCTGTGGGATCCGGACGATCCGTATCTCTATACGTGCGAGACGACGTTGCAGTTCGGGGATACTCCCGTAAACGGAGTGAGTGCGGTGGACGCGGTGACGGATCGCTTTGGCTGCCGGACGTTTGTCTGTGATCCGGATAAGGGACTGTACATCAACGGAAGGCACGTGAAAATCCGCGGGGTGTGCGGCCATTATGACTGCGGATTGCTTGGCAAGGCGGTGCCGGACAACGTGTTCCGCTATAAGGTGCGCCTGATGCGGGAGATGGGGGCTAACGGCTATCGCACAAGTCATTATCCGCAGGCAGAGGCGTTGATGGATGCCTTTGACGAGGCGGGCTTTATCGTCATGGATGAAACGCGCTGGTTCTCCTCCGCGCCGGAGCATATGGCGGAGCTTGCCATGCTTGTGAAGCGCGATCGGAATCATCCGTCCGTGTTCTTCTGGTCGGTCGGGAATGAGGAAGTCGTATTCACAACCGACCAGGGAAGAAGAATCGCCGCGTCTATGATGGCACTGGTCACCAAGCTCGACCCGACGCGACCGGTGACGGCTGCCTGCGACCGACCGGACAAAACAACCATTTACGACGATGTGGATGTGATCGGCGTGAATTACAATCTTCAGCATTTCGATATGCTCCATGAACACTTTCCGACCAAGGCGATCTTTTCCTCGGAAAACTGTGCGACAGGTACGACCCGCGGATGGTACAGCGACGACGATCCGGCGTACGGCTATATCAGTGCGTACGACGCAATTCCGCGCGGTACCGGATTTATGGCGCGTGAACTGACATGGAAGTTTATCGCTGCGCGGGATTATATCATGGGCGGCTACCAGTGGATTGCGTTTGAACATCGGGGAGAGACGGTGTGGCCCCGGTTATGCAGTCAATCGGGGGCGATCGATCTGTTTCTGCAGAAGAAAGACGCGTTCTGGCAGAATAAGTCCCATTGGACGACGGAGCCGATGGTGCATCTGCTGCCGCACTGGAATTTCCGGGGACGCGAGGGAGAGCCGATCCGGGTATCCGTGTACACCAACTGCACCGCAGTCGAGCTGCTTCTTGACGAAAGGACGATTGGCATCCGCGAGGTGGAACCGTATGGTCACGCGGAATGGACTGTCCCGTATGCTCCCGGCAGACTCACGGCGATCGGATACCGGGACGGCAGGGCGGTCTGTACAGATTTTCGCGAAACGACAGACAGAGCAGTTCGGCTTCGGCTGTCCTGCGACAATCCCGAGGATCTTACCGGGAACGGGCAAAATGTCGTGTTCTTTACCTGCACCTGTCTCGATGCGGCGGGCAGAGAGGTTCCGGATGCGGCGGCAGAGGTGCGATTCGCAGTCAATCACTGCGGGAAAATCGTGGCGACCGGCTCGGATATAAGCGATCATACGCCGCTTTCCTCCCTCACCAGACGGATGCGCGCTGGCAGAATTACGGTGGCGGTACAAATGGCAAGGGCGGAGTCCGGCGAGATGCTTCGATTGTACGCGGAATCGGACGCGCTGGAATCCGGCTTCCTTGCGGTACAGCTGACATAAGGAGGAAAAAGATGAAAATCTTCACCTATACCAGGGCGGCATATCTCACACCGGGCAAAGGCAATCCGCGTAATAGCGAAGGTGCGTTTTTGACCCTGCGTGACGGGCGGATTCTCTTTGCCTACAGCCGCTATCACGCGGAGAGCGCGGACGATCATGCGGACTGTGAGATCGCCGGGATCTATTCCGTGGACGGTGGTAAAACATGGGACACGGAGCATATCCACACCCTCGTACGAGCGGAGGAATACGGTGAGAAAAACGTGATGAGCGTCTCTCTCGCACGGATGGACAACGGGGATGCAGCAGTGATCTTTCTCTTAAAGCATCGCGAAACGCTGACCTCGGAGTGCATTCTGCGCCGCTCGAGCGATGAATTCGCTACGTATTCCGGAGAGGCGCTGATTCTGCCCGATCGGTTTCCAGCATATTACGTGGTAAACAACGACCGAATCTGTCGCGTGGGACCGGGACATTGGGTACTCCCTGCCGCTAAGCATCCGACCTCTCTCGGAAAAGCATCCGACGGCAATATCCACTACGATGGCAGAGCGGACGCGTGCTTTTTCGAGTCCACGGACGACGGCTTCACATGGCATCAGATGCAGCCGCTTCTCTTTCTGCCGGAGGCATCCTATACCGGCACAGGACTGCAGGAGCCAGGGATGTGCGTGCTGCCGGGCGGCGTATGGTATGCGTATTTCCGCACCGATCGGATGTATCAGTACGAAACGGTGTCCATCGACCGCGGTGCGCACTGGTTCACGCCACAGCCGTCCCGTTTCTCCTCGCCGGCCTCGCCGCTGTTGATCAAGCAGAATCCGTATTCCCACAAATACTACGCGATCTGGAATCCAACCCCGGAATATCCGGGCAGAGCACGTACTACCCATTCGTGGATCGGTGGCAGAACGCCGCTTGTGCTTGCGGAAAGCGACGATGGAGTAAATTATTCTCCGATGCAGACGCTGGAGGACGATCAGTGCCGCGGCTTCTGCTATCCGGGACTGTACTTTACGGATGAGAAAACCGCGCTTGTTTCCTATTGTAGCGGCGGTGACGATGTCGGCGGATGTCTGAACCGCACCACGCTCGCCCGGATAGAGCTTGCGTAAATTCCAACGGTAGAAAATCCGCCCAGCAGCGGCTGGGTGCATGATCAGTGACGCTCTATCATCCCTTGCTCTTTACCTGCGCCATGGCATCTAGGAGTGCGCGCGTCGGATCACAGCTGTGTTCCCAGTACATCACGCCGCATAGTCCGTGTTCTCGGGCGTATTGTACCTTGTCGGCAACGCTTTCCGGGTCGTCATAGCTGATCCATTCACCATTTTCCGCGTTGTAAAGATACGGCGCGTGTGCAGTGTCGTCGCGATAAACCGTGTAACCATCGTTGTTCCGCATACCGGATAATGTGCCGAAGTCGGGACCGAAGCTTCCGCTGTTTTGGTTGCTGACCATTGCGGATTGCCCCAATCCGTGGACGCCGTTGTCTGGAATATGGAGCCAACGACGGGAATAAAACGCTGCGCCGACGACGATTTTCTCCGCTGGAACACCGGCCGCCGTAAACCGTTTTACATTCGCGTCCACGGAATTGGGCTGGGCATCTGTGGAAAAAAGGGCAGTGTGGTGGATGGCGGGCGACCAGGTGCCGGCGAGGTCGTAGGTCATGAGCGAGATGTAGTCGAGAACCGGGACGATTTTCGGAATTTCCACGGCATTTATGTAGTAATCCCCGCCGCCCGCTGCGATGGTGAGCATTTTGTGTGCAGCAGGGCAGTGTGTGTTGAGAGCCTGCCGCAGTTCGTTGAGAAGATACGTGAAATTCTCCCGGTCGGCAGGATCCGCATCGATGCCGGCAGAGTCGATAGTGGGGTATTCCCAGTCGAGATCCAGCCCGTCCAGGGCATATTCATTCACGGCGCGCATACAGGATTCGATGAATACCGCACGGGATGCCGGATCTCTTGCCATCGTGGAGAAACCGCCCGCGCCCCATCCGCCGATGGAAAGTAAGATGCGCAGGGACGGATTTGCCGCCCGCAGTCTGTCCCATATGGGATTTTTAACGTTCTCCGGCACAAAAAGTTTGCCATCGCGGATCAGCCCGAACGCGATGTTGATGAGATCGAGCCTCTTCGCATCCGCATCGGTGATTGCGTCATAGTGCCCGAAAACATACGCACAAAGAAGCATGATACAGTCCTCCGTTTTGTTGCATTTTTTCAACATTGTAACCGAAAACGGATGGAATGTCAAGAGAATTTTGGATAACAGCTGCTGTGTGCGACGAATCATCCTCGAACGCTTGCCGTAGACAATCCAAAAAACAACAGAAGAAACGGAGAATACAGAACCATGATGAAAATCGGACTGACCAGCTACAGCTGCAATGCGGAGATCATGAGCGGCGAGATGTCGATTCTCGATGTGATGCGCTATGCAAAATCGAAAAACGCCGCGGCAATCGAACTTGTTCCCTTTGGCTTCACGCTGTATGACGACAAAACCGGAGAATACAACGAGCCGCTCATCCGTGAGATCCGGGAAACCTCTCGGGTGATCGACCTGCCGCTGTCCAATTACGCGGTACTCGGCGATCTGTTGCGGTGGGATCGGGACGCGCGTATGGCGGAGGTGGAACGTCTGAAACGGCACATCGATGTTGCACATAAATTGGGACTGTCCACCATGCGCCACGACATTTCCTCCTTCCGCCGACCGCTGGAGACAAATACCCCGCTCGATTTTGAACGCGAATTTCCGATGGCAGTCGAGACATGCCGTCTTCTTGCCGATTATGCCGCGCAATTTGGGATCACGACCCTTGTGGAAAATCACGGTTTTTTCGTCAATGGCTCTGACCGCGTGCTGCGGCTCATCAACGCTGTGGAGCGGGAAAATTTCGGACTGCTGCTCGACACCGGAAACTTTGCCTGCGTGGATGAGGACTGCACGGTCGCTGTGAAAAAGTGTGCGAAAATCGCCAAAATGGTTCACCTGAAGGATTTCTATATACGGAAAACGGAACGGCTGACCGGAGTGGGAGGACTGTTCCGATGCGATGCCGGTTCGTGGTTTTCCACCAATTCCGGACTGTATATGCTGCGCGGCTCGATTCTGGCGCAGGGTGATCTTGACGTATGGGAAACGCTCCGTCTGCTCCGCGACAGTGGGTACGACGGATACGTTTCGGTGGAATTTGAAGGCATGGAGGACGGTCGATCCGGCAGTGCATACGGTATGGATGCGGCGCGGTTCATCCTTGAGAGCCTGCGGTGACGAATATGGATAAGCTAACCTACTGTAATCCACTGTCTTTGCCGGATGTGCCGCGTGGTGTAGATCTGTGGTCTGTCATGGCGTTTACCGGAGAAACACCGCGTGACTATCGATCCGTGAGCGACCCGTCGGTGCTGTATGAAAACGGCAGGTGGTACCTATATCCAAGCTACGGCATGGCATATGTCACGGAGGATTTTGCAAACTGGCGTCACGTGCGCACGAGTCCCTACAATATGAAATACAGCCCGACCGTGGTTCCGTTTCGCGGCAAGTATCTCATGACCTCCCATTCTCATGGACTGTATATCTCTGACTCTCCGCTGGGAGATTTCACGTATCTCGGCAGCTTTATCATGCCGGACGGATCGCCGTTCTGCCCGGTCGATCCCGCGCTTTTTGTGGACGATGACGGCAGACTGTATCTTTATGCGTTCACGATGCGTCCGAGTCCCCATCGCCGTGCGTTTGTCTCCGGCTCGATTGGCGTGGAACTGGATGGGGATGATCCGCGTCGGATGCTGTCCGTTCCGATTACACTTATGGAATTTGATCCCACACACGAATGGGAAAGGTTCGGTGAACACAATGAGGATACCTGCTGCGGCTGGATTGAGGGGCAGTGGATGGTGAAGCGCGGCGGCAGATACTACCTCATCTACGCGACCTCCGGTACGGAATACACAAATTACTGCATGGCGGCGTATGTCTCCGAGATGTCCCCACTTGCCGGATTTCGACCACAGAAGCACAATCCTGTCACGATAAGCCGATCCCGTTTCATCACCGGCGCGGGACACGGCTGCATCACCGAGGGGCCGGACGGCACACTGTGGGCGTTTTACACCATCGTCGTCGGATATACGCACATCTACGAACGGCTGGTCGGTATGGATCTCATCGCTATAAACGGAGACGGAGAGCTGTACACGCCGCATGGGATTACGGATACACCGCAGTACGCACCGGGTGTGATGGCAGATCCGGCAGCTGCGAACGATACGGGACTACTGCCTCTGACCCATCGGCAGCGTGCCATGATCCGTGCAAGCACGTCCGCACCGGGCAGGGAACCGTTTTACGCCGTGGACAGCTCCCTTTTGACCTATTGGCAGCCGGAGGAGAGAGATCCAGCGCCGTCTCTGACCATCGATTTGCAAGCACCGTATCTCACATCTGCTGTGCGCCTTGTTTTTCGGGATATAGGACTCGATTACGATCATGGTGGACAGCCCGGTGCGTATCGGTATTTGCTTGAGGGACAGCTCTCACCGGAAAACGGTGCGGTCGGTACGGAAAAATGGACAGTCCTCATAGATGCACGGGATAACACAACCGACCGGATTGTGGACTATCGCACGTTTCCCGCTGTGTCGTGTGAAGTGGTGCGGCTGACGATTCTCGGTCATCCTGAGGGACTGAAGATGCCGGGTGTGATCGATTTTACCGTGTTTGGCATACGGGACGAGACAAAATGAGATACGAAAAAGGAGCCAATCCGGCAGACGGAAAGGCTCCTCTTTTGTATAGTGGATGGATTCGGCTTTAGAATCGGGTTGCGTAGCCGCAGGTTTGACAGAGCGGCTCCACGGCGCAACGGCGTGAAAATCCGTCGTAGATCGCTTTGGCGCGGGGAGAGGACAGGATTTCATCGAGCGGCGTGTCAAAAAGATTGCCAAGCGCAATTTTTCCCTCACTGTCGAGACAGCAGGGAACAACGGTGCCGTCGCAGAGAATCGCTGCCTGATCGCGCAGTGCCATGCAGAACCGTCTGGTATCTGCCTTTCCCGCGTGCTCAATGGGCCATGTGAACCGCTCTCCCCATTCGAGATAACAGCCTTTTGCCATCCGGGGACCGCCGCGCACCTCCGTCCATGGAGCTGGAAACGCCATGTGGAGGAGACGAAGAATCCGTGCATTCTGTGTATTCTGTGCCGGCACGTCTCCCTCCCGGTTCCACAGCCGCAGTACTGCGATGATCCCCGCTTCTCCCGCCGCCTTTTGGAATGACACGCACTCGCGCAGATACGCTTCCGGATCGTTCCCGCCATTTGCCTCATGGGAGTGGAGGGAGATGCTGATCTTGTAAAGGGATGCGGCACGGGATAGGAGCATATCGGACAGAGCGGGAAGCAGTACCCCGTTTGTCGTCAGGCAGACACGAAATCTCAATCCGGCAGCAATGTCGAGGATTTCTGCGAGGTTGGGGTGGCACAGCGGTTCGCCCATTACATGGAGATAGAGGTATTCCGTATGACCGACCAGTCGTGCGGCAAGCGTGTGAAATTCATCTATGGTGAGAAAGCGCGGCGTCCGCGTGGTGCCGGGACAGAAGGAACAGCGGAGATTGCAGACGTTTGTGATCTCCAGATAGATTTTTCGGAGCATTACTTCACGACGACGAGCAGCATTTTGAACTGCTCCTTGCCGTGTACGGAATGGGGATGACCGGCGGGCATGACGATGGATTCCCCCTCGTGTAGCACATACGGCTTACCATCGATTACAACTTGTCCGATCCCGTCGAGACAGGTTACAAACGCGTCCCCAGAGGAGGAATGCGCGCTGATCTCCTCACCTTTATCAAAGGAGAAAAGGGTGACACTCAATGCAGCGTTTTGAGCAAGAGTCTTGCTGACGACCTGCCCTTTCTGATACGCCACCTCGTTTTTGAGGGTCAGCACCTCGGATTTTGCAATGTTTTTCATGATTTCCTGCATGGGAATATTCCTTTCTGTATTTGTATTTCCTTGATCAATCGCGCGTACCGCGCCCTTGCCTTCCCGTTCCGGTATCCCGGTATCGGAATCTCCGATCATCGTTAGGAGGGGGTACTGCGGATCCGTGTCGCCATGTTTTCAGGAGAGTATGCGTAGCATGTATGGAATTATACCCGCACGATGTAATTTTCCTTGCGCGGTGCTGCTTCCTTTTTGCCGCCCTGTGCGCCGTAGCCGAGGATACAGTTGCCGATACCAACATAGCGATCCGGGATACCCCATTTGCGCAGCAGTGCTTTGCCTTCCTCGGAGGCAAACATCTCCTTCGCACGGAAAATGTAGCAGGAATCCACGCCGACCGCCTGTGCAGCGTTCAGAAGATTTCCCATGACAAGCACGCCGTCGTAGAGATATGTACCGATTTCGGGATCCGCCAGTACGACCAGCACCGTCGGTGCGCCGTAGAAGGGATCGCCGTCCTTGCCCATGACAGCCGCGTTCATCCGGGAGAGCGCGTTCCGGGTCTCGGGATCCTGTACCGCTACGATCACAGGGGACTGTCTGCCCATCCCGGTAGGCGCGTATGTCCCGGCCTCGAGGATTGTGTTCAGTTCTTCCTCCTTGATCTGCTCCGGCAGATACGCCCGGCAGCTCCGTCTTTCTTTTAGGTCGATTAAGGTTTCCTTCATATGTGTATCCTCCTGTAGAGTATGGAAACGCTGATAGCAGGTTGTTTTTGTGTCATAAAGCCCACAACTCTAAGGATACTCTGAATAAATCGGATTTTTGCAATAATAGGCTGAAAAATAAGGGCTTTTATCGCAAAAATAACCTGAAATCAGAGGTTTTCTAAGGCTTTGACGCAAAGACGGCGATGTGTGCAGCGTGTCCTCAATTTTCCTCTCTCTTCCGGCAGAGGTAGTAGTCGAGCTTCAATTTCATATTGTCCGGCATCTTCCGCGCCACCGGGCAAACCGCGGCATTAGCCATCCGGTTGGCGAATTTGGTGATGAACGTACAGTCTTCCACCATCCGGGAGCCGAGCATGACCGCCACTGTATCGTACCGGTTGTGGATCGTCGCTGTGTTGTGCGGTGCCCAGCGCGCAAACGATACCGCCGGAATCCCCTTGTCCGCGAACGGTGTGGAGTCGCTGGAGTACACGTCCTGGTACGACTTGATTCCAAAACCCTCTTCCATAGCAAAATAGCGGATGTAGGACACGAGCTTGTCCTCCGCTGTACAGCACGCGGCAAATCCGCCCATGATGCAGCCGATCATGTCGAGGTTGATGTTCAGTACGATTCTGTCAAGAAGATCCTCGTGCGCCTCCACATATGCCTTAGAGCCGAGCAGTCCGCGTTCCTCACTGCCGCACCAGACAAACCGGAGCGAATGCCGATGCGCGTGATGGGCAAAGTACTCCGCCATCCAAACCAGTCCAATGGCACCGGACATGTTGTCATACGCACCCGCGGACAAAGGGGTGGAATCGTAGTGCGCTGTGAAAAGAATGGTTTCCGGGATCTCGCCGGGCAGATCGAGTACGACATTGCGGGACTGTCCCACGTATTCCTCCTGCGAAAGCGAGATCTTTGCTGTCTTTGTTTTGTTTTTCACCAGTGTGATCGCCGATTTCACATTGATATTCACGCCGGGCAGCTTGACACCATTCGCGCCGTCCACGATGAACGAACGAAGCTCTCGTTTGTCCATGTCAAAATCGCGGTAATTTGCGTCGCCGTCAAATGTGATAAAGCCGACTGCGCCGTTTTCCACCAGATCGTGGTACTTCCAGTAGCCGAGATACCCCTCGATGAGGACAATTTTTCCGCGGCACTGCGATAGGGAATACGGATCCATGTTTGTCAGGTAGTAAAGCGGTGCCTCAATCTCACCCGATCCTGCCAGACGATAGCCCTCGCACGGGATTGCAGCGCCATCTGCCAAAAGGGTTGCCGATACATTCTGCGTCATCGGTACATCAAACGGTTCAGTTTGCGCGGTAAGTCCCATTTTTGCCAGCACCTCGGTGAGATACACGGCGGTTTTTGTCTCTTCGTCGCTGCCGCTGACACGCACATACGCCGTATCGCGGAAAATCTGCATGATCTGTTTTGCGTTCATGGTGAAAGCTCTCCCTTTCTGTTACCCCAAAATGAATTTCTCATCCTCTGTCAAATCCAGACGGTCAATGGCGCGCTCGAAAATCGCCTTCGCCTCGTCCAAGGCACTCGGATGGTGCGCGTCACTGCCCATGTAGAATTTACAGCCTGTTTCTCGTGCAATCCGGAACGGCCGCAGTACGATGTCCGTTTCTGCGTCCGTGCATTTCATGTCGTCCGCGTTCAGTTCAATGCCGACGCCGCACGCCGCCGCACGTCGGAACGCCTTGTACATTCCGTCCGTATCAATGGCGGCAATGGTATCGAGAAACGTTTGCCGATTCCGGTCGATCAGCCCGCAGACCAGATGTGCGATTCCGATCTTATAAAACGGCAAATCGCAGTCTAAAAGGGCATTTAGCTTTTTGAGCCAGAAATCCGCCTTGTCTGTCGGAGAAACGATTTCTGCCGGGATCGTGTGTCCCACCATGTGAAAATGTGTTGTTGGTACGATGATGAACGCAAACTCGTCGAGCCGTTCCTTCGATACGCCGACGGTCATAAACCGATCCATCTCTGTTTCGCAGCCAAAGAGGAAACGGATTCCCTCTGCCTGCGGCAATGGCAAAGCAGCCTTCACGTGTGCGAGATTCTGTATCTCATAAAATCCGGATTCGGCGGACAGCGGGATCGTCTCATCCCAGAAATGGTCGGTCAGACAGATCGTTTTCAGGTGATTGTCCTGTGCGTATTGCAAAATCCGCTCGTTTGTTTCCGCGGGATCGCCGGAGCAGAGCGAAATCTTTGAGTGAATGTGCAGATCGTGGTCGTATACATAACGCATTGCGCTTTTTCTCCTTTCGCATACGGAAAGATTTTCTGTACCGCTATTATACTATATCCTTCGGCATATTGCAAGAGAAAAGAGGCGGAAAACCGCGATAGTTTTATAATATGCTGCATTTGCTCAAATCTGCAGGGGCAATTCATGAATCACTTGTATATGTGAAAATAAAACAAGGTCACGGAAGCTGCCTGTCCATCCGGAAAACAGCATCCGTGACCGTTGCTACTATATCTACCCAGTAAAAGGTTCTTACCCAGAATGCACAGCATTCTGACTTCTATCCAAGAAGCGTTGCGTTTCCCCTTATTCGTTGATCGTCGAGATCGTGGGGATTGTCTCCTCCAGTACGTCGAGAACAATGCGGACGGTGTCGAGGGAGGTGAACATCGTCACGCCGTTCTGGACGGCACAGCGGCGGATCGCCACGCCATCCGCATAGTGGACGCCGGATAGGATCGCGCGCGTGTTGATGATGTAGCTCACATAGCCTGCGCGGATGGAGTCCAGGATTTCCTCGCTTCCTTCGCTGAGCTTGCCGCGTACACGGGTGCGGATGCCATGCTCTTTTAGGAATGTCGCCGTTCCGATTGTCGCCTCAATGTTGAAGCCGAGATGGTAGAAGCGGCGGACGAGCGGCAGGGCTTCTTCCTTATCCTCGTCTGCAAGGGTCACGATCACTGTGCCGTAATCCTTCATTTTCACGCCGGACGCCTGCAATGCCTTGTAGAGCGCACGGTTCAGCCGTTTGTCGTAGCCGATTGCCTCACCGGTCGATTTCATTTCCGGAGAGAGATATGCATCCATGCCTGTGAGCTTCGCAAAGGAGAATGCCGGTGCCTTTACGTACCAGCGCTCTCTGTCCGGCGGGATCAGATCGACAATTCCCTGATCGGCGAGCGATTCGCCAAGCATCACACGGGTCGCGATCTGCACGAGATTTACCCCGGTGGATTTCGAGAGAAACGGCACGCTGCGCGACGCACGGGGATTCACTTCAATGACGTACACATGGTCGTTCTTGTCCACGATGAACTGGATGTTGTAAAGCCCCACGATCCCAATGCCAAGTCCGAGCCGCCGCGTATAGTCCGCGATCACATCCCGTACCGCCTGCGAGAGGGAGAACGGCGGATATACGCTGGTGCTGTCGCCGGAGTGTACTCCCGTCCGTTCCACAAGCTCCATGATTCCCGGAAGGAATACCTCGCGCCCATCGCAGATTGCGTCTACCTCCACCTCGCGCCCAACGAGATATTTGTCGATGAGTACCGGCTTGTCCTCATCTACCTCTACCGCCGTGCGCAGATATTTCCGAAGCATGGATTCGTTCGCCACGATTTCCATCGCCCGACCACCGAGAACAAAACTCGGACGGACCAGCACCGGATACCCGATCTTTTCTGCAACCTCTACGCCTTTTTCAATGTCCGTCACCGCTTCTCCCTTCGGATTCGGGATGGAGAGCGATTTGATCACCGCGTCAAAGGCATCTCTGTCCTCCGCCTTGTCGATCGCCACGCAATCCGTACCGATGATCCGCACTCCGCGTGCGGCAAGGGGGGCGGCAAGATTGATCGCGGTCTGCCCGCCGAGCGTTACGATCACGCCCTCCGGCTTCTCAAGTGCGATGATGTTCATTACGTCTTCAGCGGTCAACGGCTCGAAATAGAGCTTGTCGGCAGTCGTGTAATCTGTGGAAACCGTCTCCGGGTTGTTGTTGATGACAATCGCCTCGTAGCCGCACTCCCGGATTGTGCGCACTGCATGAACCGTCGAATAGTCGAATTCCACACCCTGTCCGATGCGGATCGGGCCGGAACCCAGCACGATTACTTTTTTCTTGTTCGATACCACCGATTCGTTTTCATCCGCATACGTGGAGTAGAAGTACGGTACATAGCTGTCAAACTCGCTTGCGCATGTGTCGATCATCTTGTATATCGGGTAAATCTTTTCCGATTGGCGCAGTGCGTAGATTTCGTCCTCCGTGCAGTGCCACAGCTCTGCCGCGTAGGAATCCGAGAAGCCGAGCCGTTTTGCTTCACGCAGCCGATCCGTATCGCCGGGATGGGCTTCCATTTCCTTTTCGAAGTCTACAATGTGCTGGATCTTGTCGAGGAAGAACATGTCGATCTGCGTGATGTCGCAGATGAGAGACGGATCGACCCCCATCCACATGAGCTGTGAAATTGCATACAGTCTGTCGTCCGTACCGTCCTTGATGTAGTCGAGAAGCTCGTCCACGCTCATGTGCGCGGAGTCGAATTTCTCCATGTGGATGTGGTTCTTGCCCTCCTCCAGAGAACGGATCGCCTTCAGAAGACTTTCTTCAAATGTCCGTCCCACGCTCATAACTTCCCCGGTCGCCTTCATCTGTGTGGACAGCGTGTTTTGCGCCGCCGGGAATTTGTCAAACGGGAACCGCGGCATTTTCGTCACCACATAGTCGAGGGTCGGTTCAAAGGAGGCGGGTGTGTTCGCGAGCGGAATCTCATGCAGATTCATGCCAACAGCGATCTTTGCCGATACCCGTGCGATCGGATATCCGCTTGCCTTGGATGCGAGTGCCGACGACCGGGATACGCGCGGATTTACTTCAATTACATAATACCGGAATGAATGGGGATCGAGCGCGAACTGGACGTTACAGCCCCCCTTGACGCCGAGCGCGCGTATGATCTTTAAGGCGCTGTTCCGGAGCATCTGGTATTCGCGGTTGGTCAGCGTCTGGCTCGGTGCCACTACAATGGAGTCGCCGGTGTGGATGCCGACCGGATCGAGGTTTTCCATATTGCAAACCGTGATCGCCGTGTCGTTCGCGTCCCGGATTACCTCATACTCGATTTCCTTGTAGCCCTTGATGCTCTTTTCGACCAGTACCTGATGTACCGGGGAGAGAGCGAGTGCGTTCTTCATCATTTCCCGCAGCTCCTCCGGAGTGTACGCGAAGCCGCCTCCGGTGCCGCCAAGCGTGAATGCCGGACGCAGGATCACCGGGTAACCGATCTCCTCCGCTGCCGCGATCGCTTCGTCAATGGTATATGTGATTTTTGACGGCACGACCGGTTCGCCGATTCGTTCGCACAGCTCCTTGAACAGTTCTCTGTCCTCCGCGCACTCGATGCTCTTTGCGTCCGTGCCAAGCAGCTCGATTTCGCATTCGTCGAGTACGCCCTTTTTATAAAGCTGCATGGCGAGGTTTAATCCGGTCTGACCGCCGATGCCGGGAACGATGGCGTTCGGACGCTCATAGCGGCAGATGCGCGCTAAAAATTCGAGGGTCAGCGGCTCCATGTATACCTTGTCTGCCACGGAGGTGTCTGTCATGATTGTCGCCGGATTGGAGTTTGCGAGAATGACCTCGTAGCCTTCCTCCTTCAGCGCGAGACAAGCCTGCGTCCCGGCATAGTCAAATTCCGCCGCTTGTCCGATTACGATGGGACCGGAGCCGATCACCAGTACCTTTTTGATGTCTGTTCTTTTAGGCATTTTTCCCGTCCTCCTTCATGTATGCGACAAACTTCTCAAATAAATATCCGCTGTCCTCCGGTCCCGGTGCGCTTTCCGGATGATACTGTACAGAAAATACCCGATCCGCAGTGCACTCCATCCCCTCCACGGTGCCATCCAGGAGATTCCGATGAGTAACGACCAGTCCGCTGTTCCGGAGGGAATCTTCGTTTACGGCGTAGCTGTGGTTCTGCGAGGTGATTTCGATCTTGCCGTCAGATAGGCGCATGACGGGGTGGTTGCCGCCGCGGTGTCCGAATTTCAGCTTGTAGGTAGAACCGCCATATGCCAAAGCGATCATCTGGTGCCCAAGACAGATGCCGAAGAGTGGATATTTTCCGCGCAGTCCGCGAATCGTCTCAATCACCGGAGTGACGTCCTCCGGGTCTCCGGGGCCGTTTGAGAAGAATACGCCGTCCGGCTTCATAAACGCGATTTCCTCTGCGGTGGTGTTGTACGGTACAACGGTCACATTGCAGCCGATGCGGTTTAAGGAGCGGACGATGTTGAGCTTTATTCCACAGTCCACGGCGACGACGTTGAAGCGCGGGTTCGAGGTGCGGGAATACCACCGTTTTTTTGCGCTGACACGGGATACCTGATCGTGCGGTACCGGGGTGCTTTGCAGGATGTGCAGCGCTTCTTCGGTCGGTGTGTCGATGGCGGTGATGATGACCCGGCGGGAGCCGAGATCGCGGATGGAACGTGTCAGCTTCCGAGTGTCTATGCCGGAAATGCCGGGAATGCCGTTTTCCTCAAGCAGCTCCGACAGGGTTTTTGTATAGCGGAAGTTCGATGGCGCGTCGTTGTAGTCGCACACAATCATGCCGCCGATGGAGGGATTTTTACATTCAAAATCGTCGTCCGTGATTCCGTAGTTGCCGATCAGCGGGTAGGTCATCACCACCATCTGATCCGTATACGACGGGTCGGACACGATCTCCTGATACCCGACCATCGAGGTGTTGAATACAATCTCACAAACACGATCCGTCGCCGCACCAAAGCCGTAGCCGGGATATACCGCGCCGTCCTCCAAAACGATCTTTCGATCCATCGCTCTCATACCATCACTCCTGTTCCGCAGATCTGTGATTAACTATGCAGAAAGCCACACAAATCGTGCATAAAAATACGGTACTTTTCATTATACCAGAGAATTGTGAATAAATCTACAAATGGGCAACAAAAAACCGCCTGTTTGGAAACAGACGGGACAGAATATATCGGGAAAGGCGAAATACAAACCGTCCAGCCGTCATCTGGAAAACAACGGATACGACAGACGGACGGAAAACGAAATGAAAACAGCGAGAGCGCGGTGTGGTTCTCTTGTACCCGCTCTGGCAGATTCCGGTCATGACGTTCCTCCATCGTTTGTATTTCCAATAGTATACCACAAACAGTTCCAAAAATCTACTGCCAATACCAACGAAAAACCGTCCCCTTGCAGAGACGGTTTGTGAATTTTGT
Source organism: bacterium (assembly GCA_963643035.1). Taxonomy (GTDB): domain Bacteria; phylum Bacillota; class Clostridia; order Oscillospirales; family CAG-272; genus UMGS1696. The sequence goes on from CAVIKO010000004.1 coordinate 36,637, forward strand.
GGAGTTACCGCACCGTGAGTACCACCTTACCGATATTGCCGCTTTGGTAGAGCATGGTGTGCGCCGCATCCGCTTCCGCGAGAGGGAATGTGGCGTATATGGTCGGTCGAAGAACACCGGATGTGATCGCCGGATAGAAATCGCGCTGAAGAGCAGCGAGAATTTCCGCTTTTACCGATGGCTCGCGTGCGCGCAGGGTGCTGCCGACCAGGCGCACGCCGCATGCATAGAGCTTTCGCAAATCGACGGTCGTTTCCTCCCCGCCGAGTGATGCAATCACGATCCATCGACCGCCGCGCGCCATGTACGGTAAGCATTCGCCGACTGCCGCGCCGCCCACACAGTCTACGGCAATGTCTATGGTTTGCGGATGGGCTGTAAAATAGGCGGACAGCGGGCTTTTCCGCGTGTTCAGAACCACATCGGCTCCGAGATGTGCGATGGCATCCGCTTTTGTATCGGAGCGCACCGTGGTGACGACGTGGAGTTTTGCAAGTTTTGCCATCGGGATCATCACACTGGCCAGTCCGCTGCCACCCGCCGTGATCAGCACCGTATCTCCGGCTTTCGCTCCGGCTTCCCGGAACAGATTGAGATACGCGGTTGCAAAAGCTTCCGGGATCGCCGCAGCTTCGATCATGGACACACCGTCGGGTACAGGCAGGCACATATCATATCGGACGGCAGCAAATTCCGCGTATCCTCCGCCGCCAAGCAGCGCGCAGATCTTTTCCCCGATGCGCCAGTGTTGTGCGGCAATCGGTCCCAACGCGCATACCTCGCCGGATACCTCCAACCCCATCCATTCGGGACAGCCGGGCGGTGGTGGATAATTTCCCTCTCGCTGCATGAGATCGGCGCGGTTCACGCCGGCAGCATGGACGCGAATGAGTACCTCATCGTCGCGCGGAGACGGCGTGGGTACGGCAGTATAGGATAGCGTGTGGGTTGCGGGATCGGCGAGAATTGCATACATAAGCTGATAAATCCTTTTTGATATTTTATGATGAATGGTATAGCAGTTTTTTTTGTAAGAAAAAACAGAAAATGGAGGTTAAGCAGACTAGCTTGATGAAATATATTACTCTACGCTAGTACTTCCTGATGACATGAGAAACAAAACATCAGTATCCGGTTTTATTGCCATTAGTTACATTACCTTTCGCAACTTCTTTGACTGTTTCCATGTACTCTTCGAGAGCTTTTTCCATGCTGCGCTGTTTGGCTGCAACAGTGGATGCCATGATGTCTGCTGATTTTGCAGTTACACCACAGTTAAGAAACAATTGATCTGGCGAACCGATAGCGTTTGAAAAAACATACCAGAAGGCAAGATTGGTGCTTTCTTTGACAAGATCAAACATGCGCGCTGTTTCAGTGCTCTCAGAATACTTGGTTTTTAGTGCTGTTTCAAAGTATGCAGGCAGAACATTTGTGTAATTGGAAGCAGATAAGGCTTCTAAAACAGCTCCTGCCATTGTAGGATTCTTTGCTACTGTGGTTAGTGAAAAAGAATTGTGTGTGTTTCGGCTGATGGAGTGATATTTTTCCTGCGATTCATTGAGTTTCGGGTACGGAATGATACCGTAGGAATCTTCCATATCACGATACTGTGTTACTGCATCGTCCATTTCTGCGGAGATACCGAGTATGGATCCGGCTTTAAATTTTTCAGAAAGTGCGGTGTAGCCTGCTAGTTGATTCGGTATTGCATTTGTGCCATTGTATGCATAGAAACCGTTTGTATCGTGGAAAAGAGTGTAAAGCTTGTTACACATGATATCGTCTCGATCTTTGCCAAAGGTGAATTGCCAATTTCCGTTTTCATCTCGCTTGTACATATCACCGCCGAGGGAGGAGAGGAAACCCTTCGGATGGTTGAGATCGTGGGAGATGAAGCCGAGCTGGTCATCTTCGCTATATTTTCCGTCACCGTTCAGATCGGTACAAGAAAGCTCTGTCAATTCCATACATTTATCAATCGTCCACTTTCCGCTCTCCACGACTTCATAGATGTCTATGCCATAGTTCTCTGCCGTTTGCAAGTTGACATAGTAACAGTATGTGCATTTCAGGTAGCCGAGGGATGCATCCCCGGAAAGAAAGTATACTTTTCCATCAAGAGACATATCCTCAATAATACCGTCGAGATAATACGGCTTTGTGAGGTCAATGAACTCGTTGGGGGTGATATCTTGGAAAATACCGTTTTGAAGCATGACAGATGCATTGCCAATCATGAGATCCACCCAGTCGTACACTACATCTCCGGCAATGACGGTTTTGATGATATCCTGCATATAGCTCTGCCGTACATCTGTAAGGTGTCCCGGCTTGAGAATTGTTTTGAGTTTAACATTAAGCCGATCTTCCACGCCTATGCGACTGTTGTAGATAGCATCATTCACTACATCGCCATTCAATTCTGTAGTATAAAACTCGTTTGCAATCTCCTCGCGATAGAGAAAAGATACTTCTCCTCCGTCAAAGTTTAAGGTATCCGGAAGATCATCTATTGATCCAGTTTCGGTCGCTTGTGCAGTATCCGCCCCTTCAATAGTTGCTTCTGGAAAGGCGGATTCTTGTTTGGTGTCGCTTGTATTCGCAGTGCGGCAGGAGTATAAAATGGCACAGAGAATACATAGGGCAGCTAGTCTCTTTTCTGTGTGTTTCATAAACGATTCTCCTTTATAAATTTATCAAGGTCGAAAGCTGCGAATTTACGAATGAGTTGATTTATTTTGCGTGTTTTGCCGTATAGGCGTCCATATACGAGAGGATAGGCGTATTCCACCAATGATATTCTTTTGGCAGACGGCTGTACTCTCTGGCGAGTCCGTCATGCAGGAGTGTAAAACTCTCTTGAGATAGACCTGTGACAGACAGAATTTTGTGGTTGTCCACAATGCGGTTCAGAAGCCTGTCGTAGAGAAGTTGGTAACGTGTACTGGCAAAAATCTGCTGACCGTCGCTGAGAAGCTGTAAATAATCATCCTGCGGAATCCATTCATAGCGCAGTCCGCCGATTTCTCGGTAAATTTCCGCAACGGTTTCCCATGTATTGTGTTCTGCTGTGGCTGTCGTGAAACGTTGCATATAGGAGAGATCATTCCAGAGCAGACCCGCAATCATTTTTGCAACATCACCGGCCCATGTCATCGTTGCCTGTATGTTTCGTGCAGTGTCTGGCAGATAGACGGTTTTACCGGCACGCATCCGTTCGATAAGCACTGGAGCTTCCAGCGTGACAAGTTGAAACCGGAACCGAGAATATGTAATCGCCGGACGGATGATAGTATAATTTCTATATTTGGATGTGGATAGAATGTTTTCTCCCTTTGCTTTGTACAGAGAATAATCATCGGATGCGAGATACGCCGTATCAGTCGAGGTATCGAGAAGGCGCGGCGAATCCTCTGTAATTGGAAAGGAACCGTCATATACACGATAAGAGGATAGAAATACATAGTGGCCTGTATTACCAAGCAGTGTATCCATCGCCTCTCGAAAGCTCTCGCCAGGATAGAGCATGAAATCCACAATAGCATCATAGCCATTTGCGCAAAAAGAGGCGCGTACTGCAGGATCTAAAAAGTTCGCCTTGAAATAATGCAATTCCGGGTCGTCTGAAGTGCAGTCATCCAAAGACACAACATCTACGGCATAACCGCACCGTCGCAGTTCCGGTACCAGATAAATGCCCATCGCACCAGTACCGCCAGGAATTAATACTCGTTTCATATGCTATACATCCTTTCCTTTCGTGGCTATTTCCATCTGTGGAAATGCTTGACATGATAGGTGTTTCTTCATTATGTATTCCATTGAAACAGCACGCCCTGCGGGAAGTCACGTTCCCCGATCACGCGGTCGTATACGGCCTGTGCTTCGGTTGGGTCGTGGATTTCCGAGAGCATCCGATCGATGTGGATTCGTCCGCCGTGCTGGAGAGCGAGTGTGGCGCGGATGTCATCCCGATGCGTCCACCAGCCGGGAGAGGATTCCGTATCCGGTCTGGCGCAGGTATGTGCGCCGATCAGGGTGATGCCGGGACCGTGGATCTTGCGATAATAGTCGATGGTGAAATTCGGATCCCGCGTACAGCCGAGCAGCGCCACTCTTCCGAATCTTGCCATACAGTCGAGAACGGTGTCGAGAGCCTTCCCCTGGCCGCTGACCTCGATTGCTACTTTGCATCCGCCACCTGTGATCCTTTTCACCTGCGCGGCAAAATCCGTGTCTGTGGGATCCAGAGCATAGTCTGCGCCTATGGTATATGCAAAATTGCGCCGGGATGCTACCGGATCGGCGGCGATCACGGGATACGCACCTGCCGCATGGAGAAATTGAACCGCCATTGCGCCGAGGATCCCCTGACCCATCACGATCGCCGCTTCACCAAGCTCTACGCGCGTTTTCCGTACCGCTGCCAGCGGGAACGTGCAGATATACGAAAACGCTGCCGCAGTGAGGGGAACATCGTCATAGGGGATTGGGATCACCTGATTTTCATGCACGGTGCAGTAGCCGCGATGCTGACTGTTCCAGAGAGCCACACGATCGCCGATCTTGACGCTGCGCACTCCCGAACCGGTTTCCGCCACAATGCCGGAGCCGCTGTAGCCGAGCGCACGGGGAAAGTGAACCGCACCAACACCACCGTCGAATATGCTGATGTTCGGATCTCCCGTGATGTTTGCCCGTTCCGTGCCGCGGCTGATCGCCGTATATGCCATTTTTACAAGCACCTGACCGTTACCGGGGGCATAGATCGGAACGTCGCACAGCTCCGCTGTATTGATTTTTGTAAAGATGATCTGTTTTGTTTCCATTGCGGATTGCCCTCCTTATACCGGTATGCCGCACGCTTCAAGCACCATTTTCTGTACATCAATTTCGCTCTGGTATGTGTAGGCAAGCTCCATTTCTCCGCGCACCGCGGCGGCAAACTCCTCCATCATTTTGTCGTACCGTCCGATCGGCGGAAATGCCACCGTCTCACCGTTGTCGCGCCACTCCTTCCCCGGCTCGTGGCGCGTGACCTTCATTCCGGTCGTCATGCCGCCTTTTACGTAGTATTCAAAGGGCTTGAGCTCCACAGACGCCTTCGTGCCCGTGATGACAAGCTGCCGCCGGTCAAAACCGTTGACCTCCGCTGCGCTCGTTTTCGCGAAGGAGATGCCGCGCCCGTAATCGAATACGGCAAAGCCATAGTCCGGGCAGTCGATCCCCTCAGTCATGGTATGCCGGTTCATTGGCGTGACAGAGAGTGGGATCCCCTGAAAACGGTAGATCATATCGACAAGATGACAGCCGAGAAAGAACATCATTCCGCCGCGAAACCGATTCAGCCATTCGCGCTTCTCCGGAGGATGGCGCACGCTCATCTGCGCGTCTACGGCAACGATGTCCCCCAACTCTCCGGCGCGCAGCATCTGCTCTGCCATGCGAACCGCCGGATTGTAGCGGTACATATATCCCATCTGGAACGGCAGGTGCTTTTTTCCCGCAAGCCGTACCATGGCCGTAAACGCGGGCAGATCCTCGCCGCCCGGCTTGTCCATGTGGACGGGAAATCCCGCCTCAATCGCCAGATGCGCGTTCGGAACAAGGGAAAATTCCTCTGTCTCCACAAGGATCGCATCAATGGTGCTGTCACCCAAAATATCGTCCCGATCGCGATGGGGGATCCCGCTATAGCAGGGCTGCCTGTTTAGTGTATCCTCCCACTCTGCCGATTCCGCGCATACGCCCGCGATCTCGAATGTTTCCGGCATACGGCGCATCGTATCCATAAATCCAGGCGCGTGATCGTGTCCGACCCCAATCTGCGCTACACGAATTTTTGCCATATGGTTCTGCCTCCTGTATGTAATTTGGGAATATAGTTTTTCTTCTACAGAAAAAGTATACCATATTGACAAATCACATACCATATGCTATACTGCTGGATGTATAAACAATTCTGCTTTTTTGCCGGAAAGGGTGCAGGACGATGGAAACACACGAAATTTATGAAAAACACCTTTGTATGACGGATCTGTGCGTGGAACGGTGCGAAACAACGGATTGCCGCCGGGTCGAGGTTCCTTCCGCACGGCAGGACACGCGTTTTCTCTATCTGTACGCGGGCGAAGCGACGGTGCAGTCGGCGCAGTGCCGGCTTCATGTCGGCACGGGGGACATGCTGTATCTGCCGGAGAGCAGTGGAGAGCATCTATTCTGGAGCGGTACGGACGGCATATCCTATATCGCGCTGCGGATCGTTTCCAAGCGGATCGATATGGCGAACAACGACCGCTATACGGTACAGCGTGTGGGAGAACTATCCACACCGTCTACCGGGGAGATCTTTTACCGGATCTATACACTGTTCTGCGATTGCGATAAATCCCCGGAACAGGCACGGATCGACCGGGTGCGCGCCATCGGACTGTACTACGCCTTTTATGCTGACGTGCTGCCGCATCTCATCACCGCTCCGTCTGTGCGGTACAACGCGATTCTGCGGGATGCCGTGGACTACATTGACAGTCATCTTTCGTCGGATTTTGATATGGATACGCTTGCACAGGCAGCATGTGTCAGTTCATCCCACCTCTATCATCTCTTCCGCGACGGATTGGGGATGACGCCGGTGCAGTATCGGAATGAACAGCGGATTGCGTGTGCGGCGCGGGATCTGCGGGCGACGGAGGAGAGCATTGAACAAATCGCTGTCAAGAATGGATTTCATTCCGCAATCTACTTCCATCGGATTTTCCATGCGGCGACCGGTATGACGCCGGGGGAATATCGGGCGGCAACACGGCACGAAAGCGAATAAAACGTATAAATAGCTACAAGTGTCAAAATTGAAGATATGCAAAATGCACAAAAAGCGAGCGCGAAATTTGGTGTGCGAAATGTGTCGAAATTGTTGACAAACCGTATCGACTTCGTTATAATAAGGGTAGCGATGGATACATCGACTATTGTATACGGATTATCCGAGAAAAGAGGAAATCAATATGAAAAAGTTACTGGCACTGGGCATGACAGCGTTGCTTGTTGCGGGAATGGCTGTATCCGTATCCGCTGTCAATTCGTTCACGGCATCCGCCGGCACATGCGTCGTAGATGGTGAAAAGGATCTTGCATATGTTTCCGCGCCGATCGTTTCCAATTATGAAATTGCTGACGGTGCTGCACTTGGTACGACTTGGGCTGCATGGGACGATGACTATCTGTATCTGTATACCGAGGTCCAGGATGGAGCCGTTACGCCGGCAGCGGACGTTACCAGCATCTGGTCGAATGACTGTGTAGAATATTATATCAATCTCTCCGGCGAATACGGTGCTATCACGGACATCAATGCCGCACAGTACACTATGGGTCCGAACTTCACAGCATGGGCAGGCGGCGGTATGCACAGAGACAACAACATGGACAATGCACCGTTTGCATTTACCTTGACCGATTATGGTTACACCGTTGAAGTAGCAATTCCGTGGGGTTCTGACTACACCGCTGAGGAAGGCGCTGCAATCGATTTCTGCGTAGGTATCAACGACGATAGCGACGGAGATGGTTCCACTCGTGAATTCCAGACCTTCACCGGTGCAGATCAGGGCAACGAATGGTCCGCGGCCGATGAGGCTATGGATAAGCTGACACTGTCCGCTGAAAAGTACGTTGAACCGGAACCGGAAACGGAAGCTGCAGTGGAAGTAGTGGATGCTGCTGCTGAGACTGTGGTTGTTGCACCGAAGACCTTTGACGCAGGCGTGATTGCAGCCGTTGCCGCTGTTGTTTCCGCTATGGGTTATACCTTCTCGAAAAAGAGATAAATTTACACGCCTTGCTGTGCAGCTGTGCATAGGGAAGCGCTGAATAAATCGAAAAATTGCGCTAAAAAAAGCGGATGAATGGGTTTTGCGTACAAAATTAACCTTAAGTCAGCGTTTCCAAAAGGTTTATGGCTTACCAAAGAGGGAGCCGTGGTTCTCAAAAGGGACTGCGGCTCCCTTCCATTTTCGGAATGGGCGATATTCTTTTTTTGCATATCCGTATGTTCGGCAAAAATGAATTTTTCTTCCCATACCCCTTTATTTTTTCAAACATCTGTGGTATACTATCATTGAATGCCTATGTCTGGTGCAATAGAGAAACGGTATATCGAAAGGAGCGCGTATGAATCTTCTGCACATGAAGTACGCTGTGGAGATCGCGGAAACGAGTTCCATCAACAAGGCGGCGGAAAAGCTCTATGTGGGGCAGTCCGCGCTCAGCCGTGCCATCAAGGAATTGGAATCCTCGCTCGGTGTGATCTTATTTGACCGCAGCACACGTGGTATGACGCTTACACCGGATGGGGAAGTGTTCATTCGCTATGCCCGCACGATCTTAAAACAGGTGGATGCCGTGGAGGAGTTGTTTTCCCGCGGAGATGTCAGCAAAAAACGGTTCTCTTTGTCCGTACCGCGTGCCAGCTATATAGCGGAGGCATTCGTGCAGTTCTCCCGCAAAATCACGGCAGATACGGAGGCGGAGCTGTTCTATCGCGAAACCAACTCCATCCAGACGATCAAAAACGTACAGAAAGAGGATTATCGACTCGGGATCATCCGCTTTACCGAGGATAACGACCGCTATTATCGTTCTCTGATGGAGGAAAAGGAACTGACAGGTGTACTCATCACAGAGTTCCGCTATGTGCTCCTGATGCGCGCCGACAGTCCTCTTGCTGCGTTGGAGACGATTACCTCCGATGATCTGCAGCAGTATATGGAAATCACGCACGCCGATCCGTCCGTTCCCTCGCTGCCTATTGAGGACGGTAAAAAAGAGGATGCTTCTGAAACGCCCGGGCGGCGGATCTACATTTTTGAACGCGCCAGCCAGTTCTCGCTTTTGTCGGAAAATCCCGATACTTTTATGTGGGTGTCTCCGGTGCCCAAATCCCTGCTCGATCGATATGGACTTGTGGAGAGAGAATGTACGGTGGATCGCGGGATATACAAGGACGTGTTCATCCATCGGAAGGATTACACCCTAACACCGCTCGACAATGCCTTTATCGAGTGCCTGATCCGTGTAAAACGGGAAACGATCCATTGAAATACGGATTCGCATGAGAAATATACAATCATAACGATCGGTGCGATGCGCCGTCCGGAAGGGAGCGGGGGATATGCGGTTAGACAGAATCATTGCGGTGCGGAACGACAAAACGGTGTACCGTGACGGAGACAGATGTCTGAAGGTATTCGGGAATGTGTATTCCGCATCTCAGGTACTGCGGGAAGCGCAGCTTCTTGCCAGCGTATCCGAGGTCGGACTCCCGGTTCCACGCCTGCTTGCCGTGACGCTTTGGGATGGCAGATGGACGATTGTCACCGAATACGTACACGGTACCGCCATGCGCCAACGGATGATTCCGGAAGAGCGCGGACAGTATCTCGCGTCCTTTGTTCGGATCGGGGAGGATATCCACACTTGCGTCTGTCCCACACTGCCGTCTCTGCGCGATACGGTGGAACGATCCATTGAAAAGGCTCAGTTGCCGGAAAACCGGAGAACGTATCTGCATCGGCTCCATACCGCGTTGAATACCGACGGAGATAAAATCTGCCACGGCGATTTCGATCCGACCAATGTTATTCTGACCGCAGATGGCGGCTATCGGATCCTCGATTGGTCTCACGCTGCGCATGGCAATCCCGCCATGGACGCTGCCTGCACATATCTGCTTCTCTGCCACAGCGACGGACGTGCGTTTGCCGACGCCTATCTCACGCGGTACGAGGAGGTTACGGGCGAAAAAAAGGTACGGTCGTATCTGCCGCTTGCCGCCGTCGTCCGCTATGTACACGCCAATGCGGATACACGTGCGTTTCTTGACCCCTTTTTGAGCGAATAAAAGCATATTTATATATCGCACACAAACAACCGTATAAAAAGAAAAAACAAGAGGAAAGAAGAAGGAAAGGACAATTTTTATGAAGATCACTGTATGTATCGGCTCGTCATGTCATATCAAAGGTTCCCGGCAGGTGGTGGAGCAGCTGCAGGAGCTGATTCGCGAAAAAAATCTCGGCGATCGCGTAGAACTTGCGGGGACGTTTTGTATGGGGCAATGTCAAAAGGGTGTATGCGTGACGGTGGATGATGTATTTTACTCTGTCAGCCCCGATACTGTATCGACATTTTTTGATACTGCTGTTGTTGCCAAGCTTTGAGTCGGACATAGGCGCCGATACGCGATTCCCGGCGCTGCCGCGCATTTTGCGTCGATTTATTGTACTGTAATAATTTAGGAGGCACATTCCCCATATGAGAAAATTTGATACCAAGGTTCAGCACCTGAAATACAAGGTTTTGCGCGAGGTTGCACGATTCGCGTGGAACGGTACGCTTGCGGAAAACGTCATGGACATTCCGAAGCTGATCGTTCCCGGAAAAACCCCGACTATGCGCTGCTGTGTCTATAAGGAACGTGCGATTCTTGGTGACCGCGTTAAGCTTGCGATGGGCGGAGACAAAAGCAATCCGAACGTCATTGAGGTCATTGAAACCGCCTGCGACGAATGTCCGATGGGCGGCTACGAGGTGACGAACGCCTGCCGTGGATGTCTGGCGCATCGTTGTGAGGATGCATGTCGGTTCGGCGCGCTGACCTTTGATCAGAACCATGTGGCACATATCGACAAATCCAAATGTAAGGAATGCGGCGCGTGCGCGAAGGTCTGCCCGTATACCGCAATCATCAGCCGGAAACGACCGTGTGAAAACGCGTGCAAGATCAAGGCGATTAAGATGAACGAGGACAAGGCGGCGGCGATCGACAACGACAAGTGCATCTCCTGCGGCGCGTGTGTGTACCAGTGTCCGTTCGGCGCGATTTCCGACAAGTCCTACATACTGGATGCGATCGATATTCTGAAGAACAGCGACGAAAACCGGAAGTACAAAGTCTACGCCATTGTCGCGCCGTCTATCTCCAGCCAGTTCACCTACGCCAAGCTCGGACAGGTCATTACCGGGATGCGCGCGCTTGGTTTTCATACCGTCATTGAGGCGGCGCTCGGTGCGGATATGGTCGCCTATGCAGAATCGCAGGAACTTGCCGAAAAAGGCTTTTTGACCAGCTCCTGCTGTCCGGCGTTCGTTTCCTATATTGAGAAGGCATTCCCGCAGCTTTTGCCGCTCGTATCGCACAATCTGTCCCCGATGGGTGCGATCGCAAAGTACATCAAGGAACACGAATTCCCCTGCAAGACGATCTTCATCGGTCCCTGTACCGCCAAAAAGATGGAGGTACAGAAGGATTCCGTCAAGCCGTGGGTAGATGTCGCCATGACGTTTGAGGAATTGCAGGCATTATTTGACAGCCGCGATCTCGATATCACTACGCTGGAGGAGGGCGTGCTGGACAACGCGTCCTACTACGGCAGAATATTCGCGCGTTCAGGCGGTCTGTCCGATGCAGTGGCGCAAGGACTAAAGGAACACGGGATCACCGATTTTGAACTCAAACCGTGCGCTTGCGATGGGATCGAAGAATGCCGGCTCGCGCTGTTGAAAAAGAGTAAGAACCTCCTCGACGCAAACTTCATCGAGGGCATGGCGTGTGTCGGCGGCTGTATCGGTGGTGCAGGCTGTCTGACGCATGGCGAAAAGAACAAGGCGGAGGTCGATAAGTACGGCAAAAAGGCGTATGAAAAGACGATCACCGACGCGATTTCCGTGCTGAAAAAATAAGCTGTGGAGCTGCTGAAGTGTTCAGTGCATCCTAAAAAAGAAGGATCCATTCGAAATTCCAAAAACGGGAACGAATGGATCCTTTTTTGCGGATACGATTACCACATCCGCGTTTGTACAAAACAGAAAAGGAGCAAAATTGCGAGAAACGAGAAGTTTACAAACGAGAATTTTGCGAGATACGCGCCGGATTTGCCAGGATTATGCCGGGTATACTCCCGAAACGTAATGAGACTGGCGAGGGATGCAATGATGGTTCCTGTGCCGCCGATATTTACGCCAAGCAGCAGTTCCTGCCAGTTGTCCGTAAAGTGGGAGAGCAAAATCGCTGAGGGGACGTTGCTGATGCACTGACAGGACAAAGCGGAGACGACAAGCGGGGAGGTCGATAAAAGACCGCCGAGGAACGTCTGCACCGCCGGAATCCGTGCAAGATTGCCGGAGAAGATGAAGAAGCAGACGAAGGTACAGAGAAGCGGATAATCCACATCCGAAAGGGCGCTGCGGTCGAGAAAGAGAAGGACAGCGGGAATGATGATCAGCCCAAGCCAGTACGGGATTGCACGGAACACGATGGCGATGGAAAAAGCGAAGAGTGCAAGATAGACGATGGTGCGGCAGCGCGGCAGAACGATCCTCTCCGTACGCACCGTCAGTCGATCTGCAGGGAATAAGAGACAGCAAACGGTGATCATGGCGACGGAGAGCGCGAACGGAGGGAACATGACGCGAAGAAAATCCGGTGTCGGGATCGCAAAATAGGAATAGAGATACAGATTCTGCGGATTCCCGAACGGGGTCAGCATCCCGCCGAGATTTGCCGCGATATTTTGCAAAATAAAAACATATGCCATATGTCGTTCCTCCCCGGTTTCAGAGAGGACAATATAGCCGAGTGGAAGAAAGGTGAGCAGTGCCATATCGTTCGCGATGAGCATGGAGCCGATAAAGGTGATGTACACAAGCGCGAGAACCGACCGTCGGAGGTTTTTGGTAACCGAGATGATACCGCACGCGATGCAGGTGAAGAATCGGATATGGCGGAGCGCGCAGACCATCGCCAGTGTACAGAAGAGACAGGTCAGCGTACGCGTGTCAAAGTAACCGAGATACGTTTTGTCCGGCGGCACAAGAATGGCGGAGAATACGGCGAGAAGCGCGGCAATACACAGTACAGTGTTTTTATGGACAAACATGCGGATTTTTGCGGAAAATCCAAGCGGTGTTGTCGGGATACGCGGGGCAGACTGCATGACGGTACCTCGGAATGGAATGTTGCGCGGAATGAGTATCCGAACGCACGAGGTATAGTATACATCTGAAAAATGGCGGATGCAATAGGGAAAGAGACGATTTTCCTTTGCTGCGCACAGAATGTTTTGTGGAAAAATATGTTTATTGCTTGACTTTTTTGGGAAACTGTGGTACACTAACCCTGCAGTTTAAGAATAAAATAAGGAGCTAATCATGAAATCCTATCAAAGAATCCTGTCCCTGTTGTTGTGCGGACTCCTACTCATGTCGTCCTGTGGTACCGCGGACACACAAAAAACCGATACAACCGCAGCCGTGGAGAGCGATGCGGCGGGAAACGAAACGGAGTCGGTTGAAACAGAACTGTCTGACGATCTGCCGGAAAAGGATCTCGGCGGTTGGGATATGGACATTGTCTGCCATGAGGACGCGCTGTCCGGTACATGGACATTTACGGCAGATGAATTGAACGGCGAACTGATCAACGATGAGATCTACAACCGTACAGCTCGTCTGGAAGATCGGTTCAATTTCAACTACAATGTGGTGCCGCCGGAGGGCTCTGATGTCTGGGGCAGAATGGGTACGGTACTCACCAATCTGGTCGCCGCCGGGGACGACGTATATGATCTTGCGATTTACTACACGTACCAGCTTCAGGCGAAGATGGTAGAGGGCAAGCTCTTCTACAATATGCTGGAGATTCCGTACATCAATTTTGATAAGCCGTGGTGGCATACCGAGATCAACGACACGTTCACCCTGTACGGCTATCTCCCGGCGATTTTGTCCGATTATTCCCTCAATTCTTATCAATACGCAAACCTCCTTGTGTATAATACGACCATGGCGAACGACCGCGGAATCGACGGACTGTATGACATGGTGCGCGACGGAACATGGACGATGGACAATTTCCAGAAGATTGTGGAAAGCGTGACCACCGATACAAACGGCGACGGCAAGTATGATGAGAACGACACCTACGGCTATGCGACCAACTTCGGCTATCACGCACTGACCTGGTGCTACGCGATCGGAGAAATGGGCATTCACCTCAAAGAGGATGGCGTGGAGCTGGGTTATCAGAGCGAAAAGTTCTCCACGATGACGGAATGGCTCTACAACATGCTCTACGGTTCGAAGCTTACGTTTGAGATTGGCTGGGACAAGGAATGTGACATTAAGTGGGACGAGAACCGCGTGTTCATCCAGGCGATCTGGTTCAACGATCTGGAAAAGTTCCGCCAGAACGAAAGTGGCTACGGACTTCTGCCCTACCCGAAATTCGACGAACAGCAGGAAATGTACTATACCTATGACGATTGCCGCTGCGGTGCATTTGGTGTGCCGATTGTCAGCGCCGCCGAAAACCGCGAAAACACTGGTCTGATTCTCGAAGCACTGTCCGCTGATTCCTATAAGCACCTGATCCCGGCATATCTTGAGAACATGGTGACATTCAAACTCTCCCGTGATGAGGATTCGTTGGAAATGCTCGACTACATCATGGCAGGGCGTGTATACGACATCGGCTATAGCTATCCGGATCCGAACAACTATACGTGGGTCATCTACTATAAGCTCAAAGGCTCCGACGGTAAGCTGTCCTCCACACTTGCCGGATATGAGGAATCCACAAAGAAGTACTACAATGACAAAATTCTTGTCGCATATAAAGAACTCGGCGAGATGGAATGGTAAAAATACGCTTTGGAAATGGGGCTGTACCAGTATGATACGGCTCCTTTTTCATAAGGAAAACCAAAATCAGAATGCGAAATAGCAAAAATTGCCGATACTTCTTCTGCGAATGGGTTGTACTTCGGCTCTGTTTGCGGTATACTATTATAAAACATATAAGAAAGGAAAAGAAACGCGGATTTCAGACTGTTTTTGTGTCGAAACCAAAGTACAGATCTTTTCACGCAAAAACGCGATGAATGCAGCGTTTCCGAAAAACATATGGAAAAGGAAGCATTGTCCGCACTCTTTGAAAATCCCGGCTGTGCTTATCGTGCCAAACCGTTCTGGTCGTGGAACGGAGAGTTGCGTGAGGATGAGGTGCGCCGTCAGATCGGTGTCATGCAGGAGATGGGACTGGGCGGCTACTTTATGCACTCCCGCGCCGGACTGATCACGGAATATCTCGGCAAGGAATGGTTCGAGCTGATAAATGCGGGAGCGGACGAGGGCGAAGCGCGCGGTATGGAGGCATGGCTGTACGACGAGGATCGCTGGCCGTCCGGCAGTGCAGGTGGAAAGGTTACTGTTGATCCGCAGTACCGGATGAAATCTCTCTGCATTGCGGAAACCGCCCCGGAGGTCTTTGCGTTTACGGAGGAAGTTCTTCTTGCCTTTGCCGCGAAAATTGACGGGATCAATCTTTATGATTACATCCCACTCACCGCAGAGGACGATATTGCTGCCGTGATCGAAAGGGTTGAAGCGCGGGATGCGGAGCTTCCCGGTGTTTGGCGCGCGCTGGCGTTCCGGATCGTCCCCGATGCGCCAAGCTCCAACTACAACGGAACCACATATATCGATACAATGAGCGAAAAGGCGACCCGCCGCTTCATCGAACTGACCCACGAGCAATATGCGGCGCATTGCGGGGATCGGCTCGGACGGAGCATCAAGGGAATTTTCGCCGACGAACCGCACCGTGGGCATGGGTTGGACGACCGGCGCGAGGAAAACGGTACGATCACCTGCTCTATGGCGTGGACGGACGATTTGTTTTCGGAATTTGTAAAGCGGTACGGGTATGACGCGCGCGATGTGTTGCCGGAGTTGTTTTACCGTAAAAATGGGGAACGCTTCGCCCCTGTCAAGCACGATTATTTTGACCTGTGCGACAATCTCTTTTTGGAACGGTTCGCCATGCCGATCAACGACTGGTGCAATGCGCATGGGATCGCGTTCACAGGTCATGTGCTGCACGAGGATTCCCTCACGAATCAGTCCGTTCCACAGGGTTCTCTGATGCGCTTCTACGAATACATGGGCGTACCGGGTGTAGATGTGCTGACAGAGGGAAACCGCTGCTACTG
Source organism: bacterium (assembly GCA_963643035.1). Taxonomy (GTDB): domain Bacteria; phylum Bacillota; class Clostridia; order Oscillospirales; family CAG-272; genus UMGS1696. Next base: position 52,689 of record CAVIKO010000004.1, read on the forward strand.
GGTCGTCAAACAGCTTGCCTCGGCGGCGAGACAGTTGGGCAAAAAATGGATGCTGTCTGAACTGTACGGCTGTACAGGCTGGCAGATGTCCATGAAGGGACACAAAGCGGTAGGCGATTGGCAGGCACTGTTCGGAATCAACCTACGCTGCCCGCATCTGTCGTGGTACACCATGGAGGGAGAATCCAAGCGCGACTATCCGGCAAGCATCCTCCATCAGTCCACGTGGTACCCGTATTATGGCGCGGTGGAATCGTATTTTGCCCGGTTCGGTGCGTTGATGACGGAGGGAGAGCCGATGTGCGACGTACTGGTACTCAATCCCGTAGAGTCCGCATGGTCGCAGGCGTATCTCGGTTGGGCAGCGTGGATCAGTCCGGTATCACCCGAGGTGCAGGAGCTGGAGCGGCGGTACACGGAGACGTTCCATATGCTCACCGATCGTCACATCGATTTTGATTACGCCGAGGAGCAGATGATGGCACGCCACGGCTCCATCGATAGAGACGAGGATGGCCGGGCGGTGCTGCGAATCGGGAAAATGGCGTATCGTGTCGTTGTGGTGTCCGGCATGGAAACGATCCGTCCAACGACCATTGCGCTCTTGCGGGACTTTCTCACTGCCGGCGGACAGGTTGTATTCGCAGGAGAACTGCCGGCATACGTCAACGCTGTTCCTTCCGACGCGCCCGTCGATCTTGCCGCGTCCGCTGTCTGTGTGCCGTTTGATGGGGATTGCCTTGCCGCCGCTGTCCGGATGTTCTCGCGCTATTCTCTGTCTGTGGCAGACGAGACGGGAAAAGAGGCAAAAACGGTCTTTATCCAAATGCGCGATTACGGGGACAGTGCCGGAATGGTTTTATTGAACACCGACCGCGAGCGTCCGACCGGTACCGTTACAGTCCGGATTCCCTGCGGTGCGCCGATGCACGTGGAACTTTGGAATCTGGAGAATGGCAAACGGTTTGATGCGGACGCTCTTGCCGCCTATGCCGATGGCGTTCTCTCGATCCGTACTGCGCTGGATGCCGCCGGAACACGCGCTTTTGTGCTGACTGCGGAAGTGGATTGCACCTTACCTGCGCTGCCAAAACCGGGACAGGAATGCGCAAGGATCACGGTCAAGGGAGAATTCCCGTATCGGCTCAGCGAACAGAATGTCTGCGTACTCGATTTTGCAAGGTTCCGTATGGAGGACGGCGCATGGTCTGCGGAAATGGAGATTCTCAAAGCGGATCAGGCACTTCGGGATTCCATCGGGATCGAGCGGCGCGGCGGGGAGATGCTCCAGCCGTGGTATGCAAAACTCCATGACAAGCGGGTTTACGGAAAATTGGAAGTCGAATTCGCTTTTGTAATCGAAGAGGTGCCGGAAGGGGAAATCTATCTTGCGGGAGAACGCCCGGAAAATCTGCACTATAGCATCAATGGACACAGACTTGCAGTGCCGGAGGAACACGATTTCTGGATCGATGACTGCTTCAAACGGATGCCCGTGCCGAGCGGGTACTTAAAGCCCGGCCGCAACATCGTGTCCTACACGGTCGATTTCATGCGCACGACAAATCTGGAAGCACTATATCTCATCGGCGATTTTGGTGTGCGTCTTGAGGGACATACCCGCGTTCTGACTACCCTGCCGGAGCAGATCGGGAACGGTAATCTCGACATGTATCGTCTGCCTTTCTATACGGGTGAGGTGACATATCTGCTCACGCCGGAAAAATACGCGGGACTGGATAGAACAGGAGCCGATCGGGTACTCCTGTCTCCCACGGCGTTCACGGGCGCGCTTGTCAAGGTGTCCGCGCCGGGAGAGGAAACGCAGCTTCTTCTCTGGGATCCCTATGAGGCGGATGTCACGGAGGCGGTGCGTGCAGGAAAAACGATCGAAGTCACTGTGGTAGGAACGCGGCGCAACGTGTTCGGCCCCCTCCATCTTGTGCCTGCCATCCACGGAGCCTATGGCCCCGGTCATTTCGTAACAGAAGGCAGCGCATGGTCTGACGATTATGTGTTCGTGGATTCCGCATTGACCGGAATCACTTTGCGCACAATATGGTAACGGAATAAAAAAGAAGCAGTACAGCTTTCCGAGCGTTCGGATCGCTGTACTGCTTTTTATCTTTTATAAGGTGGCTGCAAGACAAATGTGTTACTGCTCTGCGTCCTCTTTTTCTTCCTCTACCACGGCAATACCGAGATCGCGGAGGGCATCAGGATCCGCGGGGGCAGGGCACTTGGACATCAGCTCAGAGGCGTTTTGTACTTTCGGGAATGCCACCACATCGCGCAGACTGTCGCAGCCGCACATCAGCATTGCCAGTCTGTCTAGTCCGAGCGCGGCTCCGCCATGCGGCGGCGCACCGTATTTGTACGCTTCGACAAGGAATCCGAACTTGCGGTCGATCTCTTCCTCGGTTAAACCGAGCCGACGGAACATATGCTGTTGCAGCTCGTAGTCCGTGATGCGGATGGAGCCGGAAGAAATTTCAATGCCGTTTAACACGAGATCGTAGCATTTTGCGCGAACCTTGCCCGGATCGGTGTCGATGTATGCGAGGCATTCGTCCAGCGGCATTGTAAACGGATGGTGCATCGCGAGCCATGTGCCGCTCTCTTCATCCCATTCAAAGAACGGGAATTCCGTAATCCACAGGAAGTTGTACGTGTTCGGGATGATGTCGAGCCGTTTTGCCATCATTTGCCGGAGTGCGCCGAGCGTCGGAAGAACTATGGAATCACGATCCGCCACAAAGAGCGCAACATCTCCCTTTTCACAACCGATCGCTGCCATCAGTGTGTCAAGTTCTCCCTCACCGAGGAATTTCGCAAAGGAACAGTTCGGCGTGTCCTCGTGGAACCGGATGAACGCCAGTCCCTTCGCGCCAATCCCCTTGGCATGTGCAGTCAGCTTGTCGATTTCCTTGCGGGAGTAGGTCGCCGCCGCGTTCTTTGCCACAATAGCGCGGACACTGCCGCCATTTGCGATGGCGTCTGCGAATACCGGGAACGTGCTATTCTTTACGAGGTCGGAAATATTCTGGATCTCCATGCCGTACCGGGTGTCCGGTTTGTCGGAGCCGTACCGTTCCATCGCATCGTGATAGGTCAGGCGCGGCAGGGGCAGCGGAATGTCCACGTTCAGGATCTCCTTGAAAAGCCGTTTGACGTAGCCTTCGTTCATCTCCATGATGTCCTCCTGATCCACAAAGGACATCTCTAAGTCGATCTGCGTAAATTCCGGCTGACGGTCGGCGCGCAGATCCTCATCACGGAAGCATCTTGCAAGCTGAATGTAGCGGTCGAAGCCAGAGAGCATCAGAAGCTGCTTGTAGATCTGCGGAGACTGCGGCAGGGCGTAAAAGCTGCCCTTGTGGATACGGGATGGCACCAGATAATCGCGCGCTCCCTCCGGCGTGGGCTTGATCATCATCGGCGTTTCGATTTCGATAAAGCCGTTTTCGTAGTAGTACTCTCTTGTTACCCGTGCGATTTCGTGGCGCATCAGAATGTTTTTCTGCAGCTCCGGACGGCGCAGATCGAGATACCGATACTTCAGCGCGGTTTCATCGCCGACGTTTGCCTTATCGCTGATTTCAAACGGCGGGGTCTGCGCAGCGGACAGCACTTTGAAATGGTCTACTGCAATCTCAATCTCCCCGGTTGCCATGTTTTTGTTGATCGCGTCCGCTCCACGGGAACGAACCACACCGCGCGCCGCCAGAACATATTCCGCACGTACGCCAAACGCAATTTTGAATAGCTCCGGATCGGTCTTGTCGTCAAAGGCGAGCTGCACAATCCCGGTGCGGTCGCGCAGATCAATGAAAATAAGACTGCCGAGATCTCTCTGCCGCTGACACCAGCCGAGTACGGCAACTTCCTTGCCGATGTCCGCGCTGGTCAGCGTCCCACAATAATGGGTTCTTTTGTCTTCCTTTGTAAAAAGTTCCATTTTTTATCTTTATTTCCTTTCGCTGTATGTTTGTGGATATATCGCGGATTCTTCCGCTGTATGTGGGTTTCCGTGAGGAAAATCCGATGCGGTATCCTCTGTGCGCCGCATAGAATCGTTTTTCTCTCTGACAATCGTCAAAAGCCGAGCCGGGAAAGTAACGTTCCCCACCCGTTCTCCGCATCCTCCGGAGAGTCAAAATTGAGTAGGAACCGCTCCGCGCCACATGGGATTTCCGTCTTTTCGTCCGGTACACAGAATAGACACTGTTCCACCGTGTATCCGTCCGGTATCGACATGGCAGGTGTAAGCGTGATTCCGTCACAGTCTACGCCCACTGGAACCGTATTCGCAGCAATTGCTGTCACGAGATTGGTCTTTGTGAGCGATTCCAACAGATGCGCCGCCGCCTGAGAGATTGTGCCGTCGAATACCGATGCCGCAAAACATATGTATTGGATTCCGCTTCCGCTTTTTTCGTATAACGCGTCGTTCTCTCGCCAGTCTCGCCCCATGTTCCGCCGGAATTTCGTGAGATACGCCTCGGTGAATTCCTCCGCCGTAATCCCATAGCATTCCATCATATCGAAGAGATACATGAATACATCCGCGATCTCCTCCGTGAAATGCGCCCGGACGCTCTCGTTTTCCATGATCGCTGCCGCTCCCTTTTTCTTGAGAATCGCGATCACTTCCCCGATCTCGTCGATGGACCAGAGCAGGCTCATGTGTCCCATCTCCGGCACCCGGTCGCGAATCCAGCCCTTCTCCACCGCAAGCCGGTGCTGCATATCCAGAAATTCCCCAATCCGCGCATCCGCCATAGAAAAAACCTCCCATGCTCCAAATGATTCAGAGAACCAGATATAGGGTAATCATGTCTAAAAAACAAGCCAAACGCCAAACTGCGTTCGCGCAGTCAAAAACGTTCTAAGCCAGCGAACGAGACAACCTGAGCACTTCCAAACCAAACAAGGCTGCAACACTATCTAACGAAAGTACTTTTCCAAGAACGGCCAAACGTTCCAAACCGAAATTACCCAAGCTTTCAAAGACGAAATTTATCTCATCCATTCATAAAAGGTTTGCCAGGCTTTTTCAAAAGCCGCGTTTTCCCCGCGTCCCCCTTACTCCAAAGCCGAGGCGATCTCCTCAATGCGCACGTCGTGCTGCTCGCCGGTCGCCATTTCCTTGAGAACGGCAGTGCCTGCTTCGATTTCGTTGTCGCCGAGCATCAGAACGTACTGTGCGCCGATCTTGTCCGCGTATTTCATCTGCGCTTTCAGACTCCGGCTCAGCACATCGCAGTCCGCGTTGATGCCGACGGAGCGCAGACCGTTCACGATCGTCAGCGCGCGCTGCTCCGCCGCCTTGCCCATCGACGCGATGTATAATTTTGGCTTGTTCGGATTTTCGATTGTCACGCCGCACTGCTGCATCGCCAAGATGAGTCGCGTGATACCCATACCAAAGCCGATGCCCGCCATCTTCGGACCGCCTAACTCCTCCATCAGACCGTCGTACCGACCGCCGCCGCATACCGTGCTCTGTGCGCCGATGCCCTCCGCGATGAATTCAAATACGGTCCGCGTGTAGTAGTCGAGTCCCCGGACAATGTGCGGATCCATCACATAGGGAATTCCAGCAGCGTCCAGATCCGCCTGCAGCTCATGCAAATGCGCCTCGCATTCCGGACAGAGATGATCAATTGTGTGCGGTGCGCCCTCCGCTACCTTCTTGCAAGAATCGTTCTTGCAGTCCAGAACGCGCAGAGGATTTGTCTCCATGCGGGAGAGACACGTGTCGCACAGCTCGTCCTTGTGCGCGCGCAGATATTCCTGCAGCTTTTCCCGGTAGACCGGACGGCACTGCGGACAACCGATGGAGTTCACATGGAGCCGCACATTCGTGATGCCCAGCTCCCGGATCGCTGTGGCCGCCAGAGAGAGGATCGTGAAATCCGCTCCCGCGCCGGGTGCGCCGAACATCTCTGTGCCGAACTGTACAAACTCACGGCTTCTGCCCGCTTCCGGCTTTTCATACCGGAAACAGTTGATGATGTAGAAATATTTGAGCGGCAGGGTGTCCGATGCCTTGCCGTTTTCGATAATCGCGCGCACCACTGATGCCGTTCCCTCCGGACGCAGAGCATACATCGCGCCGTCCTTGTCCGTGAATGTGTACATTTCCTTCTGCACCACGTCTGTCGATTCGCCGACACCACGCCGGAATAATCCGATTTCCTCAAACGTCGGTACCCGCACCTCGGAGAACCCAAATCGGGCTGCCACATCGCGTACTACCTTTTCAATGTAATTCCATGTATATACGTCGGGAGCCAGAATGTCCATGGTCCCGCGCGGCTTCATGATCTTTTCCATACTCTTCACTCGTCGTTCCTTTTCCTGCACGGATTCTCTATTTGCAATAAAGAACCGATTATTCTATAGTATAGCAAAAAACGTGCGCTTTTACAAGGGTATTTTCGCTTTTTCACGCAGATTTGCCCCGGTTTTTTCGTATCCGCATCTTTCCATACCCCTGTCATACAAAATGAAATGCAAATCCGCACCGAAGTCCGTACCAAAACGCAATAAACCGCTTGACAAACCACGGCGGATATGCTATAATATCCCTATGTTGGGGTATCGTCAAGCGGTAAGACACAGCACTTTGACTGCTGCATTCGCAGGTCCGAATCCTGCTACCCCAGTTATGAAAAATCCTGCACATTTGTGTGGGATTTTTTGTGTATGTACGGCGTCGTTCCTACGTACAAGGTGACGTGGGACATAGCGGCAATTTTGGCATATTCCACCCACCGGAGGTCACCCATGCGGATCCATCCCTTATGACGACGCCTACCGCGACGATATGTTCGCTCTGGTTCTTTCTGTGTCAAGGATACGCTCAGGAGAAAGCCCACTTGAAACAGTGGTACAAGTCGTATGCTTTTACCTCAAACATGGGTACTCGGAATACACGCCGCGGTATAGGAAGAAGAAACTGTGAACCAAAAAAAGCGTTGCCAGATGGATTTTTCCATACGGCAACGTTTTTTTGTGTTTCCCTAATTTTCCGGACGGTTCACACCAGATTGTCCAGCCATGCCTGCCATTTGGGGTTGGCTTCTATTTCCGCACGGACCGCGCCGTTACCGAGGACTGCTCCTCCGGAGCTTTGCGATGGTCTGACCCATGTTTTCGTACATTCTGTAAACCCTCCTTCGTGTGGTTCCTGGCTACAGTATACCAGAGGGGCGGCGGGAATGGAAGGTATCAAAGCGGGAGAAAAAAACAACCGGCGGTAGAGAGAAGAGGGGCGCGGTCTATTCGATCTCCATGTCATAGAAGAGACAGGGACCCTCGCAGCCTGTGATCCCGAGATGGAAGGCGGGGAAGAGATCCTCCGCCCGGAGCGAGACGCGCATTTGATCCAGCGTAATGTCGAGGTAGTTTTCCTTTACCTCCGTGGACAGCGTGTGGACCGCGTTTTCTTCGACGGGGAATGCCACTCCGAGCCGCTTGTGCCATGTGACCTTGCCGTCCGCGCCGCGCCAGAGCCGCCAGACGTTCAGCCCACTTTTGTACAGCACCACCTCAAAGTAGTTGCCGTAGCGGTACACGCCGTCCTCGCACATGTCTAAGGCATCGGAGAAGATGAACAACGGCGCGGCATTGCCGGAGAACGAGCAGCGCGTGGTGATCTTTACGCCGAGCGGAAATTTTTCGCGCGTCATGATGGAGAGGTAGTCAAATCCATCTGCCATCTTCGGGTTCGCACCGTTTTCGATGCAGTCCTCGCGCTGGATGAATCGGTTGGTGTAGGGAAAACGATAGGTGTAGGCGTGGGTAACGGCAGATTCGTCCCATGCGTCTTTCTGAAAACGGATGTACATAACATATCCTTCCTTTGGGGTAATACAGACGCGTATTTACAGCACCCTGTGGATTCCGGCTCCCGTTTTGGTGAATGCGTTAAGGTTCTGATCGAGTATATCGATCAGGCACAGTCTCGCCTCCGGCGTTGTCCAGGCGCAGTGGGGGGTGATGACGGCATTTTTCGCTGTCAGCAGCGGATTGGCACGATCTGCAGGTTCCTTTGCCAACACGTCCAGTCCCGCGCCGCCGAGCCGCCCATCGTTTAACGCGTCCGCTACGTCCGATTCGTGGAGAACCGCGCCGCGCGAGGTGTTGATGAGGATCGCCCCCGTTTTCATACGTCCGATGAAATCTCGGTTGACCATGCCACGCGTCTCATCGGTCAGCGGACAGTGGAGGGAAACGATGTCGCTTTCTGCAAGCAGTGTGTCTGGCGCAGTATACAAAATGCCGTTTTCCTCCCCGGATTGCTTTGACCGTCTGGTGCCAAGCACACGCATCCCGAACGACTGGCACATCAAGCCGAACCGTTCTCCAATCGCGCCGCAACCGTAGACGCCGACTGTTTTCCCAGCAAGTTCATGGAACCGTACCGTCTGGTACCGGAATCCCGGAATTCCCGTCCATTTGCCGCTTTTAACGATTGCGGTGAGTCCGTCAAGATCGGCAAAAAAGGACAGCATCAGGGTAAATGCGTGCTGTGCCACCGACATCGTGGAGTATCCCGGCACGTTGCAGACCTCGATTCCACGGCTCCTGCAGGCGGCGATGTCGATCATATCGTATCCGGTGCCGAGCGCGGAAATATAGCGGATGTGCGGGCAGGCGTCCAGCACTGCGGTCGTGATGTGTACCCGGTTTGTAAATACGACCTCCGCATCTCCGATTACCGCCGCAGCATTTTCCTCCTCCGTCTTGTCATATACGTGCACATCGCCGTATTTGTCGAGAAAATCCCACGAAAGATCTCCCGGATTGACGGCAAATCCATCCAAAACTACGATTTTCATTGGCGCACCTCTCACCGGATCGTTCTGCCGTCAAAGAGGAACAGTCCAACTCCCGAACCCATCGTGCCGCCGTTTTCAATATGCGCTGCAAGAGCCTTTTGGAGACTGGTTTTCCGCGGCAGATGCTCCGGTGAATAGGAATCGCGAACACCGAAAATACGCCAGAGATCGCCGCAGTCCGCGCGTCCTTCCGAGGCAACAATGTGGAAGTGATCCATAAAACGACAGATGTTGGAGTCCGGTTTCATGAAATCGCGGTTACCCTCGTAGAGCAGCCATGAGCCGCAGTGGAATACCGCCCAGCCGGTCTGCCCGAAGAAATCGTAGGCGCGGCGGAACGAATCCAGCACTGTCTCCTCCGGAAATGGTCCGTCCGCCGGGATGTGGATGTTGATCACCCGGTCGCCGGACTGTACCGTTGTATCGCCGCAGACAAAGGTCGGCCCCTCATAGGAAATAAGGTGAAATTCCAGTCTGCCGAGACGGAGAATCTCCCGTGTGAAGAAATTGTGGACCCAGCCAAACTGTCGCAGTCCCCAGTGTCCATAGTTTTCAAGACACGTTATGCTCCATACCTTGATGTCACGCATAGAGTCGATGTAAATCTCGTCTGACAACCCATGCGCTGTGTAATCTGCGTGGAAACAGGGGGCGATAAGCAACGCCGCGGTCATCATTCCGGCGTCATGCTCCATATTCTGTCTGTCGCACATCGCATAGATCATGTCAAAAGTCTGCGCCTTATGCTTGTTTTCGCGCACCGCTTCGGTCAGTGCGATGAGGGAAAAACGTTCGTTTTCGAGAAATACAGGCGCAATCGGTTCCGCGATTTTTATGGCATCCGCAGGCATATCGATAGCGTGGGCAATCTCCTGCCAGTATGCAAATGGATATTGATTCATAAGTTTCTCCTTGGTATTAAGCCGGAATGACAAATAATGTAATACCGATGACGGTTAGCGCGAGACTGATAATATTATTCTTGCCGATCTTTTCCCGGAAGCAGAGCCAGCCGAGAACCGCGGTCAGAAAGATCACGATTCCGGAGAGAAGCGGGAACTGGATCGAGGAATCCATTGTCAGAGCGCAGCGTAGCGAGAAGATGTTTCCGAGTCCGTTGCACAGCGCATAGCAGGCGGTCATGGTGATGCAGAGCAAGAAGATTTTTGGCACCATTGGGCCGTCGGCAAGCTCATAAAATACGGTGCGGAACGGCTTTTTGTCTCCGCGCGCACCGGTCACAATGGTCAGAATGAGCATCCCGACCCCGGTGATCGTCAGACAGACCACGGCATTTAGTAGCACAAATTCATCTGTACCGATGGCGTTCGGCGAGATTTGGTGCGCTTTTGAAAAAATGCTCACAAATCCGTTACCGCAGAATACAACGAGGGATAACAGCGTGTATTTGATGAAATCCGAGCGGGAGCGCGTCTTGCCGGACGGATCCTTTTCACAAAGCGATGGGATCAGCGATGCGCACAGCACAAGGATCCCAGCGATTTTGAGTATCGTCACATCTTCGCCGAGCCAGAAGATTCCGTAGAAGAACGGCAGCACCATACCGCCCGCGAGGCAAAAGCCGGATACTGCCGAAACCTTGCCATAACGCATCGCGAATAAGGATGCAATGGAGCACGACAGCCCTGATACCGCGTACAGAACGGAATAGAGTAGCGCGGTACCGTTGACGGCAAAAGAGCGGGTTTTTACGGCAAGATAGATTGCCATGCAGAGATATACCGAGAACTGGTTCCACAACGATACTGCAAATCCGCCACGCGTGTTTTTCTGAAAGTTCTTCTGGAACAGAAACTGCACGGAGAAAAAAAGACAGGCGATGAGCAAATAGAGAAAATCCATACTTTGTCCTTATCCGCAAAGGAGGGAAAGACTGCCGGAAGCCGTGTTCTGGTGATCTTTCCCTCATTTCGCTGTACTTCGTTATCTGTTATCTCTTAACCCGCGCGTTGCCGCCCCAGATCGACCAGATCTGCTCTTCATCTGCCGGCTGGCCGTAGTCGGTGAGGAACGTTGTGGCCAGAGCGCCGGACGCCCAGCCGAACTGTACCCACTTCTCGGAATCCCAGCCCTTGAGAATCGCGTACAGGAGACCGCCCACAAAACCGTCGCCGCCGCCGATTCGGTCGAGCACGTGGATTTCACGCGGTTCTGCGATGTGCCATTCGTCTCCGGCAAGTAAGATCGCGCCCCAGATGTGGCTGTTTACGTTTACGACCTGCCGCAGGGTGGTGGCGAATACCTCCGCGTTCGGGAAGGATTTCTTGACCTCGGCGATCATTTCCTTGAAGCTGTCAATCTTGGATGCGAGATCCTTGCCACCTGCCTCCGGTCCCTTCATCCCGAGGGCAAGCTGGAAGTCCTCCTCGTTGCCGACCAGAATGTCCGCGTAGGATGCGATCTCCGTAAAGATTTCACGCAGTTCCGCCTCTCTGTTTTTCCAGAAGGATGCGCGGTAGTTTAGGTCGAAGGAGATGCGTGTACCGTATTTTCGTGCCGTACGGGCAAGCTCCAAACAGAACTGGCTCGTCTCCGGAGAAAGCGCCCCGATCAGTCCGGAAAGATGGAGAATCTGTACGCCCTCTTCACCGAAAATGCGATCCACATCAAAGTCTTTGATGTTCAACGTTCTGCCAACTTCACCCGCTCTGTCGTTGCATACACGGGGACCGCGGGAGCCGTAGCCGCTGTCCGCAATGTTGAACTGGTGCCGGTATCCCCACGGACCGCCCTGCTCTACTTCCGCACCTTCGTAATCGATCCCGCGCGAACGGAGATTCCGCTTGATGAAATCCGCGATCGGACTGTCTTTTACAAAAGTCGTTAAGACCTTCGTTTTCATACCGAGATAGGACGCGACGGAAATCACGTTCGATTCCGCGCTCGTCGCCTGCATGAAGAATGTGTCCGAGGATTGTACAGGCTGTCCGTTCATGGGACAAATCCGTACTCCCATACTCGTAGGCACCACAATGGCGTATTTGCAGTTTTCACGTAATTGCATAGCTTTTATCCTTTCGTATGTACCTCAAAGGAGGCCGTTTTCAAAAAACACACCCAATAAACGTCGTAAGAAAAGACAGAGAAACCAAGAGAATGTAGGGGGAAGAAAGTCTATATATCGACCTATCCGTATCGCTAAACAATATAGTAACTCCCTTTTTCTAAGGAACCTCTGAATCAATCGGATTTTTTGCGATAAAAGGCTAGAACATAGGGACTTTTCTCGCAAAAATAACCTTAAATCAGAGGCTTCCTAATGCGACCGTTCTTCTCGCATTTCTTTATGCGTTGTACTGTGTGGAAGCTGTGTTGCCGACCTCGCCGTCGTTCCAGTCGGTGTGGAAGAATTCGCCGCGCGGAGCGTCGATGCGTTCATAGGTGTGGGCGCCGAAATAGTCGCGCTGTGCCTGGAGGAGATTTGCCGGCAGCCGTTCGCAGCGATAGCCGTCGTAGTACGCGAGCGCGGAGGTCATTGCGGGCATCGGGATTCCGGCAAGACAAGCGGCGGCGCATACCCGTCTCCAGCCTGCCTGCGCTTCGTCGATGGCGGCGTGGAAGTACGGCGTGGTCAGAAGATTCGTCAGCTCCGGATCTGCGTCAAAGGCCTCCTTGATCTTGCCGAGGAATACGCTGCGGATGATGCAGCCGCCTCGCCACATCAAAGCGATTCCGCCGTAGTTCAGATTCCAGCTGTAGGTCTTGGCGGCAGTCCGCATCAGCGTGTAGCCCTGCGCGTAGGATACGATTTTTGAGGCGTAGAGCGCGTTCTTCAGATCCGCGATGAACGCTTTCCGGTCGCCTGTGAATTTCGCGATGGGCCCGGTCAGAATCTTCGATGCCGCCACACGTTCTTCCTTGATGGCACTGAGGCACCGTGCGAATACCGCCTCGCCGATCAGTGTCAGAGGAACGCCCTCGTCGAGGGCGGCAATACCTGTCCATTTGCCTGTACCCTTTTGCCCAGCTGTGTCGAGGATCTTTTCCACAAGCGGGGAGCCGTCTGTGTCCTTGCGCGTGAGAATATCTGCTGTAATCCCGATGAGATAGCTATCGAGTACCCCTTCGTTCCAGTCAGCGAATACCGTGTGCATTTCGTCTGCTGTCATGCCGAGATAGTCCCGCATGATCTGGTATGCCTCGCAGATGAGCTGCATGTCGCCGTACTCAATTCCGTTGTGAACCATCTTTACAAAGTGTCCGGCTCCGCCTTCGCCAACCCAGTCGCAGCACGGCGAACCGTCGTCTACCTTCGCACAGATTGCCTGGAGAATCGGTTTAACGGAATCCCAGGCCGCGGGAGAGCCGCCCGGCATCATGGAAGGACCGATGAACGCGCCCTCCGCGCCGCCGGATACGCCCGTGCCGATGTACAACATTCCCGCCGCCTCTACTTCCTTGCACCGCCGCGCCGTGTCTGGAAAGTGTGAGTTGCCGCCGTCGATGAGGATGTCTCCCTTGTCCAGCAGCGGCAGGAGCTTTCCGATTGTTTCGTCCACAGGCGCGCCCGCACGAATCATCATCATGATCTTACGCGGCTTTTCGAGACTTTCCACCAGCTCCGCAAACGAGTGACAGCCGATGAAATTGTGTCCCTTGCCTCTGCCCTCCATGAATTTGTCCACCACACCGTCCCATACATCGTAACAGGCGACCGTAAAACCGTGCCGCTCCATGTTCATCGACAGATTCTCGCCCATGACCGCCATGCCGATCATGCCAATATCCGCTTTTTTCATTGTTTTTTTCTCCTTATGTTGGTTTTATCGTTTTTTCATTTCCGCGAGCACCGTGTACGGGATCTCCATGTCACCAAGTCCGCGCCCAATCGAGATATGCGGCTTGAACGAGCCGTGAAAATCCGTGCCGCCGGAAATCGCAAGCCTATACTTTTTCGCAAGCGACCGATATTTCTCCGCCATTTCCGCCGTGTAGTCCGTGTAGTAGCCCTCGATGCCGTGAAGCCCCGCTGTTGCCAAACGCGCTACAAACGCGTCCAGTGCATCGTCCGGCAGTTTCGTCAGATGGAGATGTGCAAGATACGCATCGCCCCCTGCCGCTCGAATAAGGGAGATCGCCTCTACGTCCGTGATCGCCTGCGTTTCGGAATAGCACGGACAGCCGACGTTCAGCCACCGCTGGAAAGCGTCGCGCGGACTTTCGGCGTATCCCTTTTCCGTCATGATTTTCGCGATGTGCGCTCGGCAGAGAACCCCACCGCCGGCGATCGCTCGTACCTCGTCTATGGATACGTCAATGCCGTGCTTTTTTAACATGGCGCACGTTTCTGTCAGCCGCTCTGTGCGAATATCCCGGATTCTGTCCAGTGCGTCGACGAGGGACTGCGCGTGCGGGTCGATAAAGTAACCGAGGATGTGCGTCTCCGTAGCCGATACCGCAGACAGCTCAATCGCCGGGATCACCTCTATGCCGATCTCACGCCCTGCCGCCATCGCCTCATCCACACCGGATACCGTGTCGTGGTCGGATAACGCCATCGCGCAAAGTCCGGAGGCTTTTGCGTGTCGAACTAGCTCCGAGGGAGTCATCGAACCGTCCGAGCAGGTGGAGTGCGTATGCAGATCGATTCTCTCCATGCCGCTCTCCTCTCAGCACGACCACAGTCCGAGTGCGGGATTACTGATGTAGAAGATCTTCTCGCCGTCGATTTCGTGGTAGCCGTCTGTCAGTGTTGCCGGATCGTACTTTTTTGCCGCTTCCTCATACGGTATGTATCCGAAGCATACCCCGCGTACCTCATCCTCTGTCAGGTGGGTCGTGCAGTAGGTGATGCGGAACCGTCCGTCGGAGGAGCCGTGGATGAGATGGGCCGCTACCGAGAGATTCTCGCGCAGATCGCCGCATTCCGGTTTGTCAACAAGTTCCAGTACCTTTTCTCTGCCGCAGTAGCCGTACTTGCGGATCAGACGGTCGTTTTCGGGATCCTCTCCGAATTTGTCCACACCGGGTGCGAGAACGATCAGCTCACCGCCGTTTGCAATCGCCATTCTGGTGCGGTAGATCGATTTGTTGCCGAGCCACGTACTTTTGAATTCGCGCGGATCTAGATAGACGACGACCTTTTGGAACGGTTCGTCCATGTGGATGAGGTTGATTTCCTGACTCTGTGCGACTGCTTTTTCAAATTCCTTCCGTTCTCTGCCGATGTAGAGTCCGTGGATATTCGTCCTGTCGCCCGTGTTCGTCGTGCAGGTGAGAATGTAGGTCAGCGGAATCTCGGCGAGGAAATGCGTTTCTGCATAGTCGAATACCTTGCGCACCGGGGAAAAATCCTTGCCCATGATCCGCTCCAGTCCGTAGAAGGCACCGAGCATGTGGGATGCGTTGATCATCGACGAACCGCCGCAGCCGACAAAGATGTTTTTCGAGTAGTTCGCCATGCCGACTACTTCATGCGGTACCACCTGTCCGATGGAGAAGATCATGTCGTAGGATTTGTCGAGAAGCCGCCGGTTGACTTCCACATCGATTGGCGTTTTCACCAGTCCTTCGGACACCTCCTCTACAAAGGAGCCGGGTACCTCGCCGATTTTCACCACGTCCGTGCGCCAGTTGTGAACGATGAGGGATGTATACGGCACTCTGCCTTCGAAGAAGATTTTGCACTCCTCCTCTGTCATCGGTACGTGGGTGCCGAGCGCGGGCATCACGTCGATTTGGCAGTGATCCGCGAGCATATCCCAGAGCATCGCCACGATCTTACCCGCCCCGCTGTACATACGCGTAAAGTCGGGGGGGAGAAGCAGAATTTTGGATAGCTTTTTCCCGGCGATCGCCTGTTTCAGCAAATAGCGGATCGAATCGTCGGAAAGACCTGTACGGCATTGGTAATTCATAATAGGCTCATCCTTCCTGTATTTGTAGCGGCACGCTGTGGCGTATACCGCAACACTATTCCATCATACGATAGAAATATTGTACCACCCGCACCGCCGAAAGTCAATATTTTTGCGCGATTCTGCCTGCAATCCACGGTGTGAAAATCCAACAAAGACCACTGCTTTTCAGAAGGAAAATTCTTTTTCCGTACCCCTTGACGAAAAACCGGAAATCCGGTATAATATAGGTGTACTCTCCGTGACTGACGGAAAACGGACAAATGGTCTGTGGCAGGGAACTGCGTGAAGCGGAGAGAATTGCGTGGGGCTTTTGTTCCGCGCCGCCGTCCGTCTGGGCATTCCGTATTCTGTAACCGCTTTTTATGCGCATTCCGGTATCTGCGACTTCCCGTTTTTTTCGGGCTGCTTTTTAACGCCGATGTTTTGGTTACAGAGGAGCGGTATGTCCTTTTTTCGTTGAATTTGCATGGGAGGATATGTTATGTCGAAGAAGGTTGCGATTCTGATGGGCAGCGACAGCGATCTTGCGGTGGTGGAAAAGGCGTTTGCTGTGCTGGATGGCTATGGCGTGCCGTATACTGCAAGAATTCTGTCCGCGCATCGTACCCCGGCGGAGACTGCGGCGTTCGTGTCCGGTCTGGAATCGGACGACTATGGGGTCGTGATTGCTGCGGCGGGGATGGCTGCACATCTTGCGGGAGCCTGTGCCGCAAATACGATTCTGCCCGTCATCGGGATTCCTGTCAAGGGCGGGATGCTCGACGGTTTGGATGCGCTTCTGTCTACGGTGCAGATGCCCTCCGGGATTCCTGTCGCTACGGTTGCGTTGAACGGTGCTGCAAACGCCGCCCATCTTGCCTGTCAGATTCTGGCTCTGTCCGATAGGACGCTTGCAGAAAAAATCAGATCGGCGCGTAAAAAAGCCGCAGATACAGTGCTTGCGAAGGACACGGCGTTACAGGAAAGGTATAAATGAAAACCGATACGCAGGGCAGGTGCGTCTTTTATGCAAAAGGCGTGCTGCAGCTGCGTATTTTTCGCCTATAAACCTATAGATTACAAAGGAGCAGAGAAACAGTGAGTGATTTGAGAGAAGAATGCGGCGTATTCGGCGTATTTGCCCCAGAAAGAGCCCATGTGGCGTCCCTGACCTACTACGGACTGTATGCCCTGCAGCATCGCGGCCAGGAAAGCTGCGGCATTGTGGTGAACGATGACGGTGTGTTTCGTTCCTATAAGGACGATGGATTGGTCAATGATGTATTCACTCCGGTGCGCCTCGCGGAGCTGGGAGAAGGCTGTATGGCGGTTGGTCATGTGCGGTACGGTAAAAATACCACCGGCGACCGATTGAACGCCCAGCCTATCGTCGTCAACCACATCAAGGGACGGATGGCAATCGCGAACAACGGCTCCCTGTGCAATTTCCGTGCGCTGCGGGATGAGCTGGAATTGGACGGCGGGATTTTCCATACCACAAGCGACGCGGAGATCATTTCGTACCTCATTACAAAAGAACGGTTGAATGCCAATTCCATTGAAGAAAGCATCAACAAAGCAATGACGCGGCTCGTCGGCTCGTATTCCATCGTTGTAATGTCCCCGCAGAAGCTCATCGCATTCCGAGATCCGTATGGCTTCCATCCGCTTTGCTACGGCAAACGGGAGGACGGCATCTACGTGATTGCTTCGGAATCCTGTGCGCTCGATGCCGTGGGGGCAACCCTCATCCGTGAGATCGATCCCGGCGAGATCCTTATTTTCGACAAAAACGGTATGCGCTCCATCCGCGACCATTGCGGTGAGAAGCCCCACAAGCTCTGTGTATTCGAGCATATCTATTTTGCCCGTCCGGATTCCGTCATTGAAGGATGTTCCGTCCACGAGGCGAGACTGCGCGCGGGTATGTATCTCGCGAAGGCGTATCCCGTCGAAGCGGACGTCGTTATCGGTGTACCGGATTCCGGTATAGATGCGGCGATCGGCTATGCGAAGGCATCCGGTATTCCTTACGAGGTCGGTTTTATCAAGAACAAATATATCGGCAGAACTTTTATCGCACCCGGGCAGTCGGCAAGAGAAAATCTTGTGCGCATCAAGCTGAACCCGATCTCCTCCGTTGTCAAGGGAAAACGTGTGGTTATGGTGGACGACTCTATTGTACGCGGTACGACCTGTCAGCGCATTGTCGGATTGCTCCGGCAGGCGGGAGCGGTTGAGGTGCATATGCGCTCCTCCGCACCGCCGTTTATCGACATCTGCTATTACGGCACGGACATTTCCTCCCGCGACATCTTAATTGCCAATCGGCACACAAACGACGAGATTGCGCGGATTCTGAATGTGGATTCGCTCGGATACCTGCCCCTTGCCGATGTGGTGCGCCTGACGGACAATCCGGAAAACGGTTTCTGCTGCGCGTGCTTCACCGGGGAGCATCCGACCGAGCATCCCGATGAGATCATCCGCAGTCGGTACGACACAAAGATTTCAGAGGCGAAGCCGCAGTGGACAAAACGGGTACAGCAAAACAACGATAACGAGGATTGAGGTACAGAAGAGATGAAGAGCTACAGTGAAGCATATAAAAACGCGGGCGTGGACATCACTGCCGGATACACTGCCGTGGAACTGATGAAAGCACACATTGCCCGAACTGTTGTGACGGGTGTATGCGACGGAATAGGCGGCTTTGGCGGTATGTTCGATATGGGTGCGGTTATGAAAAAGTATGGGATCACCGACCCGATCCTCGTCTCCGGCACAGATGGCGTGGGAACGAAGGTGCAACTCGCGTTTCTGACGGAGCGGCACGACACGGTGGGCATCGACTGCGTGGCAATGTGCGTAAACGACATCATCTGCTGCGGCGCACGTCCGATTTTCTTCCTCGATTACATCGCGTGCGGGAAGAATGTGCCGGAGAAAATCGCTGCGATCGTGTCCGGTGTGGCGGAAGGCTGCGTACAGTCCGCATGCGCACTGGTCGGCGGCGAAACGGCAGAACATCCCGGATTAATGGATCCGAATGAGTACGACCTTGCCGGATTTGCGGTGGGTATCGCGGATCGGAGCCGAATTATCGATAAAAGCCTGACAAAAACCGGGGATGTGCTGATCGCACTGCCGTCGAGCGGACTCCATTCCAACGGTTTTTCCCTCGTGCGCCGGGTATTTGACGTGGCGAACGCGGATTTGTCCCTTCCGAACCCGGAACTTGGCGGCAGGAGTCTCGGCGAGGTGCTGCTCACGCCCACGCGCATTTACGTAAAACCAATTCTGGCACTGCTCGACGAGGTGCGGGTGCATGGCATCTCCCACATCACAGGCGGTGGCTTCTATGAAAACATTCCGCGTGCGCTGCCTGCGGGACTGTGCGCGAAAATCGACCGGGCAAGTCTGCGGATCCCGCCGATCTTCACGTTGCTCCAGAAGACAGGCGGCATTGGTGAGCGCGATATGTTCAACACATACAACATGGGTGTCGGTATGTGCGTGACGGTAGCAAAAGAGGATGCGGACAGGTCGCTCTCCATCCTCCGCGCAAACGGCGAGGACGCGTATGTGGTCGGTACGGTCATCGAAGGCGACGGCGTGGTGATCGAGTGATATGGAAAAGGTAAGGATAGCGGTGTTCGTGTCCGGCGGTGGGACGAATTTGCAAGCAATCCTCGATGCGTCGGACAGAGGAGAATTGCCGCACGGAGAGATTTCCCTGGTGCTGTCGTCCAAGCCCGGTGTATACGCGTTGGAACGGGCGAAAAACCACAACGTTCCCGCTGTGGTGGTCAACCGCAAAGAGGCTGGCGATCGGTTTGAAGCGGAGATCGAGCGGTATCTTACGGCATACGGAATTGAGATGATCGTTTTGGCGGGCTTTATGAGCATTCTGTCGGCAGATTTCACGGGCAGATGGGACAAGCGGATCATTAATGTGCATCCCGCACTGATTCCGTCGTTCTGCGGCAAGGGATACTGGGGACTGCACGTACATGAGGCAGCTCTGGCATACGGCGTCAAGGTGACAGGCGCAACAGTGCATTACGTAAACGCGATCCCGGACGGTGGGCAGATCCTTTTGCAAAAGGCAGTTGACGTACACGAGGGAGACACGCCGGAGATGCTTCAACGGCGCGTGATGGAAGAAGCGGAGTGGATCCTCCTGCCGCGTGCCTGTGAGATGGTGGCGGAGCGGATCTATGGCGAGAGAAAGTGAGGAAGGACAGGATGAACGTATATAAGATACACGAGATAGCGGACGTACTCTCCGGAAATCCCTACGTGGGACGCGGAATTATGCTCGGTAAGACGGCGGACAGCAGATTTGGTGCGGTGGCGTATTTCATCATGGGAAGAAGCGCGAACAGCCGGAACCGTGTGTTTTTGGAAGAGGGCAGGGACGTGCGGACGTACCCCTTTGACGTATCCCGCGTGGAGGATCCGTCGCTCATCATCTACTATCCGGTGCGGGATCTCGGGAAACTGCTCGTTGTGACAAACGGCGACCAGACGGATACGGTGAAAAAGCATATCCTGATGGGCGGCACATTCGCATCTGCTTTGGAAACGCGGGAATTTGAGCCGGACGCGCCGAACTATACCCCCCGGATCAGCGGCATCTGCTATTTCGGTGACGGCGATATGCGGTACCAGTTGCACATCTGCAAGTCCATCGACGAAGACGGCAGCGACTGCGTACGCGAGCTGTTCACATATCCGGCGAAGGCGGGACTGGGGCATTTCCTGCATACCTATGTAACGGACGGCAATCCGATTCCAACGTTTGTGGGTGAGCCGGAACGTGTTGCTATCCCGGATACCATCGACGAATTTACCGCCGCGATTTGGGATAATCTCAATGAGACGAACAAGATCTCACTGTACACGCGCTACGTTGATCTGACCACTGGAGAATACGAGACGCGATTGATCAACAAGAACCGTAAGGACGAGGAATAAGGAGAGAATCGTATGAAAGAATTTGCATTGAAATACGGCTGTAACCCGAATCAGAAGCCCGCGCGCATTTTTATGAAAAACGGCTCCGATCTGCCCATCGAGATTCTGAACGGCAGACCGGGCTACATCAATTTTCTCGACGCGTTCAACAGTTGGCAGCTTGTAAAGGAACTGAAGGAAGCGACGGGAATGGTCTGCGCAACGTCCTTCAAGCATGTATCGCCGACCTCCGCCGCACTGGGACTGCCGCTGGACGAGGCGATGCAGAAAATGTGTTTTGTGGACGACATAGAGGGACTGAACGATTCTCCGCTTGCCTGCGCGTATGCGCGTGCGAGAGGGACGGATCGTATGTCCTCGTTCGGTGACTGGATTGCGCTGTCCGATGTATGTGATGTAACGACGGCAAAACTCATCAAGCGAGAGGTATCGGACGGAATCATCGCGCCCGGCTATGAGCCGGAGGCATTGGAGATTCTGAAATCGAAGAAGAAGGGAAACTACAACATCGTCTCGATCGATCCCACATACATCCCGGATCCGGTGGAGACAAAAGAGGTCTACGGTGTCACGTTTGAACAGGGCAGAAATGACTATCGTGTGACTCCGGAGGCTCTTAACAACATTGTGACGGCGGCAGGCGAGATTCCGGCATCCGGCAAGCGGGATCTGACCGTTGCGTTGATCACGCTGAAATACACGCAGTCGAATTCAGTATGCTATGCTGTGGATGGGCAGGCGATCGGTGTGGGCGCCGGGCAGCAGTCGCGGATCCATTGTACGAGACTGGCGGGTAACAAAGCGGATATTTGGCATCTGCGCCGGCATCCGAAGGTTCTGGCGCTGCCGTTTCTTCCCACGCTCGGCAGACCGGATCGCGACAATGTGATCGACGTTTATATATCCGATCAGAGCGAGGATGTGCTGGGTGCGGACGTATGGCAGCAGTACTTCACAGTTCGACCGGAGGAACTGACACGTGAGGAAAAGCGGGCGTATCTCTCCGGTATTACAGGTGTATCCCTTGCTTCCGATGCGTTTTTCCCGTTCGGAGACAACATTGAACGCGCACGCCGCAGCGGCGTATCCTACATTGCGGAGCCGGGCGGTAGCGTTCGGGACGACCAGGTCATCGAAACCTGCAACAAATACGGCATTGCCATGTGCTTCACTGGTATGCGCCTCTTCCACCATTGAGGGATGAGAGAAAACGAGGGAACGAGGACGTTTCTTGAAAGAAGCTTAGCAAGAACGTTATAAAAAGGGACTGGATATGGTCTGTGCAGGTCTGTTTTTGACTGCGCTGGCTTTAGGTCGCTGTTTATTGTCGGAAAGGTTGGAATCTATATGACGATTCTTTTGATTGGTTCCGGTGGGCGGGAGCATGCGATTCTCTCTAAGATTGCCTGCTCCCCTTTGGCGGACAAAATATACGCACTGCCGGGGAACGGCGGGATGACCACACTTGCGGAATGTGTGCCGATTGGTGTGAAGGACATTCCGGCGATCGTGGATTTTGCAAAGACGCACGCGGTGGATTTTGCGATCGTAGCACCCGATGATCCGCTGGTGCTCGGTTTGGTGGACGCACTGAATACAGTCGGGATTCCATGCTTTGGACCGACGAAGGCAGCGGCGGAAATCGAGGGGAGCAAGGTATTCTCGAAAAATCTGATGAAAAAATACGGTATCCCGACAGCGGCATACGAGGTATTTGACGATATTGACCGCGCGATGGCGTATGTCCAGACCGCTCCTGTGCCGCTTGTGGTGAAGGCGGACGGCTTGGCACTCGGTAAGGGTGTGCTGATCTGTCAGACCCGTTCGGAGGCGGAGGATGCGCTCCGGGAGATCATGGCGAACAAGATTTTCGGCGCGTCGGGAAACCGTGTGGTGATTGAGGAATTTTTGGAGGGACCGGAGGTATCCGTACTTTCATTCACGGACGGAAAGGTAGTCGTTCCGATGGTGTCCTCGATGGATCACAAGCGCGCGGGCGATCATGACACGGGGCTGAACACAGGTGGTATGGGCACGGTGGCACCGAATCCGTACTACACACCGGAGATTGCCGCAGAGTGCATGGAGAAGATTTTCCTGCCGACGATAGACGCGATGAACCGGGAAGGGCGTACCTTCAAAGGCTGTCTCTATTTTGGACTGATGCTGACTAAGGATGGACCTCGGGTGATTGAATACAACTGTCGGTTCGGCGATCCTGAGACGCAGGTGGTGCTGCCGCTTTTGGAGACGGATTTACTCACCATCATGCGCGCGGTGGCGGACGAGCGGTTATCCGAGGTGGAAGTGCGTTTCTCGAACAAGCACGCATGCTGTGTGATTCTGGCGTCCAAGGGCTATCCGCAGAAATACGAGACGGGGTATCCGATCTCGTCCCCGGAAAAGCTGCCCCACGGTGCGGAGATTTTCTATGCCGGTGTAAAACGGAGAGACGACGGTGTTCTTGTGACAGGCGGCGGTCGGGTACTCGGCGTAACTGCCGTAGCGGATACGCTTGGCAGGGCGATTGAAAACGCGTATGCGGCGGCGGACACGGTAACATTTGAAAACGCCTACAGACGGAGCGATATCGGCACACGGGCAATGCAGGCGGCGGGAGAAAAATAAGATGGTATTTAGAGTATATGTAGAAAAGCGTCCGGGACTGGCGGTGGAGGCATCGTCCCTTTTGTCGGACATCCGTCATTTTTTGGGCATCACATCGGTCACGGAGTTGCGTCTTCTGAATCGTTACGATGTGGAGAATATCGATCGCGCGTTATTTGACGAAGCAAGGACGACGGTGTTCAGCGAGCCGCAGGTGGATGTGACCTATGACGTGCTGCCCATGGCGGATCACGTATTTGGTGTAGAGTATCTGCCCGGTCAGTACGACCAGAGAGCGGATTCGGCGGCACAGTGTATCCAGATCATCTCCCAAAAGCCCCGCCCGACGGTACGTACGGCGAAGATCTATCTCATAAACGGAAATCCGACTGCAGACGAGCTTGCAACAATCCGGAAATACGTCATCAACCCGGTGGAGGCGCGTGAGGCGGAGCTCTCCGAGAAGAAAACGCTGGAAACGAAATATGATATACCGGCAGACGTAGCGGTGATGGACGGTTTCCTCGCTCTGGATCGAGACGGATTGGCGGCGTTTGTGAAGAAATACGGATTGGCGATGGATACGGACGATCTCGCGTTCCTGCAGGCGTATTTCCGCACGGAGAACCGTGAGCCGACGATCACGGAGATCCGTATGACGGATACATACTGGTCGGATCACTGCCGCCATACAACGTTTCTCACCACCATCGACGATGTGCAGTTTGACGATCCTCTCCTTTCCGCTGCGTTCACACGGTACAAGGCACTCCGGCAGAAGCTAGGCAGAGAAAAAAAGCCGATGAATCTGATGGACATCGGGACAATCGCGGCAAAAGCACTCAAGGCGGACGGACGGTTGACCAAACTCGATGAATCCGAGGAAATCAATGCTTGCACTGTGAAGATGGACGTGACCGTGGACGGCAAAACGGAGCCATGGCTTCTGTTATTCAAGAACGAGACGCACAACCATCCGACGGAGATCGAGCCGTTCGGCGGCGCGGCGACCTGTATCGGCGGCGCGATCCGGGATCCGCTGTCCGGCAGATCGTATGTATACGCCGCAATGCGTGTGACTGGAGCGGCCGATCCGACCAGACCTGTTGCGGATACGATTCCGGGCAAGCTCCCGCAGAAAAAGCTCGTAACGACGGCGGCGGCAGGCTATTCCTCCTACGGCAACCAGATCGGACTGGCGACAGGACAGGTGGATGAGCTGTACCACGACGGCTATATGGCGAAGCGAATGGAGATCGGCGCAGTGATTGCGGCGACACCGGCGGATCATGTGCGACGCGAATGTCCGGCTCCCGGCGATATTGTGATCCTACTCGGCGGACGAACCGGACGGGATGGCTGCGGCGGTGCGACAGGCTCCTCAAAATCGCACGACCTGCATTCCCTCGAAAGCTGTGGCGCGGAGGTACAAAAGGGAAATGCGCCGGAGGAGAGAAAGCTGCAGCGGCTCTTCCGCAGAGGGGACGCGGCGCGTCTCATCAAACGGTGCAATGACTTTGGCGCGGGCGGCGTATCGGTGGCGATCGGTGAGCTGGCGGACGGACTGCGAATCGACCTTGATCGGGTGCCGAAGAAGTACGACGGGTTGGACGGAACGGAGCTTGCCATAAGCGAATCGCAGGAAAGAATGGCGGTCGTGGTGGCACCAGAGGATGCGGAAAAGTTCTGCGCCCTCGCTGAGAGTGAAAATCTGGAGGCGACCGTTGTGGCGACCGTCACGGCGGATCCGAGACTGGTGATGACGTGGCGCGGCAAGACCATCGTAGACGTATCACGGGAATTTCTCTCCTCCAACGGTGCGGAAAAGCATATTTCCATCACACCGGAGAAGCCGCAGGCGTTCGGCAAAGCGATCCCCACGGATTTTGCCTCCGGTATGCGCGCCCTTGCGTCCGATCTGAACGTATGCTCCCGCCGCGGTCTGTCTGAGCGGTTTGACTCCACCATCGGTGCGGGTACCGTTGTGATGCCGTTTGGCGGAAAATACCAGGATACCCCGGTGCAGGCGATGATCCATAAGATCTCTACGGAGCATGGGGACACCGACACCGTATCGTATATGGCATGGGGCTACAATCCGTATATCGCGGAGAAATCCCCCTACCACGGCGCGTATCTCGCAGTCATTGAATCGCTCTCGAAGCTGATCGCTGCCGGTGCATCATATGAGGATGTGTACCTGACATTTCAGGAATATTTTGAAAAGCCCGGTCACGACGGAAAACGTTGGGGACAGCCGCTGTCTGCGCTGCTTGGCGCCCTGGATGCACAGATGGCGATGGGCGTGGCTGCGATCGGTGGAAAGGATTCCATGTCCGGCAGCTTTGAGCAGCTTGACGTGCCGCCCACACTCGTATCCTTTGCCGTGACGACCGATAAGATTACCTCTGTGGTCACGCCGGAATTTAAGAAACCGGACGCGAACGTGTACCTCCTGCGCCCGACTTATGGGGAAAACGGACTTCCGGACGCGGATTCTCTGCGCGCTCTTTTTGCTGCTGTACATGCCCTTGCGGCATCCGGCAAGGTATCCGCTCTGTACACGCCCGGCTTTGGTGGTATTGCAGAGGCGGTTATGAAGATGGCGTTTGGCAACCGGATCGGTTTCTCGTTCGCAGATGCGGACAAAGAGATGTTGTTCGGCTACGCGTATGGCTCCTTTGTTCTGGAAATGGCGGACGACACAGTTCCCGCAGAAGCGATCCTGCTCGGTAGAACGACGGCAGAGTATGCGCTGACCTACGTTGGTGAGACGGTATCCCTTGCGGAGCTGTACAAGGCCTATGCGGGACGGCTGGAGAGCGTTTATCCGACAAAGGCGAACGTGGCGCGCACGGACAACGCGGTTCCGACGCTCTCCGCACCGCAGTATACCACAGTCCGCACCACAGAGAAATTTGCCCGTCCACGCGTGCTGATCCCGGCATTCCCTGGCACCAACTGCGAATACGACACGGCAAAAGCGCTGGAGCGCGCTGGACTGGCGCCGGAAATCATGGTTGTCCGCAATCTTACGAGCGAGGCAGTCGCAGCGTCTGTGGAGGCATTTGCAGAAAAGCTACCCCAGAGCCAGGTCGTCTTTATTCCGGGTGGCTTTTCCGGCGGTGATGAACCGGATGGCAGCGGCAAATTCATTACGGCGTTCTTCCGCAACGGTATTATCCGCGAACGGACAAACGAGCTTCTTAAAAACCGCATGGGGCTGATGTGCGGTATCTGCAACGGCTTCCAGGCGATTGTCAAGCTCGGACTGGTTCCGTACGGCGAGATCATAGACACGGACGAAAACTGTCCGACGCTGACCTTCAACGAGATCGGACGGCACCAATCCCGCCTTGTGCGCACGCGGATCGCGTCTGCGAAATCCCCGTGGCTGGCAGAAACGAAGGTGGGTGAGATCTACAATGTCGCGATCTCCCACGGAGAAGGTCGATTCATCGCGCCTCAGGCGGTACTCGACCGTCTGGTCGCAAACGGACAGATCGCTACACAGTACGTCGATCCGGACGGATGTGCGACGATGGATATCGACTACAACCCGAACGGTTCACTCCTTGCCATTGAGGGAATCACCTCCCCGGACGGCAGAGTGTTCGGCAAGATGGGTCACTCCGAGCGGTACAACGCAGGGTTGTACCAGAATGTACCTGGCAGCTACGACATGGGGATGTTCGTCGCTGCACGGAAGTACTTTGGATAAATAAGAAAAACGGCACCCGGCGGGAGCATTGTCCCAACCGGGTGTCGTTTTTATGTGGCTGGTGTTTGTTTATTTTCGTTCGTGCTTGGATGCCGCATCCATGAGATCCTTGGCTTCGCTAGAAGGAAGGATCGCGCCGAAATAGTGGCATGCGCTGAGAACAGACGGTTCGCGTAAATCTGCCATCAGTCCTGCGGAACTCGGAAAAATAAGAGTGGGACTACAATTTCCCGAAAAAGCGCTACTTCCGCCATAAGGTGCGCCTGAAATCGTGAAAAAGTGTTTTTTCTCGCCAAAATCCCTTGACGGCGGAGAAAAAATATGCTATACTAAAATAAATGCGAAGACCGGAAAGAAGTACCGCAGTTTCCGTACCTGCACAGAGAGCCGACGGCTGGTGGAAGTCGGTGAGAGGAAATAGGGAATACATTCCGTGAGCAGCGCACCAAACGGAATTTTTATGCAGAACCGCACAGGAAGCGAATGGCAGAAATGCGGCGGTGAGAAAATCTCAGTAGGCTGCGACGGGACGTTCCCGTTACAGGACAAGGGCATCGGCTGCGCGCTGCTGCGCCGTTTTTCCATATCGGCGAATGCGTGATCCTATGTGCCCGACGAGGCTGGCTGTTGTAAGACACCGGCAAAATGAGGTGGTACCACGGTTTATTCCGTCCTCTGTATTTCATTTGAGATATGCGGGGACTTTTTCTTTTCCCCGCGGGGAGGTCAAATATGGTCATTACGGAGCTGCTCGAGAGAAACGCGAAGCTCTATCCCACGGACACGGCATTGGTCGAGGTCAATCCCGCCGTTAAGCCGCAGCCGCATCAGACATGGCGAGAATACAGCCTGATCGAAACCACGCCGGGCGGTCGCTATCGCCGGGAAATGACGTGGAAGGATTTCGATACCAAGGCGAATCGGTTCGCGAATCTCCTTTTGACGCGGAACGTGAAAAAGGGAGACAAGGTCGCGATTTTGCTCATGAACTGTCTCGAATGGCTGCCGATTTATTTCGGAATCCTGAAAACAGGCGCGCTTGCTGTTCCGATGAATTATCGCTATACCGCCGAGGAGATCCGCTATTGTGCCGAGCTTGCCGACGTGGATGTGTTGGTGTTCGGCGAGGAATTCATCACCCGTGTGGACACGGTGCGGGAAAAGCTGCCGCGTGTAAAGAACTGGTTTTATGTCGGTGAAGAATGTCCCGATTTTGCGGACAGCTACGATCGGCTTGTCACCTACTGCTCGTCCATCGCGCCGGCCGTGGCAATTGAGGAGGATGACGACGCAGCGATCTACTTCTCGTCTGGTACGACCGGATTCCCGAAGGCGATCCTCCACGCGCATAAGGCTCTCATCAACGCCTGCCGCACCGAGCAGAATCATCACGGACAGCAGAAGAACGATGTGTTTCTCTGCATCCCGCCGCTCTACCACACGGGTGCGAAAATGCACTGGTTCGGTTCTCTTCTCTCCGCAGGCAAAGCGGTCATCCTCAAGGGTGTGAAGCCGGAGTGGATTCTGCGCACCGTATCGGAGGAGGGTTGCACCATCGTGTGGCTCCTCGTGCCGTGGGCGCAGGACATACTCGATGCCATCGATCGCGGAGAGATCCAACTGGAGGATTACCGACTGTCTCAATGGCGGCTCATGCATATCGGCGCACAGCCTGTACCGCCGTCACTTATCAAGCGCTGGGAGAAGGTTTTCCCGCATCACCAGTATGATACAAACTACGGACTGTCTGAATCGATCGGTCCCGGCTGCGTCCATCTCGGTGTGGAAAACATCCGTAAGGTCGGCGCGATCGGCATCCCCGGTTACCTCTGGGAGGCAGATGTGGTTCGGGCGGACGGTACGTCTGTCACAGGCGATGAGGTCGGCGAACTGATAGTGCGCGGTCCGGGCGTCATGAAATGCTACTACAAAAATCCGGACGCGACGGCGGAAATCCTGAAGGGTGGCTGGCTCTATACCGGAGATATGGCACGGCGCGACGAGGAAGGCTTTATTTACCTTGTGGATCGGAAGAAAGATGTGATTATCACCGGCGGCGAAAATCTGTATCCGGTGCAGATTGAAGACTTCCTGCGGCAGAACGAAAAAATCAAAGACGTCGCCGTGATTGGATTGCCGGATGACAGACTTGGCGAAATTGCCGCCGCCATCATTGAGCTGAAACCCGGTATGACGGCGACGGAGGACGAAATCAATGCGTTCTGCATGGAGCTTCCGCGCTATAAAAGACCGCGCAGAATCATATTCGCGGAGGTACCGCGCAATCCGACCGGAAAGATTGAGAAGCCTCTTCTCCGGAAGATCTATTGTGGAAAGCGGCTCGTTGAAGTGCAGACTACGAAATAAATTGCCCGGAGGGGATTCGGGGGACAGGAAAGGAAATCGCTCAGATGAAGGATTGCATGACGCTCTATCGGAACCTCGCAAAGAAATATCCGCTTACCGCACCGCAGGATGCCGTGAAGCTCGCGTATCAATCCGTCTATGGCGGTGGGCATCTGGTCACCGATTGTGCGCGCGCCTTGGCTTATCTCCAGGAGGAAAACGAAGCCGTTTCTGCACAGGAATGGACAGTGGAAGATATTGGCGGGGGACACGCGAGACTGTATCTCGGAAACGCGCCGATCGATGCCGTGTTCGCCCTGTTCACGTGCAGTGCCGATCGGGATGCCCGCTATGCGGGAGCAGACAGGGAAGAACGGTTCCGGGAGCAGCTTGCACTTTTGGCACGTCTTGCGGAGAATGGGTATTTCCGTTTTTCGGCAGAAGAATTTCAGACGTATGTACGCGCGTATTTGTCGGAGGGGATCCGTCCTGTACATCATAGCGACACATATCGGACGGCGTATACACCCGCATATCGGATCATCCGGCGGGAATATGTCCCGTATCTTACTGCGATTTTCCAAATGTACATCACAGTTGCCAAAAAGGAGCGGGTATTGGTCGCCATCGATGGTATGGCGGGGAGCGGAAAGAGTCGGCTTGCCGAGCTGTTTGCGGAGCTTGTAGGCGCGGATGTCATCCATATGGACGATTTCTTCCTTCCGACGAATAAGCGAACCATGGAACGGCTGACAGAGGTGGGCGGCAATGTGGATTACGAGCGTTTTTCCGAGGAGGTTCTGCCGGAGCTTACGAAAGACGAGTGGAAGCCGTTTTCCTACCGGATCTACGACTGTGGCGTCAAGGCGCTCCATGGGGAACGGCTGATCGGCATGAGCCGGGTGCGGATTGTCGAAGGTTCCTACGCGCTCCATCCTGCTTTTGGCAAATACTATGATTTCGCGATCTTTCTCCACATTACACCAGAGGAGCAGATGCGCCGGATTCTCAAGCGAAACGGCAATGTGCTGGGTGAACGATTCCGCAACGTCTGGATTCCGCGCGAGAACACCTACTTCCGGGAAAAACGGATTGCCGAGCGGTGTCGCTATGTGATCCGCAATCAGGACTAAACGAACATTCTCATACTGCAGCACCCGTGCTGTAGCACCCGTGCTGATCTGCGTTTGTGGATCGGCATGGGTGTTTTTGATGTGTGCGTTTCCAAAAGACAGTGGCCCGATGCGCGTACATTTGTGCTTCTTTTATGAAAATCGTAACTTTTTCGTTTTTATCTTGCAATTCCCGCACATATCCTGTATAATATATCATATGTAGCTTTCTCCGTATAGCATGTGCGGAGAACAACACCGCTTCCCGTTGCAGGAAGAGGTTTCAGGAGAAAAAATATGTTATCCGCTTTCAAAAATTTTGCGGTGACGTTTGTGATCGCGGCGGTTGTGTTCGGGATTATCGGCTATTTCGCCACTCGATTCGTCACTGCCACGGTCAGTGATATTTTAGACAGCGAAATTACAGAGCTTGACAGTATACTGTCCGCCGAAACCGAGACGGAATCCGGTGCCCAGTCCGGTGCGGTGGAGAGCGGGACAGAGGAAGCAGGGGATGGCTCCTCCACGGATGTTTCTGCAGAAGAGCAGACGCCGGAGGGAGAGAGTTTCTCGTTTCTTGTAATCACATCCGGATATCGTCCCGAACTGTTTGGCGATTATTTGCCGACCGCGGCGGATTTGGATGATCTGCGCAGTAAGATTGCCGGATATGTCACCGCATCCGATTCCTTTGGGGTACTTTCCAAACGGTATCGGGAACGACAGGCAACCTCCATTACTCTGGTTCGTGCGGACAAGGAACGGCGGGAGTATACCTATACCTACATATCCCCGGAAACGCGCGTCTATACGTCTACGGGTTATCATACGCTCGGTGAAGTCTACGATCTTTACGATTACACGTATATCCCGCAATATGTCACCTCACTGACCGGTATTGCCATCGACTACACCTTCCTCCTCGACGGATACAATTTCGATGAGTTTCTCACGCTGATGGGAAATGTGTATGTCAACAATCCGAAGGATATTTATTCCGACGGCGTATATCATACAACCCGCTCTGGTTATTCCGTGGAGCAGATCAACGAGAACGGCGAGAAGGTCACGTCTCAATTTTCCAACACCCTCGTGTTGTCTGCCGGGAACATAGAATACAATCTGTATTCCTCGCACATCATGAATACGCTGAAGGAACGTTCGTCCGCTGATATTGAGACAAAAGGAAAATTCACCGTGGAGCTTGTGAAAACCTATCTCGGCAAGCTCGCTGCGATGGATAAGGAGACGTTCCGCACCACAATGCAGTCCCTGCTGATCCTTTCGGACGCGCAATCCGCCACCAAAACGTGGAATGCGGACGGCACCGTTTCGGAAGAACCGGCGACCCCGATTCTTGAAACCGACTTTACTGAGGCAGACATCGATACCATCTACGAGATGGTCAACGCGGCGACGTATTTCTCGGACAGCAATATCGCGTATCCCGGCAATTATCTTCAGGAAACGGATGCACACGACGCATATTACGATCCGAGTATCCGTGATGCTGTAAAGCAATTCCTGCCGTATCGATTTACGGCAAAATAATTTTCAGACAGCGAATCAAAACTTTTCATATATGAAAGGACAACAAGCATATGAGTAATCGGATGCCCAACGC
Source organism: bacterium (assembly GCA_963643035.1). GTDB lineage: Bacteria > Bacillota > Clostridia > Oscillospirales > CAG-272 > UMGS1696. Next base: position 84,788 of record CAVIKO010000004.1, read on the forward strand.
CGAGAAAACGATGGATAAGATCGTGGCGTTATGCAAAAACAGAGGCTTTATTTACGCCGGAAGCGAAATCTACGGCGGTCTATCCAATTCGTGGGATTACGGTCCGCTGGGTGTGGAATTTAAGAACAACGTCAAGAAGGCATGGTGGAAGAAGTTTGTCACCGAATGCAAGTATAATGTTGGACTCGATTCCGCGATCATCATGAACCCTCAGACATGGGTTGCCTCCGGTCATCTCGGCGGTTTTTCCGATCCGCTCATGGACTGTAAGGTTTGCAAGAGCCGTCACAGAGCTGACAAGCTCATTGAGGATTACGCGTTCCAGAACCACCTCGATGTGAATCCAGCAGGCTGGTCGGATGATGAGATGAGTGCATACATCAAGGAAAACCATATCGTATGCCCCGACTGCGGCAGTGCCGACTTTACCCCGATCCGTAAATTCAATCTGATGTTCAAGACCATCATCGGCGTAACGGAGGATTCCGCAAACACCGTATA
>CAVIKO010000005.1:0-78867 GCA_963643035.1 bacterium
ATTCTCGAGAGTGGGATGGTTCGCTCCACTGTTCAACTGCACATTATTCCCACTCAGTGCTGCTGGATCTTCAATGTCGGGTCGTCCGTACCCTTTTCGATTTGGCGGATCACGACCGGGTAGCTGTAACTTTCGTTAACCTTAACAAACACACGCTCCCCCTTTTTTTTACCCATGATCGCCTGTCCAAGGGGAGATTCCTTGCTGACATAGCCGTTCAATACATCGTTGCGCAGTGTGGTGACAATCGTGATGATGGATTCCTCCTCGTCCTCCTCATACCAGAGCGTGACCTTATCGAACAGTCCGACGGTATCCTCCGCATGATCTACTTTGATGACGATCGCTGTCTCGATCATTGCCTTGAGGTAGTTGATCCGGCTGTTGTTCCGGTTCCATTCGCGTCGTGCTGAACGATATTCGTCGTTCTCGCTCAAATCGCCCAGTTCTCTCGTCCGGCGCACCTCATCGCGAAGCTTTGGATTGAGCTGCATCCGGTACTCGATCTCCTCTTTCATTTTCTGAATATCTACTTCTGTAAGCTCATCGTGCATGATATAACCCTTTTTAATGCGGGAAAAGCCTTTTTCGAAAAAGTCTTTACCCGCGCCCCTTTTCAAAAAAATTTATATGAATGGATAAATATTTGTCTATGCAGATTTTTTTGCTGGACTTTTTGGAAAATTGCGCCCTTTTTCTGTGTTTGCTGTCTTCCTACTTCCGAGCTTCTTCCCACACATTTTTGCAATACTGCATGGCTGTTCGATTGCTTTCGGTAAGGATCTCATCGGTTGCCGTAAAGCCTTCCAGTTCCAATGCAAACGCGCCTGTATAACCGTTTTCCTTGAGAATTTGGAAGCATTGTGCGTAGTTCACGACGCCGGTCCCGGGAAGTGTATTTTCGAGATACCGCCCATGTGCGGTTCGATAGCAGCCAGGCTTTTCTGCATCGTATATCTTGTAATCCTTACAATGAACATGAACGATATACGGCGCAAAGGCTGTGAAGAACGCCACGGCGGTTTCGTCCACGAAGGAGATATTGCCGAGATCGCCGCATACGCCGGTATTCGGGCATTCGCGATGGACTGTCGTGAAGAATTTTCCAAAGTTTTCGACACCATTTACGGTAAAACCCTGATCCTCATAGATACAACAGATTCCGTAGGATCTTGCTTTTTCTGCAACGCGGCACACACCATCGACCAGTTCTGGCAGCATATCGTCGAATCCTGCGCCATGGAGCGGAGTTGTGGCATTCAGACTGCAAGCGATGGTATGGTGAAAGAATGGAGAGCCCATCTCTGCGGCAAACTCTACCTGCCGGCGCAGATCGTCCACAGCGGCGGGATTCTTATAAATATTCGTACCGACGGAATAACAAGCCATGCGCATACCGCTATCCGCGAGAATCTTACGCAATGTATGTGCTTCCTTGAGATCCCGAACGGTGTATATCTGACCGCCTGTACCCTCCAGAGGTTCCACGGCAGAGAATCCGCAATGAGCAGCGTATTCCACCGTTTTCTCGATCCCGATGCGGCGGCACATATCGGTGAACCCGGCGTAAAAGGCAAATTCCATTGTATTTTGCATGCGTATTCTCCCTTAATCTTTTCGTTTTCCATTTTGCAAAATGCAACAAACGCCCAACCGCAGAACGATCGGGCGTTTGCTTGCCATACGGGATAGAATCGAAAGATTAGCCGGTGATACCGGAACGTTCGATACCTTCCACAATGTACCGCTGACCGAAGAGATAGAGAACGATCAGAGGAGCGATGATCAGGATACCGCAGGTGTTACGGATCGCGGCGGTATAGAGTGCCTGACCGGCATAGTTGGTATCCAGAGATTTCGGAACCTTGATGATGTCGGGCAGAAGCAGATCGCCGGATGTTGTGTAGAACAGCTCGGTATAGAAATTGTCCGTCCACTGCCAGCAGAACGAGAACATGAATACCGTGACCATCATGGTGACGGACAGCGGGAGAATAATCCGAACGAAAGTGGAGAATACGCCGGAACCATCGAGGTACGCGGATTCTTCCAGCTCATCCGGAATGCCGCGGAAGAACTGACGGAGGAGGAAGATGTACAGACCGTTCTTATACGCAAGACCTGTGATCGACAGGATGTACAGCGGGAAGTTTGTATTGATCATATTGATGCTTGTGACATCAAGAACCTTGATGGCGTCGATTACGCCACCGCCGAGGAAGTTGATCAGACCGAACGAATCCCCGAGCTTGAAGATGTCGAAGTACCGGAATTCCATGAACAGGGAGAGCTGCAGTGTGGTGTGCGGTACGACCATCGTGAAGATGACCAGTAAGAACAGCAGGCTGTTGCCCTTGAATTTGAACTTCGCAAAGCCGTAACCGATGACGCAGCAGACGAAAGTCTGGAGAACGCCGCAGGTCAGGGACAGAATGAAGGTGTTCAGGAGAGCCGTTAAATACTTATTGTCCACGATGATGGCACGATAGGTTTCGAGGGTAGGATGGCGCGGCAGGAGTCGAACCGTCACATCCACGAAATCTTCCGGGCTCATGAAAGAGGACGAGAGCTTCGTATAGAACGGGAACAGGATTACGTAAGAGATACCGAGAAGGAGGAGGAACCGGAAGAGGTACCACACTACTCTCTTAATGGTATACAGGTTGATGAATTTTGCGCGCATTCTTTCCCAGAAAGGGGTACGTTCAAAATCCGCGCGGATCTTATTTTTGGTTTCCTTGGTGATCTTAGCAGTGCTATTCATTCTATGTACCTCCTTTCATTAGTCTCTTCTCTGGTAGAAGATGAATGCGCTCAGAATACCGGCAACCGCCGCAATGATGAGGATAACGATGAGGAAGTACATCCACGACATGGCAGAGGACAGAACGTTACCGTTTGCCTGCTCATATACAGTGGAGATATACGCCATAACCTTGTTATCCGACGATGTAAACGCGTCGATAATGGTGTAGACGGTGTTTACGAGGATCATCGGGGATACCATCGGCAGGGTGATCTTCCAGAAGGTTTCCCAACCGGACGCGCCGTCGATGGAGCAGGATTCGTAGATAGCCGGAGAAATGGACTGCAAGCCGGAGAGGAAGATCAGCATCTGTACACCGCAGCGGTTTACAATATTGAAGATATTGTTTACCATCTGTACGACATACTCAACGATCTCGGTACCAATCATCATACCGCGGAAAAGACTTTCCACGTCCATGACGGATACAATTTCGGTAGCCTGGCTTTCATCGCCGGAACCGTCATCGATACCGCTGGAGGAAGACATATAGTCGTTCATGGTGTTGCCGGCATCGATATCCGCAATCAGACCGGTGGTCAGGATAACGGGGATGAAGAAGATGGCACGGAACGCTGCACGGCCGGCGATCTTCTGGTTCAGGATGATCGCAACGAACAGGGAGAAGAGGACGATCGACGGGATGTCGAGGACGAGCTGCTTCAGACCTGCCACGAGGGTGGTTACAAACGAGGTATCGACAAGAATGGCATCGCTGTAGTTCTTCCAGCCGACCCATTTCAGTTCGTAACCGCCTCCCACGAGAATTTTGATCTCGTGGAAGGAGTACTTAATGGAGTCAAATACAACGGGGAGATAGATGAGGATAAATCCAATGAGAAAGGGCAGAATGAAGAGCCAGCCTGCTCTCGCCTTACGGACATCCAGGGATGCGCCTTTTTTTCTTTTTTTACCGGGAGCATTGTCAATCTGAATCTTCTGCTTCTTCGGTGCTTTTGCATCTAAGTTCATTCGTGCACTCCCCTTTCTTAGTCAATTCGGATGAAGTTAAGCGGTTCAACCTCGTAGGTCTTGCCGTCTACTTCAGTGGTTACACGGAAGGAATTGTAGTTGAGGATGAATTTTACGCCGTTTTCGTAGGTCACGAGAACGAGGGTACCGCTGGTAAGCGCGTACTTTTCAGGAACCTCAGCTTCTTCTTCTTCAGCGACGATCACTTCGCCGAACTCGTTCAGACCGCCGTTGTCGGTAGTCTCTTCATCGTCACCCTTTTCGGTTTCTGCTTCTGCAGCGGCATCTGCTTCATCGGTTGTGCCGTACTGCTCTGCAAGACGAGCGGCAAGTCTCTCGGCCTTTTCTGCCTTTTCCGCTGCGAGAATTTCCTCTTCTGCGAGAGCTTCCTCTGCTGCGGCTGCGGCTGCCTCATCGGCTTCCAGTTCGTCATCATCGGGAATCCGTTCGCCGTCGATGAATTCGTGGTCAACGATGTAGGAGGTCTGGAGATCGTTGGTCGCGTCATTGAGCTTGTTGTAATATTCCACTACGTCTTCCTTCCAGATTTCGTAGTTGACGGAATAATACTTGCTGTTGGTCATGGATTCCTTCAGGCGGTTCGTGTTCTGGTAGGACAGCGTGTAGTACAGGGTCGCACCGTTTTCGATGGAACGCAGAATCATTTCATCGACATCGCCTTCCATGTTGATGGCGGTACCGGTGAAGATCTTGGAGCCATGGAGAACCATGCCCATGAACGGTACGCATTCGCTTGCCTTTACAAAACGGCTGGAATCGAGAGATACCTCAACGATGGTATCCGCGTAAGGCAGTGCATACGCGTTTCCGCCGGAGATCATGACGCTCTCATAGTCGTTATCGAGCTGCTGTAAGAATGCCGTGGTGTATTCCTTGTTGTCCTCGCGATGGTACGGCTCATCTTCGTCAAAGTCGGAGTTGAGGTCGCTGCCAAGCGTGCCAACGGAAATGTTCGCGTTGCCGTAGGAGAGGTATTCCGGACCGAACTTCTTATAGAAGCGTTCGTAGGAAACCGGGGATACGCAGAGCGCGAAGGTTCTGTCGAAGGTCTGGGTCGCGGGGTCGTATGCTCTTCTTCTGGTATAACGGTCGTCGATGGTCTTGATTGCGTCTCTCTTGAGGGAGAAGCCGTCAAACATATCACGGAAGTGGTTATACGCGAAGTCGAAGTCGGGGTAAACTTTGAAACCGGTCTGGTTTGCATAGGAAACGAGGTCAGAGAATCCATCCGCACCGCCAACGACCTTGTTCCACTTCAGCTTGGCAGGATACGTGTAGTAATCCATGTTGCCGTTGTAGTAACCGGTGAGACGGAAGTTGATGGAACCGGAGACACCCATCTCGGAAAGTTCAGCCTGCATGGTCTTGATGTCCTCGAAGGTGGTCAGCGGGGTATCCACTTCTACCGGGAAGGACAGGACGCGTTCCAGAGTCTCGGTGGTACCAAACGTCTCAATGAAGAGCGGCAGGTTTTCATCGGCGGTTTCCATCTTGGTGATGTAGCCGTTTTCGGTGAAGTAATCGCGGCAGGCGGTCGCCATACCTACATAATCCGCCGCATAGTATTCCTTGACGCCCTTTTCGGCAGCGACATTTTCGTCGGTCAGGAAGATATACTCAATGCGATAACGTCCTGTGTACTTCCGGTCGGAGGTAACAGTCCAGGAAGCGGAACCGGATACGGAGATGGAGTCTGCCAGATTGTATTCATCGGAAGGACGAGGTGTGAACTGTGCGTATACGGTGTTGTACGGATGGAGCGTACCGCCGTGCGCCGTCATCAGCGTGGCAAGCGAATCGCCCTCGGTAATGATAGCGAGATAACCGTTGGAATAGGTCACAGGATCGGACGGAATGCCATTCTTATCCTCCAACTTTTTCGTGGTGGTTGCGGTATCCGTAGTGGAGGTATCTGCTGCTGCGCTATCGTCTGTCGCGGCTGCCTTGGACTCGAACCTTTCGGGAGCAAGCTCACCGTAGTTGACCATATTGCCCCATACGGGCCAGCGCATTACCTGAGAGTTGGTACCGCGGATTTCATGATACGCGAAGTCGTCGCCGTACATAATACCGGAAATGTTGTAGGTCTGTCCCTTCACATCCTCATAGCGGACGAGTGCGCCCGTACCATCGGGGATGAGAGTGTAACCGGTGTAGGTGTTAGAACCGGCGTCGAAATACGGGAGGTAAATCAAGGTGTCGAACTGGTATGCGGATTCATCGAATTCGATACTGTTCGCCGGGCAGCTAACGGAAATGCCGTTTTCGGTGATGCTGTATTCGAGTGCGATACGGAAACGCGGCGGAGCGGCATCTGCGCCCTCATAGCCTGTTTCGCTGTGGTCTGCGTCGAGCTCTTCATAGGTGTAGGTCGGGCAGTACTGCTTGATGATTTCCTCAAGCTCACGAAGCTCTCTGGCTTTGATTTCCGGGTCGCACACATACACTGCCATTTCCAGCGTAATCGGGAATTTGGACTGCATCTCGATGATACCGCGCTCTGTCAGAGTCGGGTCGGACGGGTCCTTCTTGGTATAGAAGGAGACGAGCTTTTCACGAAGCCAGTCATTTTCGATCTGGGAAAGGATGAGTTCTTCAAAACGTTCCACACGAATCATACGGGGAACGAGACGGATGGTCTGCTGTTCACCAAGTGTGTATTCCACACGCATACCACCCTTGATGTTCTTACGGGTGATCTGCCCGCGAAGAGCAGCTTCAGTGTATGAATACATTTTCTTGGACACGTCGTTATCTTTATAGTTGATAATGACCTGGGAGAGCAGTTCTTCCTTTACCGCAGAGGATGCGGTAGTTTGGGAAACGTCAATTGGGTTGGAGAAGTGTACCTGACCGGAAGCGGTATCCACAATGGCAACCTCGCCTGTGAATTCCTCAAACCACATCTGGTAACCCTTTTCCTCCTTGACAAGGATCATATCGGCGAGCTTCTGCTCAGGATTGGCGTAGACTTCGGTCTTGTAGTCGATCAGCGGATTGCCATCTTCATCGACCTTGTCTTCCCACGCGGCGCCGGTCGGAACCGTCATCGCGCCGGCGAGCATAACCAGAGTTAAGAATGCCGAAAGAAATCTTTTCATCATAATATCTTTTCTCCTATCTCTCGTTATGGCTTACAACCGGAATGCGATTTCTTCCACGATCTGCGTGATGAACATTACGATCTTCGCCATCAGGGAGGTGAAGAGGATCCCAATGAACATGATGAACGCCATACCAACGATGGTAGCGAGGCAGGTCAGAAGATTCTTACCCACGGAGTAGTCGTGTGTGACCATCATACCGAGAACGAGCAGGATGCCGAGCCAGAGATATGCGAAGGAGCTAAGCAGCGTCAGCAGACCGGATTCGTTGGCAGCGAGTACGTGAGACAACAGCGTGGACGGGAAAATCAGCAGGATCAGAGGCGTTAAGCAGTAGCAGGAGGCGATGAAGATGTCACTCATGCTGCCTTCACCTTCAAACAGAGTGGTAAGACACCAGTTCGCGATGACCCACAGGAGCAGCGGTGCGACAACTGCGGTCACTGCGCCGAAGACGTTAGAATAGGATGTATACGGATTGAAGATGTAGCCTTGACCGATGGAGTTGTAGAAGTAAACGAGGATGGTCGTGATCAGGATGACCATCGCGGAGCGCACGGAGCCGCGCTTTTCGTGTTTCAAATCCCAGAATCCGTCGAACGGATGGAAAATCACGTGGAAGGCATATAGAAGCTCTTCTTTGAGGCTCTTTCTGCCGACCTTGAGTGCAGCGCGTGTGTTAATCTTTGCGGCGTATCCGAAGAATTTGCCGATGGCTATGAATACCACAACGAGTATGACCGGGATGGTCCAGAAATACTTGGAAGCCCATTCCTTACGGATTTCCTTCCATGCATCGGAGTAGTTATCCGTTTCATATGCGGCCTTGTAGTATTCCATCGCTTCCTCGTATTTGCCCTGACGGTACAGAGCCTTACCGATCTGGATGTATGCGGCATCGAAGTTGTTGTTCCGCTTCAGCACCTCTGTCCAGTCATCGATGGTCATGTCATATTTCCGTTCGTTGTCGTGCTGAATAGCCTGCAGGAGGAGGTCACCATACTGGGTACGACGGTATACGACGATGTTGTCATTGGTCTTGTCCAGAAGCAGAATCTTGGAACCCTGGTATGCAATGGCTTCAACGGAGCCGATGTTACCGGTCTGGATACCCAAGTCGCCGAAGATGAAGAGCAGGTTGCCGTTGTCATCGTAGGTAAAGACTTTGGAACGCTTTTCATCGATAATGGACCATGTGCCTTCCGGTCCGACCGCACAGTCGATAACCTTGGATGCACCAACGATGGTGTCAGTGGACAGGGTGGAGAATCCAACTTCACCGGACGGCGGATAGAAGCCATTACGCTTCATAACGTCGGAACCGGAGGCGTTGAGTTTCTTAACAGGTGCATAGTCGGAAGATGTACTCTTGCTGAGGATCGCGTTCTGCTGTTGCGCCTCGTCAATGGAGGAGGTGGTCACGTAGATGAAGTTGTTTTCATCGATCGTGATGTTGTTGAACTCTGTAGAGACGTACTGCTCACTCTGGGAACGCTGTTCATCCGTCTGGATCTTACGCCAGATAATCTCCAGTGCGGAGATGGTAACCTTCTGTGCGCCGATGAAGCCGTAGAAGTCCGCGTTGTCGTTGATAACGATGATACCCTGATAGGTAGTAGACGATACAACGAAGAGACGACCGTACTGGTCTACCGCGCAGGCAACGGGCTTATAGATGGAGCCTTCCTCAAAAAGGTTGGATTCCGGCTTTTTGATGATCTTTACGTAGTTGCCTTCCGTATCGAATTTAATGATACGGTTGTTGTCGGTGTCACAGACGTAGATATATTCTTCGTTTACGAACACACCGGAGGGATTGTTGAAAGAGTCCGGGACACCGTGTTCATTCGTGAACTTATCTATGTCGAAGAGGTGGTTGTAGTACCGGTCACATACGATGACACGGTTGTTGGCAGCATCCACAAGGTACATTTTTTCATCCGGGCCGATGAAGAGATCTCTCGGGTCGTCGAATGCGACTTCCAGCCCCATGGAGGAGGAAGTGATCACCGTATCCGGAACGTAAGCCGCAGGAGAAACCAGCACTTCGCCATCGGAAGAATAGGTGTAGGTCGCGTAAGGCGTAGAAGCGGAGAGAGCGGTCGGGAGAACTGTGATTGCCGTCAGAACGGAAAGGAGTATGTTTTTGAAAATTTTCTTCATAAAGTCCTCCTTAGTCCTTCATACCGCTGGAACCCATCGTTTCGATGATGTTGGACTGCGATACGACGAAAACGAGGATCGGCACTGCCATCATAACGACCGTGGATGCGGCGGATGCACCGGTACGGGCGATACCGCCTGCGGTGATCTGGCTGATTGCGTAGTTTAAGGTTTTAAGCTGTTCGGAGTAAATGAGGTTCGTCTGCCCGGAGTTCCACAGTCCCTGGAAAGAGTAGATGATCAGGGTCAGCCAGGCGGGCTTAACCATCGGCATTGCGATCGACCAGAAAGTACGCAGTTCGGATGCGCCGTCGAGACGGGCAGATTCCAGAACCTCGGTTGTAACGTTGGTCTCCATGAACTGCTTCATGAGGTACAGACCAAGAGTAGAAGCAAATGCCGGAATGATGATCGCAAGGTAGGTGTCGATCCAGCCGAGCCAAGACAGGGTGATGAAGTTAACAAGCCCTGTAACGGTGGCGGAGAACATAAGAGACTTCTGAATGAGGGAGAAGAAGAACTTGTTGCCCGGGAAGTCGATTTTCGCGAGTGCATATGCGGAGAGGGAGGATAACACAAGGTTACCGAAGGTACCACCGACAGAGATCAGCACGGTGTTGAAGATGTAGCGCGAGAACGGAACCCAGGAGTCGCTCATCAGGTTGAAGAGGGACTTGAAGTTTTCCATGGTCGGGTGTACAACATAGAATCGCGGCGGGAAGTAGAAGATTTCATCCATCGGCTTGAGGGACTGGATGATGGTATAATACATCGGGAGGAACATGAAGAGTCCGAAGATGGTCAGGACAACTGTAATACCAACGTCGCCGCCAACCGAACGGTTGAGGACAACTTCATGTTTTCTGGTACGTAATTTTCTCATGTCACTGTCCTACCTTTGCAATGAGTTTCGTAATCAACACGTTACAGCCGATCATCATCAGGAACAGGATGAAGGAGATAGCGGACGCATAGCCGACCTCCCAACGGGTACCCTGATATTCGGTGAGGTGATGGTTTAAGGTGTACGCAACGTAGTCCACGGACGGGTTACCAGCGAGTGCGGTAACAACCGGACCGAAGCCGAACGCGCCGGTGATGGAAAGGATAGCACCGAACATCAGCTGCGGCTTCATGGAAGGCAGGGTGATGTACCAGAGCTCCTGCCAACGGTTCTTAACGCCGTCGATGGCACCGGCTTCATAGAGAGACTTGTTGATGCCCTGCAGACCGGCGATGAAGGAAAGGAACGCGGTACCAAGGGACATCCACAGTGCAACGATGATACAGAGCGGCATAACGTAGTCGGCGTTCTGGAACCAGAGGATCGGGGTATCGATGAAGCCGAGCTTAATGAGGATCGCGTTCGCCCAACCGTAGGTATCGGAGGAGAACAGGGTTGCCCAGATCAGGTACACGTTACCGGAAATGGACGGTGCGTAGAAAATCAAGGTTACGATAGCGCGGATCTTCGGGGACAGCTCGTTGATGAACCATGCTACCACAAACGAAAGGATGTAGGACACAGGGCCGGTGACGGCTGCAAAGATCAGCGTGTTTTTCAGAGCGGTGATGAACAACTCGTCATCGAGGAACAGGGTGATGTAGTTGTCCATGAAGATGAACTTCGGCCACTCCAGCATATTGAAGGAGGTGAAGCTCAGCACAAGGGAGAGAAAGACGGGGATGATGGTGAATAAGAAGAACAGAATCATAAACGGTGCGATCATGAAGTATGCCGTTTTGTTCTTCCGAATGAGAAACCATGTCCATTCCGCTTTTGTCATCTCATGGCGGGTCTTGACTTGCTTTTCGGTATTCTTAGACATATACGCTCTCCTTTACGAAATTTCTTGCCGGATGCTATATATAATAATGTAGGTTTTTGTCCTCCGGCGGAGAAGTGCAGACGTTTCAGGATGGTACTGATGCAGCGCATCCCTTACATCTTTGCCGTGTATCCGGGGAGTTTTCGCTCTCCCGGACACATCGGGCGGGGATCATACAAAATCAGTCGAGGTAGGATTCGAGCGCGTCAGCAGCGTCGTTCAGGTAGCGAACGATCTGGACGGTCGTCTCGTCGGAACCGGTGAGAGAGGAAGCGGCGGCACGGATTTCATCGATGTCCTTGTTATCGCAGGCGGTGATGACTGCATCGTACTGACCGCTGTTCTCGCCGATGAGCTCCAGCACCTGGCTGATTCTCTTGTCCGCGAGCGTAGAACCGATGGGCAGGATTTCCAGATCAAACTCGGTTCTCTTCCGGTTGATTTCCTTATTGATGGTGTTGATATACTGCAGAAGGGAATCTACCGGGTCTGCATGGTTATTGTACGCGTCTAAGAACGCGAAGTTGGTATAACGGGCGAGGATGTAGTTGCCGGGATACTGCGGAACGGCTACGAGGCTATCCATCTGCTTCTTCAGCTGATTGTATTCGCGGGACGTCCACGGCAGCTCTTCCAGAGCCTCCTTATTGGCGGTGGTATTCTTAGCCGCATCGCCGAGGATGGCAACAAGCTCGTTGGAGTAGTCCACCTGGAACTGGGTATCGGTGTACCACTTCATGAATTCCCAAGCGGAGGCGGGATCATCGGTACCGGACATCATAACGAGCGCGCCGGTAGAGGACATGGTAACGTTGTTGACGTTGCCCTCTTCGTCCACGGTGCCGGGTACGGGACCGAATTCCCACAGACCTGCAATTTCCGTACCGAAGATAACAACGTTATTGTATTCGCTGTACGGACGGATCGCGATCGGCATTTCACCGGTCTTGAAACGGTTAGCGAAGTCGTAGGTGTACGGCAGAGAGTACTGCGTGAACATATCACACATGATCTCGAATGCCTCAAGGGACTTGTTGGAGTCGAGGTTGATGCGCATACCATCGTCCGCCCAGAGATCCTCATCCATCTGATACATGAAGGTCTGGTAGTCGGCGGTCAGACCGATTTCCATGTTGTTGAACTGGAGAACCGGCACCATGGCGAGGAGTTCATCCCATGTCTTCGGCACATCGAGACCGAGGTCAGCGAGAATGTCGGTGCGGTAGAACATCATGTTCCAGGACTGCGTGGAAGGCAAACCATATGTTTTGCCGTAAAGGGAAATCGGAATCATAGCAGCTTCGGTAAATCTTGCTTCCACTTCATGGAAGTCGGAGAAGATCTCCCGCATCTGCGCATTGTACGCCTTGGTTTCTTCATCCGCATCCGCTTCATCTTCGTATGCTTCCGGGTTGACGGCAAGCACCGCATGACGGATAGCGTACTGAATCGGGTCCGCGCCGGCACCGTCAAGGGCTACGTCAGGGCCAACGCCTGCGAGCACGGACGGCAGCAGCGTATCTGCGGAGACGAGCTTGAGGGCTACGTCTACATTAGCTTCGGGAACGAACTGGTTATCGATCAGGTTCCGAATGATCTGCGCCTGGTCACGACCGGTCACAACCCATACCTCGATGCTCTTTTCCTTGGCGGATTCCTCCGTGGAGGAGCCGATGGAGTTGTAGTCGGTGTAGAACGAGCCGAAGAACTGCTTCATTTCATGTGCAAAAGCTTGGAAGAAGTTGCCTTCCGCTTTCGGCAAATCTGCGGATGCGGGCTGGATCAGGATATAGTCGATTTCCAGCGGCTGCTTGGTAACGGTATTGAGCCACGTACCGAGCGTACCGATGTTGGATTTCAGGTTAGAGAGGTTCGACGCAATTTCATCCTCATCTGTACCCATTCTCTCCAAGAGACGGGCGATGGTCGCCAGCGTTGCGGAGTTTTCACTCTTTACGTCTGCGGTGGACTCGATGTAGGTGATGACGTCGTTCAGATTGATGGACTGGACTACAAGATCCTCCACAACGTCCGGCATTACACGTCCGAAGCCGTAGTCACGGTAGGAGTCCGGAGATGCGCCGGTCAGCTTCAGGATCTCGAGGTAGTCATCGTTGATGGAGTCCATGATCTCGTTTACCTGACGAACGGTGTCGCCCATTTCGCCGAGCGTTACCTCCAGGCGCAGGGTGTGTTCGCCGGGTTCAAGATAGAACTGGAAGGTATCCGCGCCGTTGTTGGCGGCAGCTACCTGCCATTCGGTGTCGTAATTGAATTTTGCGTAGTTGGCTTCTTCAAACGGGACCTCGCCGTCAATGAGGATCTTCCGGGAAACATACATACCGGACAGCTCATTCTGACGGAAGCGGAACACGATCTCGTAAAGACCGGCGGATTCCACGTTGAAGTTGTATTCCACCCACTGGCCGACCTTCTGCCACTTTTCGCCGCCGATCGTATTCAGCATGATCTTTGTGTGATGCTGCGGCTCGGTGATGGCGGATTTCCGGTCGTAGATCGGATAAACGGTGTAGTCGGAGGTAGCGGACGGGGTTTCCGCATCGATGTGGATCGTGGAAGCGGTCGCCTCGGACTTACCGGCGATATAATCCTCGTAAGCGAGCTTATCCTCATAGGGGTGAATGGTGATCGTCTGGATCGCCATCGGCTCACGGACGGCCTCCAGAGTGATCGTGTTCTCACCGGCTTCGAGGTAGAATTCAAACGGATTTGCATAGTAGCCGTTGGAGTCGATGAAATCGTAAGTCGACCAGACATGCTCGACATGAGAACTGGGACGCAGTTCGTTGCCGTTGGAGTCGATCTCAAATCTGCCGTCTACATAATCGTTGACCCAGGTTTTCTTCATGAGCAGGTAACGCGCCTCGGAGAAGGGAACCTTATCGTTTATGTAGAGCATCCGCTCGATGGAGTTTGTCTTTTCGGAAGTAGACGTGTAGTCGATGCTGATCGAGTAAAGACCAGTTTCCGGAATGTTGACCTTCCACGTGACCTTGCCATCGTCCTGCATCACAAGGCTCTGTCCGCTCTTACCGTTGTAGTTGGATTCAACCTTTACGGTAGCGGTGGTGGATTCAGCAACATAATCCGCCGCGTTAATCGTAACGGACTTCGTCCCCCGCTTCGCATCCGCGTGCTGCTCCTTATACGCAGCATAAGAGATGGAAGACAGGGATTCGCTGATTTCCTGCAGTGTCGTCTTTGTAGTGGTGCTGCTCTCGGCGGCGGTATCGTCTTCGGCAGCCATAACAGCCGTCTGTGCGGTACCGAGAGCCATCAGAAGCGACAGAGCAAGACAAGTCAGCTTTTTGCTTGTGGGTTTTCTCATATAACCTTCCTCCTGCTTGTTTTTGGGACTTTGGCAATTCACTCCGTACCGGATATTCCGGCAGTCTGGACTGTGTATACGCCGCTGTCCGCCCTCACTTGGGGAATTTGTTTCGTGCCTCCGTGCATGATTTTGCCGCCATCCACCTCCTAAAGGCAGACACCTGACGCCGCGATCCGCTGAGACATCGCACCATCGACAATCGTTTCGCATCCGCCGGACGAATCATTCCGCCATTCGCCAGACGAACACTCGTCGCACGATCTTTCGTCGCACGAATTTTCCGCTTCTCGATCGTACCGTAAAGGTACCCGGTGCGTAGCATAAGATACGGAGGCGCAAACAAATTGCTCCGGACAGCTTTTTTTCTTCTGAAACGAACACATTCGCCGTATTCCATGCGGTAAATCCGCGTTTCGTCCGGTTTCCTTTCGCCAAACCTCCATCGGTAAACGGTCCCGATCGATTTTAGCGCGCAAGATCCCCGACTTCCCGCCGACTCACAGCCTTCAGACGAAAAAAAGGCATCCGAGCAGCATTGCGTCCCAAGTACCGGGAGAGCCACATGCCATAGGGTCCGCCTCGCAGATCCGCACAGTGACCGTTTTGCGGTCGTTCCGTGACGGGATTCTGCGGTTCGAAGGCCGCAAACTGGTCTCCCCCCGTATTTATATGCCATAATCATAGCATAAACGCACAAAAAAGTCAAGTGTTATCCAGTCGACGCGTGTGAAATTTGGTATGCAGCCTGTTTTCCCCACAGCGTTTTTTCAGGTTTGTGAAAAGATTCGGTCTGAAAACCGTTTTTCTGCCACATCCGCGTCATATTTCCGCCTCTCTCCGAAGGTATATTATTTTTACCTTTATTGCACTTTTTGAGTTTGTTTTTGTTATTTTTTTGCTGTTTTTTCGTTTTTCAAATCCTCTCAAATGCTTGCAATTCACATTTCGTCATTTTTATTTACCTGATGCGGAATGCGTCTGGAAATCGCGATTTCCTCGAAACTCGATTTTCGCACATTTGTTTCCGGTCATCCTGCACAATTTTTTTAGCATTTTTTCTACATCATTAAAAATTGCACAAAATTTCATAAATCTGCCACACAGAGGACGTTTTCGAGGATTTCACACCCGTTACATCTGTCATTCATGGGTGATTTAGGTTTTATTACCTTATTTTTTCCATTTCTGTCACCAATCATGCAGTTTCTTTCTCCTCTGGTGCACCGTCCTATCACCGCGTGATCAGTCCCTCAACAGTCGATGTACCTGATTCATCACAATCTCTGCCGCACGCTCCACATCCGCCGCCGTGTTGCCCTGTCCGAATGACAGCCGGAGCATGGTTCGTGCGATCTCCGGTGGGTATCCCATGGAAAGAAGCACCGCGGACGGCTCTGTACTTCCGCTGTGGCACGCAGCTCCCGGAGATGCCGCCAATCCCGCCATAGTGAGAGAGAGCGCGAGATTTTCCCCGGTAACACCGCGCCGTGCCAGAGACGGAAACACAAGACAGTGGGTGGCGCCGATCCGTTCCGCCGCTTCTCCGGGGATAACGAGATCTTGTATCGCATCGTGCAGGGTGTTCTCCAGTCTTGTACCGCTCTCATACACTGTTGTAAATTTCCGGCGATCCTTTACCGCAGATGCAAACGCCGCTGCCAACGGGAATGATTCCGTACCGCCTCGCATACCGGATTCCTGACCGCCACCCGTGATGGGAGAATACCGCGCGAGATCCCCCCGCAGATAGAGCAGACCGATTCCAAGCGGACCGCCGCATTTGTGTGCCGCCACTGCAAATCCATCCACGTACGGCGCGAGTGCGGCGGGATCGCGATGAGGAGCGTATGCCACAGCGTCCGTGAAGAAATACGCATCGTGGGCATGGGCAAAAGCGGCAAGTGCGCGAATCGGCATGACGGTTCCGATCTCGTTCTGCGCTGCCATCGTGGTACACAGTCCTGTGTCCGCCGTCCAGACCGATGCAATAGCGTCCGCAGTGACTGTTCCGTTTGGACCGACAGGTGCAACGCGGATCGAGAACCCCTCCCGAACGAGAGCGTCGCAGGCGGCGACCACGGCAGGATGCTCTGCGGCAGAACGGACGATGGTGCGCTTTCCCCGTTCTGCAGCGGCATGAGCGAGAGTATGGATGGCGATATAATCGGATTCTGTGCCGCCGGATGTAAAATACGTATCCTCAGGAGAAATCCCACACCACGCGGCGAGGACATGGCGCGCATCGGACAAAATCGCGGCAGCGCGTTCCCCGAATGGGTGGAGGGAGGAGGGATTACCAATTGTCTCGTCGGTGTCGAGAAGATGGCGCAACGTATCGCGGGCAGCGGGTGAGAGAGGGGCATGGGCGGCATAATCGGCGTAAATCATAGAGGAATGCACCTTTCGCTGTGAGATTTCCTACCTATTATATACGATTCGTGCGAAAAGTGCAATAGCGAGTGGGAATACTGTGCAGCAGATTTGTAGAGCAATCCATCCCACTCTCGAGAATTTCCTTGACAGGAAATTCTCCAAGGTTTGGTTTGACAACAGAGTGGGAATACTGTGCAGCAGATTTGTAGAGCAATCCATCCCACTCTCGAGAATTTCCTTGACAGGAAATTCTCCAAGGTTTGGTTTGACAACAGAGTGGGAATACTGTGCAGCAGATTTGTAGAGCAATCCATCCCACTCTCGAGAATTTCCTTGACAGGAAATTCTCCAAGGTTTGGTTTGACAACAGAGTGGGAATACTGTGCAGCAGATTTGTAGAGCAATCCATCCCACTCTCGAGAATTTCCTTGACAGGAAATTCTCCAAGGTTTGGTTTGACAACAGAGTGGGAATACTGTGCAGCAGATTTGTAGAGCAATCCATCCCACTCTCGAGAATTTCTCTGAAACCGGGCAAATTTCGCTGCTATTATGCCTATGCCCACTGTGTGCAAAATCACCGTTTTCTGACCGTGTGCGAATCGGGGAATTGTGGGGAAATCCTATTTCCAAACAGAGCAAATGGTGCTATAATAGTACCCGTACATTTTATGAAAAGAAGGGTTTGTTCCTATGACAACGTTACTTGCCTTATCCATTGCTCTGTTTGCGGGGCTATTGATGTCTCGATTGACAAAGCTTTGGAATCTGCCCGCCGTAACCGCGTATCTGGTGGCGGGGATCCTGATCGGCCCGTTCTGTCTCGGACGGCTGGGACTGTCGGGCATCGGATTTATCTCCATGGACGATGTAGGAAAATACGACATTATCTGCGACACCGCGCTCGGCTTTATCGCGTTCGCGATGGGCAATGAATTTCGGCTGGAGGATCTGCGCAAAACCGGCAAACAGTCGATTGTGATCGCAATATTTCAGGCGGTAGTCGCGACGATTTTTGTAGATGTGGCGCTGATTATACTCCACTTCCTCATGCCGGACAAGCTGCCCTTGTCTGCGGCGATCACACTGGGTGCGGTCGCGACAGCCACGGCCCCTGCGGCGACTCTGATGGTGGTGAAGCAATACAAGGCGGAAGGGCCGCTTACCCAGATCCTGCTGCCCGTAGTTGCCCTCGATGACGTGGTGGGACTGATCGTATTCGCGATTTCGTTCGGGGTTGCCAAGGCTCTGGAAAGCGGACACATGGATCTCGTATCGGTGATCGCGGACCCGCTGATCGAAGTATTCGCATCGCTCCTTCTGGGCGCGGTGCTTGGGTATCTCTTCCACTTCACGGAGCAGTTCTTTTACTCGCGCAGCAAGCGTATGAGCATCTCTGTGACGTACGTTCTCCTTGCGGTCGCGCTGTCACAGCTGACATTCCAGATCGGTGCGGTAACGATCGGTTTCTCTTCCCTGCTCGTCTGCATGGCTCTCGGAACGATTTTCTGCAATTTGTGTCCGTTCTCTGAGGAGCTGATGGATCGTGTGGATCGCTGGACGGGTCCCTTGATGGTGCTGTTCTTCGTTTTGAGCGGTGCGGGGCTTGACTTCGACGTATTCTCCGATCCGGCGATCATTCTTGTAGGGGTGATCTACATTCTCTTCCGCTCCCTCGGCAAGATCAGCGGTGCCGCAGTTTCGTCCCGGTTCATGCACTGTGAACCGACCGTCCAGAAATATCTCGGCATCACGCTTCTCCCGCAGGCGGGCGTATCCCTCGGTATGTCCCTGACCGCGATGTCCCTCGGCACGCCCGGTCTGATCATCCGCAACGTCGCCCTCTTTGCCGTCCTTGTCTACGAGCTGGTCGGACCCCTTCTGACCCGCATTGCCCTCGACAAAGCCGGTGAGATCCACGAAAAGCCCATTACGGAACGCGAGGCTGCCAAGAAACAGAAATAATCACCACCGTTTGGGAGAGGAAAAAACGGGACGTATGGTTTTGACGGGTGCTTTCATGGAATGGGATATTGCTTGTCCCGCCAATGCCGCCGTCTGCTGCGCATCGTCTACTCCCACATAGCTATGTTTTTCCAAAGAAATACAAAAACCGCCGGAGATACTTCCCCGACGGTTTTTTTGATGAGAACAGGGGAAAACACGGTTTCTCCCCTGTTTCATCCGATGAATTGTTTACAGATGTATCTGCCGACAAGCAAGTTTCCTTACCGGCAAGTTCACTTGCCAAGTACTCCTGCGCCGATGATACCCGCGTCGTTGCCGAGTTTGGCAATGAGGATCTGTGTGCGGGGGGTACCCTCTCTCGTGTAGGTTTCGCCCCATACCTTTTCAAGCAGCGGCTTCATGAGGTAGTCGCCCTCGTTGCATACGCCGCCGCCGATGGACAGCACGTTCGGCTGGAAGATATTGATCATATTGACAATACCGCAGGAGAGATAGCTGATGTACTCGTCCACAACCTCTGCGCCGACCTCGTCGCCCTGCTTCATGGCGTTGAACGCGGTACGTGCGCTGACCTTGGACAGATCACCGCCGATCATGTCTTCCATGGCGGTCTTTTTGCCTGCCGCTCTTGCCGCCACGATGTGATCCTTCGTGATGTTGACGAGACCTGTAGCGGAGCTGTACGCTTCCCAGCAGCCCTTTCTGCCGCAGGAGCACTGTCTGCCGTCCTTCTGGATGACAACGTGACCAAGCTCTGCGCCCGCGAAATTGAAACCGGTATAAACCTTGCCGTCGATGATGATACCGCCGCCGACACCGGTGCCGAGGGTGATCATCACGGAGATGGGCGCACCTGCAGCCACACCCGCAATCGCCTCTGCCTTTGCTGCGGCGTTCGCGTCGTTTTCGATATAGACCTTCTTACCGTCGAGCTGTGCGGAAAGCCGCTCTGCCAGAGGGTACTGTAAGAACGGGATGTTATTCGCATATTCGACCACGCCGGTCACATTGTTCGCGGTGCCGGGGGTAGCCACGCCGACGGATTCGATGTCGTCAAGGGACAGTCCCTCCTCCGCGATGAGCTTTTTGCACAGGGCTGCCATATCCTCAATGATGGGATCCGCGCCGCGTTCCGGCTTGGTGGGTACGCTGCCCTTTCTGACGATTTCGTACTTGTCGTTGACGATGCCGATGGCGATATTGGTACCGCCGAGATCCACGCCGATTGTATACATAGTAAATCCTGCCTTTCTGAATTTGCGCATGGTACCGATCCGAGCGAACGATTCACCACGCGCGGTTGTCCATACGCTATCATTATAATAAAAAACGCGTCTTTTGTCAACGGTTTTTCGGTATATTTCCGCATATTCTGCAGCGGCACACGGAAAATTCGATCTGGCAAATCGTCGAAAAGTTGCATCGCTGTGGTATGCTGTTCACAAATATGTGGTATAATAAAATAAATGACTATGGGGCGGTGCGCAGTATGCGGTTTGAGAATTACATATGGGATTTCGATGGGACGTTATGCGACAGCTATCCGCATACGACGATGCAGTTTCTGCACGCGATGGGCTGGGGCATGGAACGGTACGATGAGGTATTCCACCGCTTACAGGTGACGTGGCTGCACGCGATCCGGTACTACCACATGGGCGAATCGGAGGATCGTACGTTCCGTGCGGCGGCAAATGATTTCGGAGTGGAGCCGTATCCGGTACTGTTCCCCGGCTGCCGTGAAACGCTGACGGCGATCCGGGATAACGGCGGGCGCAATTTCCTCTATACGCTGCGGGATGCAGAAGCGGTACGGTTTCTGGAAAAGGCGGGCGTTCTCTCTCTCTTCGACGGCTGTGTGACCAGCGAGGATCGCTTTCCCGGCAAGCCGGATCCAACAGCAGTGCGCTATCTTCTGGACACCTACCGCCTGGATCCGCACCAAACGGTGATGATTGGCGACCGTGAGCTGGACGGGGACAGCGGAAAAAACGCCGGGTGTGCAGGTTGTCTCCTTACATTCCTCGACAAAAACGCTGAGGGCTCCGATCCGCTGTTGGTCACGCACCAGGACTTTGCCTGCAGAAATTTCACGGAATTTTCTACTGTGATGGAGATTTCGCGGAACGAGGAAAACGTTCGCATTTGAGAACGAATGTATTCGTTCCAGTTTCCATATAGATTTTCTTTAGGGAATGGGTTGATTCCATCGCGTTTTCGCGCCTCCCATCCAGTGTCATTCGGAAGGAAGGATTGATTATGAAGAAATCCACAATTCGTATGTTGTCCTCGGCGGCAGTGATTTTGCCGGTGGTCGTATTGTCGTGTGCGTGTGCGATGGTACAGATACTCTTATCCGACGTTCCCTCTGTGGCGGTAGCGGCTGTGATGGGGCTTATCATATACGTGGTCTGGGCAGGCGGTATTGTGTTGACGATCGTCCGTCATCTGCGTGGCGCATCCCTTACGCTGTCCCTGCTGCTCCTCCTCTCCCTCGCCCTATTTGCCGTTGCGTATGCCATGGACTACGGCTTATTCTCAATGCGGAGCACGCTCTGGACGATCGGGCAGCTCTGCGGAAGTCCGATGTACATCCTGACGGACGGACTGGAGAAGCTCACCGGAAAGGAAAACGGCGCGGCGGCGATTCTGGCGGCAGTGGCATATCTCCTGCCGTGCATCGCCGGAACCGCGTATGCGGCGGGAAGCGAGAAAAAGAAATAAAGAAAACGCGGATGTATGTTTTTTGTGTCAAAAAGCCCCTGCATCCAAAGCTGTGCAGCAATTGCTCGACTTGTTCGGCATAGACCAAAATCAAAAACGATCGCGGATTTTCCAGCGATCGTTTTTGTTTGTATGGCTTATTCACCGATGCGCAGTTCTTTTTTCAGCACAGCTTGCAATACAGCGGGAAAATTGCGTCACCGTTTTTCGGATGTGCGGGAGCTTTTTCCGGCTCAGTCACCAATATATGCCGTGGTAAACTTTTCCATTTCGGTTGCAATCTTCTTCTGATAGGATTCGTAGGAGGATATAACGCTCTTCGTATTGGTCGTGATCAGATTTGTCAGCACATAGTTCGGCCAGGTACCGATGTCGTAGATGTCGCCGAGGTCATAGATGCGGTTGGCAAAAATCAGATCCACCATAGCATCGGAATCCACGTCGCGCGTTGCCTTTCCTTTGAGCGTGGTGTCGTAGTACGCTGGTGTCACCGTATACAAAGACTCTGCGGACAGCGCTTCCACGAGGATGCCGGTGCGCTCGATGTTCTGCACGGAAATCGGGATTCCCAGCAGTGCCGTGGTATGGCGGCTTACAAGGCTTGCGTACTGTGTCTGCTGCTCGTTGTACTTCGGGATCGGAAGAATCCCAAACGGCGCGTCCATATCGCGCAGAGCAAGCACGTCATCAAACCGGCTCCAGAAGAAGAGTCCGTGACCGTTCAGGAACAGTTCCCGGAACGGCGTATCATCTACGGGTTCTGCATCCTGACTGCCGCGGTGCTGGTCATAGATGGACGTCTCGTCGCTCATCATTTCCTGCACCTTTTGCAGTATCTCTATGTTCCGTCCCTCCTTGAAGGAATCGGACAGCGTGTTGTCCGCGTTCTTTGTGATAAACGTGCCGCCCGCGCCGAAATATACGCAGTATCCGGCATCGCGCTTACTCAAAAATCCCCAGAGATCATCGAGCGTCATTTTGCCGTCTCCGTTGAGATCCGTTGTGACGGTTTCGTAAATCGCCTTCATCCGGTCCATTGTCCACGCGCCGTCCGATACAATGGTGTAGAGATCCTCAACTCCGTAATCCTTCGCTATATCCTTGTTGAACAGGATCGCGGAGGTCGCGTTTTTATCCTCTACGGAAATCGCCGCAGACGCCATGCGCAGCGTATCGCCGACCGATAGGGCTTCCACGCTGTTCTGATCCCACCATGGCATATCCAGTTCCAGATACGGCACGTCATAGAGATTGTACAGAAGTCCGTCCGTTACCATCGCCGTCGATGAGGTCAACACCTGATACGCAATATCGTAGGTGTCATCCCCGGACTGCACCATCTTTTTGACCATCGGGTTTACATCCGCGTATTCCAGCTGGTATTTGATATTGTATGTATCCGCAATCAACGCGTTCCGGTTGTAAACAGCATCGTTCAGAGCGTCTCCGGTCAGCTCGTCCACACAAAAGTCGTTCACAAGACGGGATTTCCAGTCATCGCTAATCTTCCAGTGGACGGCGGAAAAGGTGTATCCCTCGTAATCCTGCACCGGTACTTCGGGTTTCAGCCGTTCGGTTTCCGTCTCCGTCTCCGCGACTGTCTCCGTCTCCGCCGCAGCAACCGTTTCTGTCTGCTCGTCCACAGCTTTCTCACCGCAGCCCGCAATGCATGGTGTGAGCATCAAAAACACCAGTATCCAGATAAGAAAGCTCTTTCGATTACGCCTCATAGGTTTTCTACTCCTTTGTATATCGGCATACACCGCTCACGTCGGTGTGATTTTCTATAGTATACCATATTTCATGCCGATATGCAAGGCTGTTTTTGTGCGTTTTGCAATAATTACATTTGTAACCAAATCTCGTTGCGTGAAAATCAGGCTCACGCCGCGTTATACCCCCGCCATCTCAGGCGCAAGGTTCGTGAATTTCGTGAAGCGGCCAATCCAGCCCACCTTGACCTTTTCCAGAGAACCGTGCCGGTTTTTCGCAACAATCACCTCGGCAACGCTCTGCTCTGGCGTTTCCTCCTTGTAATATTCGTCGCGGTAGAGGAACATGACCACGTCCGCATCCTGCTCAATGGCGCCGGAATCACGGAGATCCGACAGCATCGGACGCTTGTCTGGGCGGTTTTCCGGTCCACGCGACAGCTGTGCACAGCAAATCACCGGCACGTGCAATTCCTTGGCAAGCAGCTTCAGACCACGTGAAATCTCACCTGTCTCCTGTACCCTGTTCTCCGTGTGACGATCCCCCTGCATGAGTTGCAAATAGTCCACCACCACAAGTCCCAGATTCCTCACCCGCCGCAACTTCGACTTCATCCCCGTCACCGTAATGCCCGGCGTGTCGTCGATGAGCAGCTCCAGCTCCGACAGATGCGCCGCCGCGTGTGCGATTGCCTCCCAGTCCGCATCCGTCAACTGCCCGGAGCGGAGCCGAAAGCTGTCCACCTGTGCCTCGCTCGACAACATACGATTTGCCAGCTGCGAAGCGGACATTTCCAGATTGAATACACAGACCGTTTTCTTTGTCCGATCCGCCGCCGCCGTTGCAATATTCATCGCAAAGCTTGTCTTGCCCATGCCGGGACGTGCACCGATCAGCACCAGATCACTTTCGCCAAGCCCCACGATTACGTTGTCCAGATCCGTATAGCCCGTCGGCATCCCACGTGCGCCCTCCGGATCGTCCTTGAGCTGTTTCAGATGGTCGTATACCTGTAGCAGTGCATCCCGGATATGTACGAAATTCTTGTTCTCGCGCCCCTCCGCGATCCGGAATATCTTGCTCTCCGCATATTCGACCAGATTTCCGACCTCGTCGTCTCCCGCGTATGCCGCCTCCGTGATATCCTCGCCCGCTTCGATCAGCTGCCGTAGAATCGCCTTATCCCGCACGATCCCCGCGTAGTCCTTCGCGTTCGCCGACGTCGGAACCGCCTCCGCCACCAGCTTCAGATATTCCCTGCCGCCCGCCTCGTCATACGTCCCTGTCTGCACCAGTTCCTCAATCAGCGTCACAACGTCGATGTTCTTGCTTTTTAAGTACATCTGCTGCATCGCTGAAAAGATCTCAGCGTGTTCCGGCATATAGAAATCGTCCCGGCTGACAATCAACGCCAAATCGTCCATGCACGCCGGATCGATCAGTATCGACCCCAAAACCGCCTGCTCCGCTTCCAGGGAAAACGGCATCCTTCTTGTAAGCTCTTCATTCATATGTTAAAGATGCGGGGAAAACTTTTCCCTAAAAAAAGTCTTCCCCGCGCTCCTTTCCAAAACTTTGTACATGGAGACAAGCCAACTTACACGCTTGTTGTCTCTCAATAGCAGTATTCCCCACTACCTAATAAACGAATGGCAGCAATCTCTCCCTGTAGTGTGCGGATCCGTTCTAAGAGCCGCTCGCGAACGATCTTCTAAGGGAACGGAGCACTCAAATTGGTGAGCAATCGGACTTGCACAAACGAAATCCATCACCAATCCCCTTATAAAAGTTTTTGCCCGGCTTTTTCAAAAAGCCGTGTTCCCCCGTCTCTCCGTTTCCTCAGCCGTTCACAACAACGATGTTGATCTTGCCGGAAATTTCCGGGTAGAGTTTTACGTCGAGGGTGTAACTGCCGTAGTTCTTGATCGCCTCGTCGAGGACGATCTTGCGCTTGTCAATCTGGATGTTGTGCTGCGCCGCCAATGCCTCCGCAATATCCTTCGTCGTAACGGAACCGTAGATACGGTTGTCACCCTGCGCACCCGCCTGCACCTTAATCTTCACCACAAGCGTTTGCAGCTTTTCCGCCAACGCACGCGCATCTGCCTTTTCCAGTTCTATCTTACGCAGCCGCGCCGCTTCCTTGTTCTTGATGTCGTTCAGAATCGCCGCATCCGCTACCACCGCCAATTTGCGCGGAAGCAGGAAGTTGCGCGCATATCCGTCCGACACGTCAATCAGTTCGTCCTTCTTGCCCTGTCCTTTTACATCCTGTAATAATACTACCTTCATTTTCGTTTTCTCCTTTTTGTTTCCTCATTTTATATATCTCACCGTACAGCGCAAGCCGCCGGGAATTGTTGTTTTTGGATTCGCTCAGGCATACGGGTCTGGCTGCTTCTTCTATCACAGCTGCGTGTCAATCGCCAATTTCAGCTGTTCCACCGCTTCGCGCATTGTGATTCCGGACAACTGCGCACCCGCCGCGTCATAGTGACCGCCGCCGCCGATCCTCTCGAGAATCAGCTGCACATTGATACTTCCGTTTGACCGGGCGGATATGTGAATCACATTGCCGATCTTCATCAGCGCAAACGATGCTTCGATGCCCTCCACCGACAGGAGATTGTTCGCCGCCTTTGCCGCAATGATCCGATCCGCAGGTCCCGCCTCCGCTGCGTTGTCCGTCTGCGCGCACGCAATTGCGCATTGCCCTCGATAGAGGAGGATGTTCTGCCGGAATCTGCCCTCGCGCTGATAGTCGTCCATACTCGTCCGGTTCATTGCCATCACCGTTTCCGGCATTGCGCCGCAGTCCCGCAGGAACATCGCCGCACTGAAGGTACGCGTACCCGTTGATCGCGTGAACTGCTGTGTATCCAGGATAATGCCCGATAAAAGAAGCGTTGCCTCCTGAGACGGCAACTCATCCTTCGGCAGTACCTGCTCCAGCATCTCCGCCACCAGTTCGCTCGCCGAGGACGCGGACGGCTCAATGTACTCGATCGCTATCGGTCGGTCAAATTCCGCTACTTTCCGGTGGTGATCGATGATCGCGAGCGTTCCCGCACGGCGCGCCAGCTCCGGTGACTCCATAATCGAGACGTTGTTCACGTCGCCAATCACCACGAGCGTTCCCGTCTCCACCAGGTCGAACGCCGCCGCCTCGTCAATCAGCACCCCGAGGAAATCCTCCTCCGTGCCGAGCAGCTCAAGCATCCCCGTCAGATTCCGGTCGCTCCGGTTCACAATCATGTTCACCCGCGCCCCACAGTACATTGCCAGCCGCGTCAGCCCGACACAGGAGCCAATCGAATCAAAATCCGCGTTCCGGTGTCCCATGACCAGCACGTTCGATGCTTTCTTCATCGCCGATACCAGCTCGCCCGATATCACGCGGGAGCGCACATTCGTCCGCTTCTGCACCGTCTTGGTAATCCCGCCGTAGAAATCGATCGATGCGTCGCCCTTGACCACCACCTGATCCCCGCCGCGCTGCAGCGCCATATCGAGTGCCGTGTGCGCTGCCTTTTCGCGATCCGCCAGCGATCCTGACACGTTGGACACGCCCATGGAGATCGTCATCGGCAGTTCAAAATCTCCGGCACGCACCGCGCGGACGCGATCCAACACGTCGAATTTCCGTGCCACGCAATGGGACAGCACCCGCTTTTCCATAAGGAAGAGGTACTTGTCCCTCTCGTATTCCTTCAGGATCCCGCCGCATTCCTCCGCCCAGTCGCGCAGCACCTCGTCGATCTTTGCCGCTGCGATCCGGTAATTCTCACTGTCGTACTGCATCATTTCGGCAAAATTGTCCACATAGATATACGCTGCCGCCAGTTCCTCCTCGAAAAGCCGCTTGCGCAGATGCTCCTCCGTCGTGATCTCGTCCGTCATAATGAGACAAAAATCGTTGTCGTCCGTCTTGATCGCCGTGTAGCGCGCCAGAAAATGTATGCCCTCGCACTTCAGCATCACATTGTCGCCGCGTTCCGGATTCCGGATTTCGGCAAGCCCCACGCCAAACAGTTCCTTCACAGATTCACCGTACAGCTTATTTTTGGAGGAATACAACGCCTCCGTCGCCGTGTTGTACCACAGGATTCGTTCATCCTCGTCGCAAATGAACACCGGGGTCGGGAGCTTGACCACTGCGTCAAACATGATCCGACCCATTACCGGGGACAGATTTTCGTTTTTTGGCCCGCGCCGCCGATTTAAGATCCGGTGAATAAGCCAGATTACGACGACGTACAGCGCACCGAGGGCACAGCCTGTGACGACGCCCGTGAGGTTTCTTCCGGCGATCGCGCCGGATGCCGCGATGAGCACCCCCGTGCAGCTCCACTCGACGATGTGCCGTCTGTTGTGGGATGTATCTGATGCTATCATATTGAAACTCCTTTAAGGAAGGGAGGTGATTCCTGATTGGGATTTGCTACTGTGTTTTCCGAACACCATGCCGTTTCCCGCAAACACATTCCGCCGCGATCTACTCCGTTTTTTCCGGCGGGGATTTTCTCTTCTTGTTTTTCAGCACCCGCCACGCGCCATAGACGGCAATGAGGAAGAACATGGTACTGCTATGAAGAAACAGCGCGATCATGAACGGGGAGAGAAGCATGATAATAAGAATGTAGGAATGGGTGTGTTCCCCCTTGGTGACAAAAAATGTGTCGGTCAGACGATCGAGGATCCGCAGGAAAACCTCGCGGAAACCGACGTATATCGCAGGGGGAGACAGGACGAGGACACAGTTTGTCAGCACCTTATAAATGAGGGGATTCTGCGTATAGGATGTGGTAAGCAGAAAGAGGGAGAGGAGCAGAAATACTGCGCCGAAATAGCGGGGCGTGGTGATGCCCCTGTCCACCTCCGGAAGAAAATACTTTCCACAGTTCATAAGGCGGAAAATCCGGCGGCAGATCCATTCGCAAATCCACGAGATCGCCTCTGCGGTGAGCAGCCACAGCGCGGGCAGCGTGACGGTGATGGAACGTGCGGCAGATAGAGCAGCCGTCTCCGTCATGGAGAGAAGCCTGCTCTCGTACAGCATATCCGCGATACTGTTATAGATCTGCATGGGCAATTCCGCCACGGATATGCCGCGCCAGACATACCCGGCAAGAAGCAGTCCCGCTGTGAGCAGGCACAGGGACGCGGCGGTGGTCAGACAGACGATCCGGCGATACCGGGACTTCCGCAGCAGAAAAGCGGATGCATACACGTACGCACAGACAAACACAGACAGGCACAGCACAACGGACAAAAACCATCCCGCCGAGATGCTCACAGCAATTCCGGAGAACAGAGATACCGTCATGGAAGCGGCGCGCCGCCACAGCGCGATGAGCATCACATACGCGGAAACGGCAAGGCAAAAGAGCGGCAGAGCTGCAATAAAGCCGGGGATCGCGTGTTCCGATTGCCAACCGTCCCGCATGACAGCGGCGGCAGCCAGGGTACAGCCGGTGATCGCGGCGAACAGCACCACAACCAGCGGCACCGACAGCATGGGAAGATCGTCCCGCTTTCGATAAACCTGCAGCATAACGCAAACTCCTTTCTCGTCCTGGATTTCTTCCTTTATTATAGCAAATTCCCGCTCTGTTGTCAACGCTGATTCTATTCTGAGAACGGTCGCTTTTCCACCTGTTTCTCTATCTATCCCTGCTTTCGCATCCGTGCCTGCATTCCCTTTTTAGGGGGCAATCGGCACATTTGGGCGCTCTGGCGGTGCAGTATTCTCTGCCGAACAGAACCATTCTGTGGCAGTAGGCGGCTTGCTCCGCTTTCGGGATGATTGGATCTAAGATTTTCTCCACCCGCACGGGATCCTTTAAGACCTCGGGATAGAAACCGAGTCTGCCGTTTATGCGTATACAGTGCGTATCTGCGACGATACCGGGCTTTCGGAACGCGTCTCCCAGCACGAGATTGGCGATCTTTCTTCCGACGCCGGGCAGTGTGAGCAAATCCTCCATGGTATCGGGAACCCGTCCGCCATACACGACAACGATGCGTGCCGCCGCCGCGTGGAGATTTTCGCTTTTGACCCGCCAGAAGCCGCAGGAACGGATACAGTCACCGATCTCCGCGGCCTCTCCCGCCGCCATTGCGCCGACCGTGGGATATTTCGCAAAGAGCGCAGGAGTGACGAGGTTGACCCGTGCATCCGTACACTGTGCCGACAGCACACCCATCACGAGTAGACGCCACGGATCGCCATTCCAAGTAAGGGAACAGAGCGCGTCCGGGTAGCATTCGGTGAGAATTTCATGGATTTTTGCAATGTCCGGCATATCTGCGCCTCCTTTCTGTACCCGCTGTACGCAGATCGGTTTCACGGGATCATTCGAGTTCAAAATAATAATCAAAAATATCTTTGATGGCGTATCCTGCGTTCGTACCGTTGGCGCCCTGCTCAATGACGCACGTGACGGCAATTTTCGGCGCGTCGTAGGGTGCGAAAGCGGTCATGATCGCGTTGTCGCTTTTCGTTTTATAAACCTGCGCGGTACCGGTTTTGCCGCCGACCGGAATTGCATAGCCGGAGAAAACACGCGCCGCGGAGCCGTTGTCCATAACATTTTTCATGCCTTCCTTGACCGTCTCGAAAATTTCTTCCGAGAACAGCTCTTCCGACAGCACCGTAGGCGTTGTTTCCTCCAAAACGCCGCCATCGTAGCTCACAATCCGATCGAGTAGATGCGCGCTGTATCGTTTGCCGCGATTGAGTACCGTCGTCAGGTACATATTGATCTGGAGAGGAGTGAACACGTTGTCGGACTGTCCGATGGCAGCTTGCAAAGTATCACCGGGACTCCATTTGCCAAGTCCGTTGTCGTTACGGTAGTCAGGACCGGCAAGGATACCCGTTTTTTCCGGCAGTTCAATCCCAGTTGCTTCGCCAAAGCCGAAATTTTTCATGTGCGCATTCATCTTTTCGATGGTAAGCAGTCTGCCGACCTCATAAAAGAAGTAGTTGCACGATTCCTGAATCGCCTCGGTGACGTTGATGTAGCCATGCGTACCGCCATACGCGTAGATCCAGCATTCCGGCTGGTAGTCGCTGTAATACGTATATTTGCCCTGCGCGTTGATGATCGTATCTTTTTCGATGATCCCCTCCTCCAAAGCCGCAATCGCCACGCCGACCTTGAAAGTGGAGCCGGGCGCATAGGTACCGAACAGGGCACGGTTGTACATCGGCTGCCGCTCATCGCTGTTGAGGGTCGTAAAATCCTGCTGGAATGTCGCGAGATTGTAGGTCGGATAGGACGCAATGGCAAGAATGTCCCCGCTGCTCACATCGGTCGCGACGATCGCGCCGGCGGACGCATCCTCACCGGTCAGCGGGCGGCTGGGGTCCGCCTCGTCCCGGATTCGCTGTACCGTGGTGGCAAGCGCGTTTTCCGCCTCCATCTGCATGTCGATGTCGATGGTCAGATACACGTCAGAGCCTGCCAATGGTTCGCGTGTGACCTCCGTTTTGATGATATTGCCGTAGGAATCCTCCGTGATCGTCAGTTCTCCGTCCACGCCACGCAGCGATTCCTCGAACGCTTTCTCCACGCCGTCCAGACCGACCACATCGTCAAGGGTATAGCCGCGATCCAAATAATAGTCCTCGCTCCCGCTTGGCACCTTACCGATCCTGCCGAGAATGTGGGACGCGTAGCCGGGATATTCGTAGTTGCGCGTCAGAACCGTCGTCACCAGGATTCCGCGCGTCAGTTCCTCCTCCACCTGCGATACGGCAGCGAGGGAAATGTCCTCTGCGATCGTGTACGGCTCCACGGCGGAGAAATTCGACAGTTCCATATCCAGCCGATACGTGATAAGCATCGCGGTTTCCTCGGGAGTGTAGATCATCTCCGCGTCCTCATCGATGAGAGCGTACCGTTCCATCAGCCCATGCACACAGGCATCCACGTCCCGTGCGTCGTCGAGATTCATCCCGTCGATGAGCTTCTCGTACCGGCTGCCCTTTACGGTGTCAAAAAACGTCTCGTCATACCGAAACGATACGGAGTCCTCCCCTGTCGAGATCACAAACGGCGTGACCGATGGCTCGACCGGCGTGATTTCATGGGCAGACAGGATTTCCATCGCACGGCAAAGGAGCGCGTTCTTGTCCGTTTCCTTATCGGGGAACGAGCTGTAGTCAAATTGCAAATTATACGTATAATGATTTGTCACAAGCGGTGTGCCGTTGCGGTCATAAATCTCGCCGCGAAACGCCTGAATCGGCTCCGTCCGCGTGTAATACACCGTCGGTGTCGCCATCGTATAGTAATCCTGCCCCGCGACCTGTAAATACAGCAGCCGTCCCGTGTACAGCAGGCAAAACGCGCAGAACAGCACGCCCAGCGCGAAATATCGTATCAGATGCTCTTTTTTCTTCATGCTTTCAGAATAACGTCAGAACCCCTTTGAAGGGGGAACAGCAATCCGGAAGAGGAAGGTCTTGTCCTTCCTCATGGATTTTGGGCGGGATCGGCAGCAGATGCTTTCTCTATCACAATACCCACGCGCCGTCACCGCATCCGTTGGAGGGTGCATACTCCGTCGGCAAGAGCGGCGGCGAAGGCATCGATTTCCTCCGCGGTATTCGTATAGTCGAAGCTCACACGGATCGCCGTATCCATGGCACGTGCGTCCAAACCGTAGGCAACGAGCGCGGCAGAGGTATGCTTTCCATGCGCGGAGCAGGCGGATCCGGCAGACACGCAGATTTCGCGTCCGGAGAGATAATTGAGCATAATCTCACTGCGGATGCCGGGGAGAGACAGATGAAGGATCCCCTCCACAGGCACGGGCGGGATGTGGATCTCCACGCCTGCAATGACAGACAGCCGATCGAGAAGACGGGTGCGCAATATGCTCTCCGTCTCTCTGTGTGCGGCAAAATCGCGCATGGCTTCTGTGGCGGCGGCGGCAAAGGCAGCGATAGCGAAGAGATTCTCCGTGCCGCTGCGATAGCCGAACTCCTGACCGCCGCCGGGCATAACAGGAACAATCCGTTTCTGTCGGTCGAGATCGCCTCGGATATACAGCGCACCCGCTCCGCGTGTACCGTGGATTTTATGGGCGCTGACAGACAGAGTGTCCACACCAAGCCGTTCAGGGGAATCCTTGATTTTGCAAAAGCCCTGCACATCGTCGCAATGGATCACCGCGCCCGGCGCATATTTCCGCACGATTTTGGCGGCAGCGGGGACGTCGTACACAGCCCCTGTCTCGTTATTGACACGCATACAGCCGAAATAGAGAACGGGAGACGGCGGATTTTGCACCGCATCCGCAAGAGCATCGAGATCGAGCACGCCGCCCGTGGTGGGGATGCGCACGAGGTCATATCCCTCGCTTTCCAGCCGCAGTGCGGGGTTTTCCATGGACGGATGCTCCCCTGCGGCAAGAAGGATGGTTCCGGGGTGATGGGGATCCCGCTTTTTGGCATACGCGGAGCCGAGGAGGGAGAGGTTATTCGCCTCTGTTCCGGAGGCAGTGAGGATCACACGATCGGCACCCATCCGGTTCTCCAGCCGACGGAGTCCCATCGCGTGCGCGATCTCCTCCCGACATCCCGCGAGAAATTTTGCAGAGGACAATCCGGCAAAATGTGTGGACGAGGGATTGGCAAAATACGCCTCCGCCGCTCGCATACCGTTTATTGCCGCCTGCGATGGTTTTGTTGTGGCTGCGTTATCAAGATAGATCATATTATATACCTGTTCATTATAAAAGGAAACGCGGCTTTTTGAGCCTTGGCAAGAACTTTTATAAGGGAATTGGGATAGGATTTCGTTTGTACAGATCCGGGTCAGGTTTTATTGCCGGTGTATTCCATGGGTGCTCCCGGAATCATTACGGAATCAGCAGAAACTCCAGCATCTGATCGACTTCCTCCATGTGGGACTCGTACAGATCGGGCAGCGATGTATACGTGAACAGATAGACATTGCCGTTTTTGACAGTCGCCGCCTGCAGGACATGGTAGGTATATGCGCCGAGCGTCCCGGTCCAGGTATATTTCACGCCGTGATTGCCGTCAATGAGGATATTCTCGCTCCCCTCCACGGTCACATCCTGATACACGTTCTCAATTTCCTGGAGATTCGTCTCCCACCACTCCTCTAATGTGGTATCCGTATGGGGCAGTTCCCACGAAGTCACAAGAACCCCGGACGTATCGGCGTTCGAGTAATACGCCCCGGTAGCCCCGGTCGTTATATCCACCGTCCAGTCCTCCGGTACAAACAGCGTATAATCCGCGCCTTCCCCGGACGCCGTTTTCATCCCTGTCGGCGCATTGGGATCCTTATCGCATCCTGCCAGCAGGAGCATGGCTGCCGCTATGGTTATGACCAAGATTTTTTTCTTCATTATCTACATCTACCTCCGTTTCATGGGGATGCGGTCGCGTTCGGAAACGAAGCTGTTCGTTCCGGCTCCCGCAAAGCATTCAGAATTTTGCATCACGCACTGCTTTTCCTTATGATATGCTACATTATAGTATATCCCCGTGCGGGTTTCAAGGGACAAAATGTAAACGTGGGAGAAAATCAAAGATTCGTACGAAAAAATCAAAAGAAAAAGAAAAAATCCCCCTTGACAAATTCGTTGCAATGTGGTATACTCTTATCAAGAATCAATCTTATTTAAGAATGAGTATCATATGAAGCGAAACACACTGCAAAAACGGATTATTCTGGATGCGCTGCGGGAAATGAACTGCCACGCGTCTGCGAGAATGGTGTATGCGAAAATCTCCGCGGACTATCCGACGATCAGTCTCGGCACCGTCTATCGCGTGTTGTCTGATGCGGCAGAATCAGGGGAGCTTCTGCGGCTCCATTTCACAACGACGGACGATCGGTTCGATATTACGCTTCCCCCGCATCCGCACGTCGTCTGTTCCCGGTGCGGTTTCGTGGACGATGTAACGATGCGCGGCGGCTGGGACGATAGGGACAACGTACTCTCCGCCGGACGCGATCCGGACGCTCCGTTTCTCCTCACGGGCTGCACCATCGAATGGGTCGGACTGTGCGCCGCCTGTCAGAGGGCATTGGCAGAGGATAGAGCCGAGAGCGCAGAGAAAACAGAAAAAGCGGAAAACGATCCCGCGTGAATCCGATGGCAAAAACGGCACGGAATCCGAAGAATCGCGCAAAACAACACAAATTACAGGCGAAACGCCGGAGAAAACAAAGGAGAATGGGCTATGAAAAAGTGGAGATGCACCGTATGCGGAGAAATCGTGGAATCGGATGTAAGACCGGACAAATGTCCTCTTTGCAAAGCGCCGGGCGATAAATTTGTCGAAGTCAAGGAAGAAGCGATGACTTGGGCAGCGGAACACGTAGTTGGTCTGGGAAAGGCGGCAGATGTCCCGGAAGAGGTAATTGAGGGACTGCGTGCGAACTTTAACGGCGAATGCACCGAGGTCGGCATGTATCTGGCGATGGCACGGGTCGCACATCGGGAGGGCTACCCGGAGATCGGTCTGTATTGGGAAAAAGCAGCATATGAGGAAGCAGAGCACGCGGCAAAATTTGCGGAACTGCTCGGCGAGGTCGTCACACCGTCCACGGAAAAGAACCTGACGATGCGCGTAGAAGCGGAAAACGGCGCGACAGCGGGCAAATACGAGCTGGCAAAGCTGGCAAAACAATACAATCTCGATGCAATTCACGACACCGTCCACGAGATGGCAAAGGACGAAGCCCGGCACGGCAAGGCCTTCGCGGGACTTCTGAAGCGGTACTTCAACAAGTAAGAAAACTTGTAAGCACTGCGTTTTAACAAAAAGAAGGGGCTGTAAAAAAGTTCCCCAAAAGCGGCCGGAGACGGAGGTCAAGCAGGCTTCCGTCTCCGGTTGTTTCGTGCCAAGGGCAATATACACAATTCATTAGACAGATCCGTTTTCCTTATAGAACGAGAGTGAGATGCATATGGTAATCGAACTGAACCGCCTTACAGGCCATCCTATCCCAATACCATCAGTCGACATTCTGATCCATACCCTGCCATATCCGATCAAGCATATTCCCGTTGGTGCATAGGTTGGCTGTAAGTTGTCCGTTTTGACTTGCAGATCCGTCTATGCGCTTTGTTGATTTACTTTAAAAGAGGCAGCGACATACGTAGTTCATTTTTCTTGCACTTTACAACATTTTTCCCAACCTAATATTGACATGGCAGCGTTTTTATGATACAATTCCGATCAGAAGCAACGCATTCTTAAAATATTATAGAGAAAGGCATTTTGTTATGAACAGACGTCTGACCGCTCTGTTGATTGCTATTCTGACCGCACTGCCGCTGACAGCCTGCGGGAATACAACAACTAGTGAAAGCGACACCACTCCCACGATTCAGACAGATACCGCACCGGAAACCGAACCAACGGAAACCGAACCATCCTATGATCCGGGGCTTGCAGCCGTGGATTACAGCGGCACAGATTTTGTCATTCTCTACAACTATGGCAACGCCCTTGAGCCAAACAAGGACTTTGTGGGTGAAACGCTGACCGGTGAAATCGTCAACGATGCCGTATACAACCGTACGATTGCGCTTGAGGAGAAATACAAGCTCAAAATGACATACACGGAATGCCAGGGAGACAGCGCAGTCGCAACTATGCTGCAAAAAGCCGTGACCGCCGGGGACTCCACCTACGCCGGTGCAGACATGAACGCGCAATTCTGTGTACAGCAGGCAAGCAAAGGCACGCTTCTGGAACTGCATCAGCTTCCGAATATAGATTTATCGAAGCCCTATTGGAGCGATACCATGCTTTCCGGCAGTTCCATTAAAGGGAAGAATTACTTCGCCTTCTCGGACATCAACATTCACGCATACGGCGCCACTCCCTGTATTATTTTCAATAAAGTGGTACACCAAAACCACCAGCTGGAAGATCTCTACGAAATCGTTTTGGACGGTCACTGGACTTTTGACAAGGCGTGCGAAATGATTTCCGCGGTAACCTCCGATCTGGATGGCGACGGTAAGATTACAAAAGACGACAGACTCGGCCTGATCGCAAACAACTTCTGCGTGGACTGCTTCATCTCCGGCACCGGCTACCAGATGATCGGCAAGGATGAAAACGACCTGCCGGTGCTACAAATGTATAGCGAGGAATTTGCCGACATCATGGATGGCATCAAAAAATTGCTGTCTGTAGAGACCGGATCGTTCTTGGTGGACAGAACCAGCACCGAAACAGAGGCCAGAGAATACTGGACGGAATGGGCAATCACGGAAGATCGTGCATTATTCTGGGTTGGTAATATAAAATGTGTGGAACGGATGCGCCAATCCGAGTCTGACTTTGGTGTCGTTCCCATGCCTAAGGCAAATGAAAATCAACAGAACTACGCCATTCACACGCAGGCAAATATCGGTACTGTGCTCTGTTTCCCGGCAATCGTTGCAGACACGGATATGGTCAGCCGCGTAATGGAGGATATGGCATACATCTCGTACATGACCGTCATGCCGGCATACATGGACGTATGCATAGATGGAAAATCCATACGGGACGAAGAATCGCTCGCATGCCTGGAAATCATCCGCAATTCGTATTACTGTGACCTTGGCTTCATGTGCCAGCAGATGAACGTGAACATCCTCGGCACCATGCGCGATTACGTCACCGCGAACCGTTCGGATTTCATGTCCAGTATGGAGAAAAAATCAAACACTTGGAGTAAGGCAGTGGAAAAAATCGCCGCGGCGTTCTCGGAAACTGCCGAATAATTCTATATCAGACAGATCCGTTTCCCTTACAGGATGTGGAACGCTCTGTCCCACTCGATTTACTATTGAGATAGGTGCAATTTCTGAATACTGTCACAGCCAAAACAGAATATTATCGCCGGCAATGCGGTTCCCGTCAACCTTGCCACTGCAATAAAGGAACAGCTTATCCCAATACACCAAAGAAAGGCTCTCCTATGCCAAACATCACCATTCTTCCCCCTGCCGACGGCATTTTTACGCCGGACGTACCGACAGACCCCTCCAAGCCCGAGCGCGTCACCCCGTCCGCGCCAATCTCGCCCTATCATGGGTATCTCCGTCCGCAAAACGATCCTGCGGCAAAGGCAGTCGGAGACAGGCTTGCCGCCGAAATACAGGCGCATATCCTCGCGGATTTTGAGAAAAACGAAGTGTACTGTGCGGCGCATCCGGAGGATCCCATAGACAAAATGGTGCATGTCTCGACTTTTGCCATTGTCGGGGACGTGCTCTACATGACCTATTACGCAAACACCGGGACGGACGCGGAGGATCCGGCGTATCAGGAAGCGCGATTCGCGTTCTGTCCGATACACGGCGCGACAGAGGAAAACATAACCTTAGACACCGACAAAATGGTAATCCTCCGGCTCCAGAAGGCGGGCGACACCCTGGACGGACGGCACATCGACCGCGTATACGATACGATTTTACTCCGGCGGGAGGACGATGCGGACACGCTCTACCTCCTATGGACCGCCTCCGCGGACAATTTATACTACCGTTTCTACTGCACGTATACCATCTCCACTGCGACCCTTTCCGCAATCCGCCCGAACCGGTTCCGCGTGGGGAATGTGGAAAACGACTTTTCCATCCGCGGCATGATCGGTGCGCTGTCGGCTAACGGAATCGCGCACAAGCCCATGTGGAGCGACATCGGGATCATGCAGAAGCTGTCCACGCACGTGGAAAACGGAAAACTATGGTATTACACAGGCGCGTACTCCGGAAACTTCAACTGCATCATCAAAAGCCGCGATCTTGTGACATGGGAATATGTAGCCGCTCCCGATTTCATCAACGAATCACTGTGGGAAAACGCCGTGTATGTGATCGGGGACAAGTGCTGGTACTTTGTGCGCCAGGATGAGTGTATGCAGGGTTTTCTCACCGCGTATGACCTGAAAACCGGGATGTGGGCGGTGCCGACGCTGATCCGCGATGCGCAGTCCCGCTCGGATTTCATCCGGTACAAGGGGGATCTGTACCTCATCCACGCGCCGATCGACCGGAACGGATTCGGGATCGTGAAGATCAACCGCGAAAATCCCGCCGCGAGCACGCCGGTTGCGGTGGCGGACATGCACGACAGCCTGTTCTATCCCTACACGGATCTCTGCGGCGGCTACGCGTACATGTCGTACACGGTGGCGCGCAAGCACATTCGTCTCACACGGTTCCCGATTGCGGAATTTTTGGGGTAACAAACGGAAAGAAGGATCGCTCCGACGGCGGTCCTTTTTCATCTATTTTCCCCATAAACCATTTTCCGTCTCATCCCGCAATCCGGTGTAGCTGCGCAGGCGCAAATTCATCGGGTTTGTGCTTGCGAACCGTTTCAGATTGTGGTATACTTATTGTAAAATTCAGTAGAAAAAAGAAGGGTTATCTATGTTCACTGACGCACAGGGACGCAAATGGTTCAAGGGCAATCTGCATACCCACACGACGGAATCGGACGGCAGAATCTCGCCGGAGGAATGCTATGCCCTATACAAATCGAAGGGATATGATTTTCTTGCCCGCACGGATCACTGGAAGGTGAGTGACGCAGGCGCATACGAGGGGATGCTCCTTCTCTCCGGCTGTGAATACGATTTCGGATCCGATCCGGCGGATGGCGTATACCACATTGTGGCACTCGGCATGGAGCGGGATCCGCAGATCACGCGAGCGATGACGCCGGGTGAAGCCGTGGAGCGCATCCACGCAAACGGGGGACTGGCAAATATCGCGCATCCGGCATGGTCGCTGGATACGCCTGACCAGATCCTGCGCTACGGCAATATTTTTGACATGACGGAAATCTACAATTCCGTATCCGGTTTGCCGCGCAACGCCCGTCCGTACAGCGGTCTGATCGTGGACATGCTTGCCTCACGCGGGGTATATCTGCCCCTGATCGCAGACGACGACGTACACTTCTATGTGCCTGGCTTTGATGCGTGCCGGAGCTTCATCATGGTGGAAGCCGAGGAATGCACGCGTGAATCGATCCTCGCGGCGATCGCGGCAAAACGATTCTACGCAACACAGGGGCCGGAGCTGTACGTGCGCATCGAAGGCGGCAAGCTCCTCGTGGACTGCTCCCCGGTCTGCGAGATCGTCTACTTCTCCAACCTGGTCTGGAGCGGTCATCGTGCAGATACGGCGGCGGACGGCGAGCGTTTGACCCACGGCGAATACACACCCCAGCAGAACGACCGCTTCCTCCGCGTAGAGGTGCGCGATGCTGCCGGCAATATGGCGTGGAGCCAGATCTTTGACCGTTCTCAATGGCTTTCATAAGGACACACCGCACACAACATTCCCTTATATAGACCGAAAACTGAAAAAACGATTGTCGGCTCCTTTTTCGGAAATTCTTTTCGCCCAAAGGAGCCGATAATCTTTCTGAAAACACTAATGTAGGGTGGATGTATTCAGCGCATCCTTACAAATTTTCCACACAAAACAGCACTTCCTTCCAAAACGAAACCGCCCTGCCGGGAATTTCCCGATAGAGCGGTTTTATACGTAAAAAAGATGATTACTGCACTACCACGCCGCCCGCAGCTACGATGGCTTTTTCGATAGCGGGGATCTTCTTTTCGACGCGGGAGACAAAATCAGTGCGATTGCCCTTCAGATAGGAGGCGAAAATGCCATCCTTGATCGCATCGTTGAACATTGTCGCGCCCAGATCGTAGTAGACATTGTTGAGAATCAGATCGAGCATCTGCGCGGATACGCTGTCCCGGCTCACCTTCTGCTTCAGCGTTGTCTCGTAGTACGCCGGCATGACATCGCGATAGGAGAGATAGTGCATCATTTCCAGTACCGCGCCCACCAATTCCGGATCCTTCACCATTGCAGGAACCGTCGTGATCCGGCTGCCTGCTTCCGCTACAGAGCCGTACTGCTCCTGCGCTTCGTCATATTTCGGGAACGGGATGATACCGAAATCCGACACCATATCCCGCAGCAGACAAGCCGAATAGAACGTGTGATCTGCGAATAACGCCTGATCGTCCTGGAAATACGTATCCGTCAGATAGTAGTTGTTCGAGTTATCCGATTTCGTGTACCAGAAGCCCGCCTCCCAGACCATGTTCGCCACCGTCTCGCATACATCCGCGATCCGCGTGTCTGTCAGCAGCGCAATCTTTACGCCGTCCGCCGTACGCTCGATCGTCCGACTCCGCGCCGCCGTCACGAAATTCATCAACAGCATGTTCGATCCGCCGACATAGCCGTAAATATCCTCTTTTCCGAACTCGCCGTCGCCGTTTACATCCTGAATCGCCGTATGTGCCATTTCGCTGAACTTATCCATCGTCCACGCGCCGGAGGATACCAGCTCGTAGGGATCGTCAAGTCCCAAATCGGCGACCATATTTTTATTAAACAGCAGCACGTGCGTGAAATCGTATATGCCGAGATTCGCGCTGCCGTAAGTGATATAACGCGCATCGCTGAAATTGATTGTGTCGTTGATGTCCTTCAGCCACCAATCTGCGTCGATATGAACGTCCGGCAGCGTTGTCACATCCATGAAATAACCTTCCTGCGCCCTTGCGAACGCGTGACGCTCCAGAAGCATCGCCAGATCATATGTCGTATCGCCGGACTGAACCTGATTCACAAGCGTATCCGTAGCCTTCATCGAATCCGACTCAACGTTATCCTCCGCAAAAACGATGTTGAATTTTTCCTCAATTGCCTTGGTGCGGTTATACATCGCATCGTTCAGCACGTCTCCGGTCAGCTCCGTGATCGTGAATATATAGTGCTGCGTCCCGGATTTGCTCGTTGTAATTCGAAATTCCGCACCTTCAAAATCGCGATCCGCCACCGGATCCGCCGCCTCTGTTTCCGTTTCTGTTTCCGCGACTGTCTGCTCTGTGTCCCCGACACCGTTCGCCTCTGTCTCCGTGACAGCCGTCCCGCTGCCGCATCCGGTCAGTATCGCCGCCAAAAGCAGCAGCGCAATTGTCTTTTTCGCCTTTCCAAGCATTTTTACCATGCCTCCGTTTTCTAAGGAAACGCTTCATAGACTGCCTATTTCTTTTACGCCCAAAAACACATATTCGTGCTTCTCGGTGCAAAATCTCAGTATAGGCAGCGCATTCCCAAAATTTTTGCCGTTTGCCATAGTATACACCACTTCCATCCGATATGCAAGTCCCACGGCGCATATTTTAACACTTTATTTCGTGAAAGCCCTTGCAACTTCCCGTTGGAATGTGCTATAATATCGACAGATACCGTTACGAAAGGAAACGCAGAAAAATAGAACATACCCAGAGGGGAAACGAAAACGGCATCCCCCGTTTCTCCTCCAAAGTTCTCATAAATGCGAATGATAGATATGGCTCAGCCCAAAAGAGATAAGAAGAAGGATTATTTGTTTCAGGCGATACTGACCCTCCGAACCGTGGACGACTGCTACAATTTTTTCGAGGATCTTTGCACCATCAAAGAAATCGAGGAAATGGCGAAGCGGATGTGCGGTGCAAAGATGCTGTCGGACAATAAGATCTACACCGAGATCACCGAGGCAACCGGGCTGTCCACCGCCACCATCAGCCGTATCAACCGATCCCTCCGGTATGGTACCGATGGATACAGCGCGGTACTGGAACGGCTCGGCAGTAATCCAGGCCCCTATGATGCCGACAGCAATTCCAAAACCGAAAAGGAGAATCCGTAATGGCAAGTTGCGCAATGGATGGATACACCGCTCTCGCTCCCGTGTACAACAGACTGAACGAGGACGTTGATTACGAAAAGTGGGCAGATTCTATCACCGCGCAAATCGAACGGGAATTTCGCGGAGAGGGCAAGCCGTCCCTCCTTCTGGAACTGGGCTGTGGTACAGGCTCCATGACCCGCGAGCTGTGCAGACGCGGCTTCGACATGACCGCGCTCGATATTTCCGAGGAGATGCTCTCCGTTGCCGAGGTAAGACTGCGGGAAGAGGGGATCGAAAATGTCCTCTGGCTTCACGAAAGCATGACGGATTTTGAACTGTATGGCACCGTGGACTGCGTGGTCTGCTGTCTCGACGGGATCAATCACCTCACCGGCCGGGACGAGCTTGCCGACTGCTTCCATCTCGTCGCGCAATACCTCAATCCCGGCGGACTCTTCCTCTTTGACGTGAATACACCCGCGAAATTCCGCACGAAATACGCCGATAACGATTATCTCCTTGAACAGGACGGAGCGGTGCTGTGCTGGTCCAATCGCCTGTCGAAAAAGGGCGATGTGTGCGATTTCTACCTCACCGTTTTTGAGAAACAGAAATCCGGACTATACAAACGCTCCGACGGCGTGACCCGTGAACGCTGCTACGGTATGCGCGCCCTGCAAAATCACGCCAAGGCCGCCGGACTCACCTGGGTCGCCTGCCACGGCACCATAGACGGAGGCAAACCGGACGAGAAGTGCGACCGGTGGTACATTACCCTGCGAAAGGAATGAGAGAGGTGCCATTCTCCTCATTCTTATCAAGCCCTATTCATTCCTCCTGACAAAAACCGCAAAAAGTGCCCGCTCCATGGACTGCACGATCCACAGAGCGGGCGTTTGTTATGCTGTTTTGGCTCAGTGCTTCTTCGATACCACGTATGCTGCGCCGGCGGAGAGGAGAAGAACCATTGCGGAAACGGCGAAATCAGCGGTCTTCGGTGCTGCCACCACTTCCGCTGCGGCGGCGTTATCTACGACCTCCGCCTCGGTTTCGGCTGCGGTTTCCTCTACAAAGATCACTTCCACGTAGTCGGCGTTGACGCTCTTGACCACGTCACCTGCGTTCGCGTCACGGTTGAAGTCCTCGGAGGTGGTGACGGCGATAACGTGCTTGCCGGCCTCCAGCGTGATGGTCAGTTCATAGGTACGGAATTCCTCACCGTACAGCTCCGGCAGCTCGTCCATGTTGATCTCCACCTCGTAGCGTTCGCCGTCCACGAGAATGTCGGCCTTCTTGGTGTCGCCCGCGTTGGTATCGTAGCAGAATGCAATCTTATATACGCCGGTCTTTTCGAGATTGATTTCCGGGAAGGTAACGGTGGATGCCATCTGGGGCGCGTCGTTCGTGCCGCCCAAGCCTACGATCTTGCCGTTCGAGGCAATGGGAACATCCTGAATATTGCCATCCTTGTATTCCTTGGCAGCTCCGGTGATTTCGCCGTCCTCACATTCGAAATGGTACAGCACATCCTCCGCGCTGACTGCTACACAAAGGGTAAGCATCAAAACCGCACACAGTACGGCAGAGAGAATCTTCTTCATGGTCATAATCCTTTCGCATTGTGATAAAAATGGGGTTCGCGGTCGTCCCGTGCAAGGCACCCGCATAGTATGTGGTATGTTGAGTATACCATGTTCGCACAGATTTGTCAAGAATTTTGCGTATTTTTTTCACAGTTTAGTCATGATTTTTTCCAACCTGTCCCATGACGGAAAATTTCCATAAAATTCACCGGATCCCGTCCCACACGTCATGGATATGTGGTATACTATAGGAAAGAAATTCGTTTCACAAGGAGGCTTCCTTCCATGAAAAAGTATCTGCTTGCTCTCGATGAAGGCACAACCAGCGCACGGGCGATCCTCTTTGCGCGGGACGGCGGGATTGTCGCGACGGCGAATCAGGCGATCC
This sequence comes from bacterium, assembly GCA_963643035.1. Taxonomy (GTDB): domain Bacteria; phylum Bacillota; class Clostridia; order Oscillospirales; family CAG-272; genus UMGS1696. Next base: position 43,714 of record CAVIKO010000005.1, read on the forward strand.
GGCAGATTTATCCGCACCCCGGCTGGGTCGAGCAGGATCCGATGGACATTTACGCCGCGCAGATGGCAGCTCTGACCGAATGTGTTGCAAAAAGCGGGATCCATCCGGATGAGATTGCCGCGGTCGGGATCACGAATCAAAGAGAAACGGCGATTTTGTGGGATCGGAAAACCGGTGTCCCCGTCGCCCCCGCGATTGTGTGGCAATGCCGCCGTACCGCGGATCGATGCACGGCTCTGTACGCGGACGGCTGTGACAGGGCAATCCGTGCAAAAACCGGACTGCGCCCGGACGCGTATTTTTCCGCCACAAAATGGGAGTGGATCTTCCGGGAAAATCCCGATCTGCTCCGCCGTGCACAACGGGGAGAGCTTGCCGCCGGAACCGTCGATACGTGGCTCGCGTGGAAGCTCACAGACGGGAGGATCCACGTCACCGACCGCACCAACGCCGCGCGCACCATGCTCTACAACATTCACACCGACGCATGGGATGAGGAACTGCTTTCCCTGTTCGGGATCCCACGGTGTATTTTGCCGGAGGTGCGCTCATCCGGAGAACACTATGGGGAGATCGCCATTCTCGGTACGCCTGTGCCGCTTGCCGGAATCGCCGGGGATCAACAGTCCGCTCTGTTCGGACACCGCTGTTTTGCACCGGGCGACGCGAAAAATACGTATGGTACCGGATGCTTTCTTCTCATGCACACCGGACAGACTGCCGTGGACAGCCGCTGCGGACTGCTTACAACCATCGCAGCGGGAGAGACGGGCAGACCTGTCGAATACGCCTTGGAGGGGAGTGTCTTTGTCGGCGGGGCTGTGATCCAGTGGCTGCGGGACGAGATGCACCTGATCGACCATGCCGCACAGTCCGAACAGCTCGCCCAAAGCGTATCCGACACCGGCGGGGTGTACATTGTGCCGGCGTTCACGGGACTGGGCGCACCGTACTGGGATCCGAACGCCAGAGGAACGATCACCGGACTGACACGCGGCTCCGGCAGGGCGCATATCGTCCGCGCCGCACTGGAATCGATCGCCTATCAGACAGAGGATGTCCTTGCCGCCATGCGCACGGATGTGGATCATCCGATTTCGGCATTGCGGGTGGACGGCGGCGCGGCAGCGAACGATTTTCTGATGCAGTTCCAGTCCGATCTCTCCGGCGTGCCTGTCCTCCGTCCGCAGATCACCGAAGCAACCGCGTGGGGCGCGGCCTGTCTTGCCGGTTTAGGGGTCGGCTTCTATCGCACAAGGGACGAAATCCCGGAAAACAGCATTGCCGCCCGGTTTGATCCGCAGATTGATACCGATACACGTGCGAAATGGGCAGACGGCTGGAGCCATGCGATCGCAGCGGCGCGTACAATATAGGAGGCATACACAATGACCTGCGTTTCTCTTTCCATTCCCTCCACGGATGGCGTGCATCCAATTGCCGCGCGCGTCTATCTTCCCGCACCGGGAACTGCCGTGGTCGGGTATTTTCAGGTGGTTCATGGCATGGCGGAGCATATCGGGCGGTACGATCGATTTCTCTCCGACCTTGCCGCACGGGGCTTTATCGCCTTTGGACACGATCATCTCGGTCACGGTCACACGGTATCCAACAGCGCGGAGTTGGGGCATATTGCGGACAAAAACGGCTGGCGGCTTCTCGCAGACGATGTGGCAGCGGTGCGTCGGCACGTGATGGCAGCGTATCCGGCAAAGGCAGCGTACATTCTCATGGGACACAGCATGGGTTCCTTCGTCGTGCGCACCGCATCGGTGCTTCACGGAACACCGGATGGACTGATCGTGATGGGAACGGGCGGCCCGAATCCGCTATCCGGGATAGGACTTTGTGCGATCCGCCTTGTGAAGGCTCTGCGCGGCGGGAAGCACCGCTCGCCGTTTCTCGAAAGGCTGGCGTTTGGCACGTATGACCGAGGATTCTCCGGTGACGGCGGCAGTCTCTGGCTCAGTGCGAACCCCGCCAATCGCGCCGCGTACCGCGCCGATCCGTTATGCGGATTCCGGTTTTCCGCCGCCGCCATGGAGGATCTCGTGCGGCTCCAGCGGTTCGCCAACAGCAAGGCGTTTTTTGATGGCATGGGATCCACCCCGGTTCTGCTTGTATCCGGCTGTGACGATCCGGTGGGCGACCACGGACGTGGTGTGACGGCGGTATACAAGCGACTGCAAAAATCCGGTACGCCTGTGGAAATGAAGCTGTATGCAGGTCTGCGCCACGAGATTCTGAACGAGGGCGAGGCATACGGTGAGATCACCGGGGACATTCTCGACTTCGCTGTGCGCATCGCGAAAATGCCGGTTTGCGGCTGACGTATCTCTTTACAATACAGACCGTATACACCGTCAGTTTTTCAAAACCTCTTGCAAATCCGTGCAAGTTATGGTATAATAGGGCAAAAAATGCTGTCTCCGTTCATCGGTGAACAGCGTCTTTCCAAGCATACATCTTACAGAACAAAGGAGACACCACCATGGGGGAAGATAAAATCGTAGCGTCCGTCGGCGGAAAACCGATCACGGAGGCGGACGTCAGCCGGGAGATTGCCAGAATGGGGCAGCGGGGACAGAGCTACAATACGCCGCAGGGCAGAGCGATGGTTCTTGAGCAGCTCATCAACAAACGGCTCTTTTTACTGGACGCGCAGCGCAATCTGTACGAAAGAGAACCCGCGTTCAAGGAACAGCTTCAGGCGATCAAGGAGGAAATGCTCACGAGCTACGCGGTGCAGAAGGCCGTTGAGAGAGTGCGCGTGACCGAGGAAGAGGTCAAGAAGTACTACGAAGAAAACAAAGACAAATTCGTGTCCGGCACCAACTACAACGCCAGCCACATTCTCGTCGATTCCGAGGAGAAGGCGAATGAGCTGCTCAGTCAGATCCAAGCGGGCGAAATCACCTTTGAGGACGCGGCGCGTCAGTTCAGCACCTGTCCATCCGGCAAACAGGGCGGCGATCTGGGCGATTTCACCTCCGGGCAGATGGTTCCCGAATTTGAAAACGCGTGTGCCGCGATGGAGGTCGGTCAGACTGCCGGTCCGGTCAAGACGCAGTTCGGCTACCACATCATCCGACTGAACAAGAAGGAAGAGGGCGGCGATGTCAAATACGCGGACATCCGGGAGGAACTGACGGAGGCTCTCCGCGGCGAAAAGCAGCAGGCAGCGTACCAGAGCAAGATCAACCAGCTTAAGCTTCTCTATCCCGTAGACAAAATGTAAGAATAGAAACCGCCGATCTCAGGTTGATTTCGCACCCAAAGCCCTTTCATCCCATGCTTTTGACGTAAAATCCCGATGGGGGCATCGTTTCCAAAAAAACACCGGGAAAGCTTTCATAAAGGAAGGCTTTCCCGGCTTTTTCTTTGTCACACGCAGAATATCTCCGGCTCCGCGATTCCCTCCGGCATATCCGTTTCCAGATAGATCGTCCCGCGATCCTCCGGCAGAAGCGGCTGAAGTTTCAGTCGGAGTGCGCGCACTCCCCGCACATCGACATACCAGAGATCCCCATCGCAGAAGTGATCAGACAGGAGGTGCGGTGTATCGTCCATCCCATAGGCAGCGGCGACATTACCGCGCACGCGAATCGCTATGGTATCGACGTTCTCCGGAATAGACGCCGCGTACTCCACGGTATGATCGGCAAGCGTAGAGCCGTCCAGCCGACGCAGGTGCGCAAACGCTTCAAAGGAGAGCGTGTTTTCCACCCGTGCGCAAGGCAGCTTTTCACCGAGGCGGATCGTCGGACGCGCGGAATCCTCCAGCACAAGCGTCACGCCGCCGCATTCACCCGTTTCCACAAGCGGCCGCACCGTACCGTCCGCAAAGCAGATCACGGGATCCACGCCGCGCAGCGGTACAAAGGCGATCCGGTTCTCCGCACACTCTACCGGCATGGCGGTCACATAGCGCACCGTTTCTCCGCCGATGCGCAGTCCAAACGGGAAGATCCCGCAGCCGTTCTCCGGCAGTGTAAGGGGAATCGTAATCGACTCCGATGCCGTTTGGACAACAAGCTCCGTATGCTTTTCCCCCATGCTTCCCCCGTGGATGTGGTTATTATAAAAGACAAAACCTCTCTCCCCATCGGAGCGTACTGCGATCCGTGCCGTATCGGTATCCGCAGGATCGCGCGGCAACTCGTCCGGGAAGCAGGCGGGCATCACGGCAAGCTCTTCCCCATACGCCTCCAGAAACCGGTGGATCTCCCGCAGTCCGTAGTAGCTGTCCCGGATCTGACCGCAATCTCCCAACGGTGCCTGAAAATCATAGGACACGATCGGGCAATCGTTCGGGTATCCGGTGACACGGCTTTCCTGATACGTGACCAGATCGCCGTCCGCCGTGCGTTCCACGGGATTTACACCGCCGTGATACATATAGTACCCCAGTCCGTTCACGCCGGAGCCGAGATTGCAGACTGCAAGCGCGGTGATGTCCGTCTCATGGAAAAGCGGACGACGGTGGTATGTGTTCTGATTGCCGCCGCCAAGCTCACAGGTCAGGAGCGGATACCGGCAGCGGGAGTCCTCCTGCGCCGCGATCGTATTTCCAAGCAAATCCGCGCCGATCACGCCGTCCTCGCGCCGAGGGGAGAAAAAGTAGTTCACGTTTGGCTCCAGCGCGTGTGTATGTCCCTCCCACGGTGCCTCCGGATAGCCGCCGAACATGGGACAGAGCGAATCGGGCAGTCGTGCGCCGCCCCAGCCGGTTGCCGACCAGATCGGTGCGCGAAAACCCATCTGCACCAGCATCTCCCGCAGTGCGGCAAGATAGGCACTGTTTCCGGTAAGTTCGTTCTCCACCTGGATTCCGATGATGCCATCGCATCCGGCAAGTTCCGCGTAAATGTGTGCATACAGCCGCCGCACATATGCCATGTACGTTGGATCCAGACTGCGCAGCGGAAGATTTTTCGCCACAAGCCAATCCGGGAATCCGCCGTACCGCGCTTCTCCGTGCGCCCATGGCCCGATCCGCAGGAAGAACGGCAGTCCAAGCGAGGCGCAAAGCGAGGCAAAACGGCGTATATCGCACCTGCCGGAAAAATCAAATACGCCCTCCTCTTTCTCGTGATGGTTCCAGAACACATACGACGCGACCACATCGATCCCGCCATCCTTCATCTTCCGCAGCTCCGTTTCCCAATCCGTCTCCGGCACACGGGAATAATGAAGTTCCCCCATCCGGTAGATATACGGCTTCCCGTCGCGCAAAATACAGTCACGGGTCACCGTGTACGTTCTGCCAAGCGCGGTTCCGGTCATTCCGGCCGATGTAAACGCCGGCTTATTCTGCTGCACCCGAACGATCATACAGTTCTCTCCTCTCTCAAATTAGTGCTTTGATCCCATAGGACAAAATCGACATGATGACTCCGGCGGAAATCACTCCGATAAAGATCGCGGGAATCGCGTGCTTCGCTTTCAGCCGGAACACGGCAGCGATGAGCGCACCCGTCCACGCACCGGTACCCGGCAGCGGAATCGCCACAAACATGAAGAGTCCAAGCGCAGCGTATTTTTCGAGAACGTCGCTTTTCGACAGTGCACGCGCTTCCAGTTTTTCCGCGATCTTTCTGAGAAATCCCTCGCGCGTTTTCATCCAGCCAAGGATTCCGCGGATAAAGAGTAAGATGAACGGCACCGGCACCATATTGCCGAGAATCGCGGTAATCAGCACCGGCAATAACGGCAATCCGGAGGCAACACCATACGGCACCGCGCCGCGAAGCTCGATCACCGGAACCATGGACATACCGAACACGATCAGATATTTGGCAAGTGTGGACATAGAACGAAATTCATACCCTTTCAAAGCATTTGTTTTCTGTGAGAACGCGCGTCAGATTGTCGGCGATCTCCCGCACGCCCGCGACATTCGGATGCACGAAATCTCCCGACAGTCCGCGTAGCCCGGAAAGCATCGTTCTGCCGTCGATATGGTACAGCTGCGGATACGCACAGGCGCGTTTTTCACAAGCTTTTCGCACGATCTCGCGGAAGGCGGCTGTCTTCGTATCCCCCGAAAAATCACCCAAATGATAGAAAATATCGATCACAAAGATCTTTTTGCCGGGATTTTTCCGCAGTATCGTGTCGAGGAGATAGTCCACACGCGCGGTAAATTCCTCCGCAGGCAATCCCAGTGCGTTTATCCCCAACTCCAAGATCGCGAAATCCCAGGTGCGCGGGTTTCTCTCACTACCCTGCTCGGCAATATAATCAGTGACCGCACGCTCCAGGAGACAGGAACCCGCGAACCCGAAGCTGTAGAAATCCGCGTCCAGCCGTGCGCCGATCTGTGCGAGATATGTGAGATTGGCGGAGCAGGCAAGACTGCCGTGTGTGATCGAGGAGCCATACATCAGGAAGCGCTTTTCCGGCACCTCGGATAGTTCCGGCGGCCGGACGTCTCCCTGCGCATCCATGAGGATGAGCTGCGCGGAATCGAAGGTCAGCCGGAGCACACACGGATCGTAAGCGTATCCGGCAGCATCGCTGATCCTCCGGAGCATGGCGGAATTTGGGTGATTCTCCAGCGTGATCGTCGTCGGTTCATAGCCGATCGTATAAGAAAGCGTCTGCCAGCCGGACTGCACACCCCCGAAATAGAGGATCGCGGTCGTATACGCGCCGGGCGTATCCATGCGCAGCGTGATTTTCGCGTTCCCAGATTGGAGGACGAAGCGGAACTCGCACCCGGCTGTGTTGCACGCCATCCGCTGCCCCTGGTCGCTCATCGCCGCGCGCACATCCGCCGGGACACGGGACATCCGCCAGCCGCCGTCCGGATGCGGCAGGAGCGCAGCTACATTGTAGAGCTCAAAGCCGTTATAGAACATATCTCTTTACCTTTCTGTTTCCGGCACGGTGGTGTTCTCCGCCGCGGAATCGAGCCACAGGGAGTGGATGGAGCCGTTTCGTACAAAGGTATCCGTTTTCTCACGCAGCTGCACCGTCTCCACGCCCTCGTCCATTCGGCAAACCACCGCGGTATCCGTCAGATTGCGGATCGAGATGGACGGCTTTTCCGGGATTTTGTCCCGTTCTGTGTGGCGAACAAATCCGTCGACACGGACGTTTTTCGGGATCGATTCGCACACAATCAGTCCCCTCTCGGCGGATTCCATCGTTGTCCAGACGTGCATATTGCGTACTATGATATCGTCAAGCAGTCCCGCGCCGCGCGGATATTCCGACTCTGTGACAAGCGGTGTACGGCAATAGCGCGCACCGTCGATGTTGACAGCGAAATGGCGGCACCCGGTGTACACATTCTCAATGGTGATCCGACGGATCGGAGAGGTCACGCTGAGCAGGCGGAACGCCGTATAGCAGTCTTCAGCAAAGACATTGCGGATCACCACATCCTCAATCGGGCCGCGGCAGAGATCGAAATTTTCCAGCCGTGCCAAGGAATCGTCGGCGTTTAAGGCAATGAGATCGTCGTTGGTCTGTCCCGGAGATGCGGTGACATTCTCGATCAGACCGTCGTACACATGGCCGCCGAAATGGAGCCCGTCCTGATTGAACGCCAGCTTTTCGGAAGAGAAGCGGATATTCCGGATCGTAAAGTGGCGCAGTCTTGCCATGCGGATATAGTATACCGTGGAATTGCGCATGTCGAGTCCGGACAGGGTCAGATTCTCCACGTTGCAGAAGTTCAATGTCGCGCCGGACCACGCATCCGATGCGAACAGGTCGGCAGGTTTGTTGTTGTTCTTTCCATCGTAGTTGCCGTCCCAGATACCGCCGGTCACGGTAATGTTGCGGTTGCCGGATTCCGTATCGGCGTTTGTCAGGAGGAAATCGCCGCGCTTTTTCGGTTTCCGTTCGCATAGAAACAGCCGCGCCATACCGTCGCAAAGGATGTGGGTATCGGAATGCACGCGCAGGGTCTCACCGATGCGGTATTCTCCGGCGGGAATATACACGATAGCGGCGCCGGAATCAAGGGCTGCCTGTATCGCCGGTGCATCGTTGTGTTCCCCGTCCCCGGTCGCACCGGTATCGCGGACATGGATAATGCGGTTCATACTGATCCTTTCCGCGGAGGGATCCCGTACGGGAAGTTCTCCGCACTTACCTGTTCATTACAGATGTCTGCACGGAAAAAGCCGCCTTTCTCCATCGCTGCCTCCGAAAGAGAGTGGTGCATGGATCGTGCGGCTTTCTCTGTTATTTGTGTATCGTGTTGTCCGAAACTTACGCGTTGATGGAATAGATCACGTCTGCGTTCGTCTGGATCGAGCTGGAATTTTCCTCCAGCATTGCCGTGTACGCATCGCTGCGCAGGGCTTCATCGGCGTCGCATACCCAGCTCGGTTGGCCCTCTCCGACGTAATACATAATGTGATAGCCGTAGGTCGTCTCGACGATACCGTGATCGCCCGGCTGCCGCGCGCCGTCAAAGAGCCAGTCGTTGAATTCCGTGATCATTTCACCGGGAGATACATTTTCGTAAAGTCCCCCTGTCGTCGTGGAGCCGGTATCGGTGCTGTATTCGGTGACGAGCGATTCAAAGGTATCGAGCGAAAAGTCTGCATCCTCCCACGTCTTATACACCTCATCTGCCGTTGCCTGTGCGTCATCATACGCATCGGTGCCGATGAGGATGTGGCGCACGGATCTGGTCGCCGTCTCGTCCCGGTACGCGCTCTTCACGAGGAAGTAGACGGAGTAGGACGTGCCGCCGCTTTCGGTGATGATCGTGGTGTCGCCCGGATTGGCGGAGAACGCCCAATCGCTGGCTTCATTTCCATCGGTGGCGGTCAGATGGGTGACACCGCAGTTGGAGGCAAGATCCGCCGCATCTGCTTCGCTGTAGCCGAGATTGTTCACGGCGTAGGCGGCGATAGCGGCTTCAAAATCCTCGGCGGTCGCAGCGGCTGCGATGGTGGCTGCCGCCTCCTCTGCCTTTGCCGCCGCATCGGATACGCTGCCTGTCGGATTGCCGTCCGCGTCCTTTTCGATCAGATCGTTCTGCTTGATCGTGTAGGTGATGAGATCCACGCCGTCGTAGGTAGTTTTGTTTTCCTCATAATAGGCTTCATAATCCGCCGTGGTATAGGATAGCTCCCCGTTGAATTTGGCGGAATACTTGGCAGCGAGAGCGGTCAGGTTCAGGCAGTCGCGCACATCTTGCTCTTCGACATTCCCGCCGAACACCGTCATCAGGTAGGTCTGGAGCGTATACCCCGCGGCCTGCGCGTTTTCCGACAGCGCGGTAATGCTTGCGTCAATGGTCGCCTGATCGTCCGCGTCCACAGTCATGCCCGCGGTGTTCGCGGCTTCGCAGAGGGCGAGGATCTCCTGCACGTAATTCGCGGACATCGCCGCCATATAGTCAAACCAGGTAGCCTCATCGGAGTAGGTCTGGGATTTCAGCGAGGTCGAGGTGTCCAGTCCGTAATAGGTGGAGAGAATGCTTGCGTAGGACTGATAGGTGCTGTAGAAGAAGTAGGTCATCATCGCGCCGTTGACCTCGTAATGCTCGCTGGAGAGCGCGACTGTGTTTCTCATCGAGGTGTTCGAGGTCGAGGTGTTCGCGTAAATCGCCAGTCCTATGACTACAGCGGCAATGACGACGACTGCGGCAATGATGAGAATCGTGTTCCGCCGGGTCTTTTTCGGATCCGCGGATACTTTTGCGTTTTCGTTCATGGAAAAATCGGTTGCTCCTTTCGATGGATCCTCCCTTTTACAGAGGAGGCACACTGTCAATATTATACCATACTTTCCGGAGCAATGCAATTCCTTCCCCGGTTTTTCTGTGGCTTTTCGCGGAAAGTTTTGTGTCGGGCAGGTGAAAACCGCGAAAACCGTCCCTTTTCCCCACACGCTCCGCCGTCTACGGGATGGAAACGATCGCTCGGCGATGCTAGCACCGCACGGCATTGTTTTTTTGTTTTTTGTCAGATTTTATGCAAGAAACTATGATCTTGACTAACCCCCATCCCCCGTATCACCCGATACGGGGGATTCCCCTTTTTCCCGCAAATTTTCCCCATCCCCCTTTACAACCGCCCCGTTTCATGCTATACTATCCTCAACTACATCACATAGGAGGCTACAGTATGTCCAAATCTACCGTATATTTCACAAGCTCCCTTACGCCGGAATCCGTTGTTTCTCTGTACCGGCATCTGGGGATTGCGCTGCCCGGACGCGTGGCGGTGAAGGTACACTCCGGCGAAGAGGGCAACCAGAACTATCTGCACCCGGCGTTTCTAAAACCGATGGTGGACGCGGTATCCGGCACCGTGGTCGAGTGCAACACGGCATACGGCGGTGCGCGCAACACGACGGAGAAGCACCGGGAACTGCTGAAGAACCACGGCTGGTCGGAGATATTCCCGGTCGATCTGCTGGACGCAGAGGGGCCGGATGCGGTACTGCCGGTGAAAAACGGCAAGGTACTGCATGAAAACTATGTCGGCAAAAATCTCCTCACCTACGATTCCCTGCTCGTGCTGTCCCACTTCAAGGGGCATCCGATGGGCGGCTACGGCGGCGCGCTGAAGCAGCTGTCGATCGGCTGCGCTTCCTCGGACGGCAAGGCGTGGATCCACTCCGGCGGCACCTGGAAAACGCAGGACGGACTCTGGAGCAACACGTGCGAGCAGGACACGTTCCTTGCGTCTATGGCGGACGCGGCAAGCTCCGTCACCGATCTCTTCGCGGGTAAGGCAGCGTATATCAACATCGTGTGCAATCTCTCCGTGGACTGCGACTGCTGTGCCATTGCGGAGGATCCCTGCATGCACGACATCGGCATTCTCGCCTCGACCGATCCGGTTGCCCTCGACCGCGCCTGCCTCGATCTCATTGAGCATTCTGACGATCCGGGGCGCGACCACTTCCTGGAACGCGTGAACTCCCGCCACGGTCAGCTCACAATCGGTTTTGCCGCCGACTTAGGGGTTGGGTCAGTGGAGTACGATTTGGTAAACGTGGACTGATTGGATAAAGGAACGCGGGGATACACGGCTTTCTAAATCACGCCTTGCAAGGACTTTTATGGGGATGGCTTGTCGCTTGGCACTGCTCATTCCTCATTTCTTACAGAAAAAAAGCGTCTCTCTTTTTGGATGAGACGCTTTTTTCTGTTAAAACTGTATATCTGCCCAGACGGGGAGGTGATCGCTTGCGGAGCCCGGACCGATACCATGACGGCGAAGGGCCACCCTATCGTTTAAGAAGATATAATCGATACGGATACGGGGGGCATCGGCGGGGAAGGTACATTTACGGAAGTCGCCAACAGAGCGATAATCCCGCCGCAGCCGCCAGAGGATCCCCTCATCGGGTGTAGAATTGAAATCGCCGAGCAGGACGGTGGGATTTTTCTCCGTTTCCAACAGCTTCCGGCAGAGCGCGGCGGCGTTTTCTCTTTCGGGGAGGGACAGACCGAAGTGGGTAGCGAGGACGGTCAGATGCTTATCTCCCGCGAAATCGAACGTACAGCGCAGTACGGAGCGGCTCTCCACACCATCCGGTACTCTGCCGTCCACAACGGGATCCGGGATCGGAATCACCTCGGAGGACGCGATCGGATAGCGCGACACCAATCCGTTGCCGTAGGGTTCCGTGCCGTTCACATAAATCGACCTTCCGAACACATGATGGAACCCGAGATTGCCGCCGATCGCGTCCGCCTGCGCCGTATATTCCGGCGTCAAACCCGCGCCGCGCACCTCGTTCAATCCGCAGATATCCGCTCCCACCTCTCGGATCGTCCCGGCCGTTTTGGCAAGATCGATTACTGCCCGCTTTTCCGTCCGCCAAAGCAAATAATCCATCCCGTGGAGAATATTATATGTCATAATGCGAAGTTCCATACAAAAATCATCCTTTCCATAGCTCCATAGCGATTATGGATTTTTCGCGAGGGATGCAATGCCCCCTCCTTTGTATGCATGGGTTCAAGCCGCGTTTTTCCCGCTTTCCCACGGCATTACAGTGTAATCAAAGCAGTCTCCCCGTAGGAGCAGACTGCCAATATTGTACCGGCAGAGGTGGAGACGGTGCATTTGCCAGCGCGGCAATCGATGGAAAATACGCCGCCGTGCGCGTGGATATTCCTCAAGGTCAGATGATCAAGTGCGGCGGGAAGGTGCGGTGTGATCGTAAAGCTGCGGAATCCGGCAGGCTCCAGGCCGAGCATCCCCTCGACCACGATTTTGCAATACAATGCCGACTCGCCCGACAAATGGCGTCTGCCCCCCTCCGGATATGCCTCCACCGGATACGGTACCCGTTCGCCGAGCAGGCGATTCTCACTGTACGCCCGCAGCACCCGATACGCCTCGTCTGTACGTCCCGCTGCGAACAATCCGCGCAGGGCGTAGAGCGTGGAACGATCCCAGATCGTCTCGCTCGTCTCCGCGGTCAGCATTCCGTCGCCACGCAGCAGATACTGCGATGTCAACGCCGCTGCTGTACCATCCGCCCGATCCAGAATCCGCATACAGAGCGGCATACAGATCCACGAACGAAGCTCCGCAAGCCCCTCGTGGTAGCGGTACGTGTCCATCCCGTGAATCTCCGCGCCGAATACCCGCTCAATCGCGTCGTGCAGCGCCGTCGCTTCTGTACGGCACTGCTCCGCCGTCGCGGTATCGCCCAGCTCCGCCGCCAAAATTGCGCAGTAAATCAGCCCGCTGTGGCAGAGGCACGACGTGTTCAGATTCGTCGCCCCGTGCGAGAACCGTCCTTCCAACTCATCCGCATCCGACGCGATCACGCCGTCCGCTGTCTTTTGGCGCATACAGTACCTGAGACACCAAAGGATCGCCGGGTAATACGCCCGCGCCGCGTCCGGATCGCCGCAGGTCAGGAAGAATCGGCTGGCACCGTAGAGGTACATCGCGGCATCCCCGCGGTCGCCGGCACCGTTCCAGTAATCCAGACCCTCCGCGATTACGGACGAGGGGATCGGCATATAGCTCTCGCTCATGAACGGGATATACATCCGGTATGCATTGCGGCTTGCTTCAAGGAGCGCGTCATCCCCGGTATAGGCGAAATACGGGCCTGCGTACTCAACCTGATCATTGCACCATGTCGCCGCGTAATAGCTGTAGCCGCCGGGAGAGTGGAGCTTGCCGTACCGCGTATCGAACACGGATTCGCCTGCACGCAGCTTTGAGAACGTGAACAATGCGTCCAGCACCGCGTCTCCCGTATCGATTGTCATGGGGGATGTCAGTGTGCGGATCCGCTCCCGCCTTTTTTCCAGCTCCGCGTCGGCATGGAGAGACGGCGTTTTCTCGTTCGCGATTCTGCCGGAGAACTGCACAATGATCCGGAGCATATCCCCCGGCGCTATTGTACGGCTGCCCGGAAAATCGTGGGTGATCTCGGCGACGTTCACGCCCATCGGACCCATGACCTCAGCGACAACACGCGACTGCGGAGTATCGGTGGTGATGGTGACGGGCTGTGCGCCGCCGTTTTCGATCCGGATCTCCTCTAAGGAAGCGCGCGCCGCCGCAGCCGGGAAGCATGTGCGGCAGACGATCAGTTCTCCCGCACGGGAGGCGATATGCAACACACCATCGATACGGAATTCCGTCGGACGTTCCCGCAGCTTTTCACCGTCACAGTACAGCACAATCCCTTCCGGCATATCCATCTGCCACGAACCGTGCGTGTTGTTCGGGTGGATCCGCAGCGTAGGGAACACGGGATGGTGGAGCAGGACAAGCGTTCCGTCCTCCGCCGCGCCGTACTTCACGGTATCCGAGCATCCAAAGCCCGCCATCTCCAAATCATCGGTATGGCAGTCTTCCGGAATCCATGCTATTGTCTGCTGATTTTGCAGGGTCCATCTCATTCTTTTACACATCCTTTCTGAATATGTCCTTATCATATATCACGGGGGGCGATGCATTTGCGTTCAAACGTTTGCGTCCGCATCTCGCGCATCCCCTCCCAGGAGGCGCACCTCATCGATGGTGATGGGCAGAGCCACCGCGAAAGAGAAAATATCGGCAACGGGCTGGGCGAGAATCAGACCGTTGAGCTTGAAGAAATAGGGCAGGATTACGACAGCGGGGATGAACATGAGGCCCTGTCTTGCCATAGCGAGGAGGGACGCTCTGCCGACCTTGCCGATGGTCTGGGTCATCATATTGGACATAACAACCATCGCGGAGAGGGGGAAGGTAACACATTGGCAGCGAAGGGCAAAGATGCCGATCTCTATGACCGCAGGGTCGGATTTCTGGAACAGTCCCACGATCTGACTGCCGAGCGCGAACACAATGACAGCGAGAACAACAAGGAAGATCGTGGCGTATTTCACACAGAAAAGATATGCGCGTTTGACTCTGCCATAGAGATGCGCGCCGTAATTGAAGCCGCAGACGGGCTGGAAACCCTGCCCGAAGCCGATCACGGCAGAGGATGCGAACATCATAATCCGGGAGACGATGCTGATGGCAGCGATGGCGGCGTCCCCATATCCCTTTGCAACGGTATTGAGAACGATGGTGGACAGGCTGTTCAGCCCCTGCCGACAGAGAGAAGGCGTGCCGCCGTTTACGATATTTTTGAGATAGAACGCGTTGGGACGGTAGTTGCGGAAGCGGATCTTGAGGCTGTCGCTCCGCTGCACGCCGATACAGAGCAGGACAAAGCTGACAAGCTGGCTGAGGATAGTGGCAAGCGCGGCACCGGTCACGCCCATATTGCACACGAAGATAAAGAGGGGATCGAGAGCAAGATTGAGAATTCCGCCGGAAGTCAGCCCGATCATAGCGAAGAAGGCGTTGGACTGGAAGCGGAGCTGGTTATTGAGGACGAGGGAGGCGCACATATAGGGAGCGCCGATGAGGATGATGCGCAGGTAATCGACGGCGTAGGGGAGGATGGTATCCGTAGAACCGAGAAATTTCGCGAGTGGCTGAAGGAACAGCAATCCGGCGATCATAATGACAATTCCGGCGATAAAGGAGGAAAAGAATCCGGTTGCCGCCATTTCCTCCGCGCTCTTTATATTTTTTTTGCCCAGCTCCCGGGAGATAAAGTTTCCGGAGCCATGACCGAAGAAAAAGCCAACCGCCTGAATGATAGCCATAAGCGAGAACGCCACACCGACGGCTCCGGTCGCACTGGTGTTTTCGAGCTTGGCGATGAAGAAGGTATCCGCCATATTATAAAAGCTGGTGATGAGCATACTGACGATGGTCGGTACGGCAAGCTGACAGATGAGCTTTTCCGGCGGTTCCGTCGTCATGCGCCGTTGTTTTTCCTCTTGCTTTTCGGTATCGGTTTTCATTGCGTGCGGCATATATGTATTCCTCTCTCTTTTCGGTATGCACCTGAGAATAGGCGCGAGACAGGCATGTCTCGGCACAAACAAAGCGCGGGGCTGTACTAAGGATGCGTCTCATAAAGCAACCGAAAAATCAGCGTTTTCCTAAAGATGCGCGGCATAAAACCGCGTTTCTTTTCTTCGGAACCTCTGAATCAGTCGGATTTTTGCGATAAAAGGCCGAAATATAGGGGCCTTTATCAAAAAATAATCTGAAATCAAAGGCTTCCTTAATTATGCCACACTTTTCTAAAAATTGCAACACCCATTTTGTACTCCGTCATTTTGTATATTTTTCATGCGTCTATTCTGCGAATTTTGATGCACAAAATTTTGAGAAACCCCTTGACAGTTGAGCGTACTTTCAAGTATAATAGTACCAGAACGATTGAATGCGTTTTCAAATGAAAGGAACTGCAACTATGAAAAAAGAGTACATTCTGGAAAATCTCGACTGCCCGAACTGCGCCGCGAAAATCGAGCGTACGGTTGCCGCCATCGACGGCGTGGATGCCTGCACCGTCAGCTTCCTCACCACCAAAATGATCATTGAAGCCGCCGAGGACAAAATCCCCGCCATTGAAAAGGCAGCCAAAAAGCAGATCCGCCGCATTGAGCCGGATACCACTCTTGTTGCCTGCTGACATCCTTTGGAGATGCAGTGGGACGCGGCGAGAACGTTGCTTCCAAAATTTTTCCGGAAAAGCCGTCCTATTTATGTAAGTTATTTGCAGGGAGCATGATCATCCTCCCATCAGAAAGAGGTATACTATGCGGAAAAAGTGGATGTATTGGAGCTGCGGCGCGGCGATCTTTGCGCTCGGACTTGTCCTGGAACGGCTTGCCAACGCGCGGTTCAGCGTGCTATGGTGGATCGGAACCGGGCTGCTTGCGGCCTCTTATCTCTTTATCGGATGGAAGGTGCTGTGGAAAGCGGCGCGGAACATTCTGCATGGACAGATTTTCGACGAAAACTTCCTCATGACCATTGCCTCGGTAGGTGCGGTCTGCATCGGCGAGGTAGAAGAAGCGGCGGCGGTCATGCTCTTTTACCAGCTCGGCGAGCTGTTTGAAGACATGGCAGTTCGCAAATCCCGCGGTTCGCTGAAGGAGCTGATGGCACTCTGTCCGGACGTGGCACACGTGATGGAGGACGGCACCGTCACCGATTATTATCCCGACAAAGTATCGGTAGGGAATGTAATCCTTGTGCAGCCGGGAGAGAAGATCCCGCTGGATGGTGTGGTTCTGACCGGATCATCGTCCGTAAACACCGCCGCGCTGACTGGGGAAAGCATGCCGCAGCCCGTGGAGGTCGGCGCGGAGGTCATGAGCGGATCCGTCAACGAAAGCGGTGCACTCACAATCCGGGTCACAAAGCCCTACAGTGAATCGACGGTCGCAAAGATTCTGGAGATGGTAGAAAACGCGGCTTCCTCCAAGGCGACCCCGGAGCGCTTCATCTCGAAATTTGCCGCAGTTTATACCCCCGTTGTTGTAATCGGTGCGGTGGTGCTTGCCATTCTGCCGCCAATACTCAAATGTGGCTCATTCACGGATTGGCTCTACCGTGCGCTGAACTTCCTCGTCGTGTCCTGTCCGTGTGCGCTGGTAATTTCGGTGCCGCTGTCCTATTTCTGCGCGATCGGCTCCGCGTCTCGTAAAGGGGTGCTGGTCAAGGGCGGCGTATACATGGAGCGGCTCGCGCATACCACCACCGCCGTATTCGACAAAACCGGTACGCTGACCGAGGGAAAATTCACGGTATACGCTCTCCATCCGACTGCGGGTGTGACAGAAGATACACTTCTCACCATTGCCGCACGGACGGAAACCCTCTCGAACCACCCGATTGCGCAATCGATCCGCGCTGCGTATGAGGCGAAGATCGGCACACTGCCCACGGAGATTCCGGAAACGACTGAAACAGCGGGTCACGGCATCGCGGCAGTGCTGGACAGCAAAACCGCCGTTGTCGGAAACGAAAAATCGATGACGGCGGCGGGACTTCCCTCGCCTGCTCCGGCAGAAACCGCCTATACCGCTGTCCATGTGGCGTACAACGGGCATTATCTCGGCTGGATTGAGCTGGCGGATCGTCCGAAGGAGAACGCAGCAGAGGCGATCCGTGCCCTCAAGGCGGAAGGCGTGACGAAAACCGTCATGCTCACCGGGGACAGACAGACGGTCGGCGATGCGGTGGGCAAGGAAATCGGACTGGATGAGGTACATGGTGGGCTTTTGCCGGACGACAAAGTACGCGCGTTTCAAAAGCTGCGGGAGGCATCGACCGGCAGCACTATGTACACCGGAGACGGCATCAACGACGCGCCGGTGCTTGCGATGGCGGATATTGGTGTAGCGATGGGTGGGATCGGCTCGGATGCCGCGATGGAAGCCGCCGACATGGTGATCCTGACGGACGATCTCGCCAGACTGCCGGACGTGATCCGACTCGCAAAAAAGACGATGCGGCTCGTCAAGGAGAACATCACGTTCGCGCTGCTCGTCAAGGCAGTGATCCTCGTACTGTCCGCTATCGGCTATGGCAATCTGTGGCTCGCCGTATTCGCGGATGTCGGCGTGTCCGTGATCTGCATCATGAACGCGCTGCGGGCGAAATAAGAAGAAATCGAGTAGGAGGGGCCGAGAAACCCCGACCTCTCACACCACCGTGTGTACCGTTCGGTACACGGCACCGTTTTTTGCCGTTCGGACTGCCGAGATCCTACAGAAGCGTGCGGCGATTTATTTGGCAGAGCAACGGCACACCCTATAGAGCATTCATTCCATAAAACACCCCCCGGAGCCATCCAGACAACGGATGTACTCCGGGGGGTTCTGTCTATTTCCGTTTCCGCTTCGTCACGCTGTAACGATCCCGGCGGCTTCACGGAATTCGGGGAGACGGGCGGCTTCCTCGCGCATCTTATACTTGAGAATCTTCCCGGCTGCGTTCATCGGGAACTCGTCCACGAACGTCACGTAGCGCGGCACCTTATGCTTTGCCATGTGCGTCATGACGTACTCCTTGATCTCCTCCGCGGTAACCGTTTCGCCCGGCTTCGGGATGACGCACGCCATGATCTCCTCACCGTACTGCTTATCCGGCACGCCGATGACCTGCACGTCCTTCACCTTCGGATAGGTATAGATAAAATCTTCAATCTCCTTCGGGTAGATGTTCTCGCCGCCGCGGATGATCATGTCCTTGATCCGTCCGGTGATCTTATAGTACCCATTCGGCAGACGGCGCGCAAGGTCGCCGGTATGGAGCCAGCCGTCCCGGTCGATGGCAGCCGCCGTCGCCTGGGGCATTTTGTAGTAGCCCTTCATGATATTATAGCCGCGCGCCACAAATTCGCCATCGCAGTTGTCTGGCAGATCCGCACCTGTTTCGGGATCAACGATCTTGCATTCCACGCCGAAGATCGCGCCGCCGACGGTATTCACACGATCCTCGATGGAGTCCGTGGTCTTGGACATCGTGGTCGCAGGGGACGCTTCGGTCTGCCCATAGGTGATACAGATCTCGGACATGTGCATTTTTTCAATGACCTCCTTCATGACCTGGATCGGGCACGGAGAGCCTGCCATAATCCCGGTACGCATATGGGAGAAGTCCGTTTTCGCGAAATCCTTATGGCCGAGCATAGCAATGAACATCGTTGGCACCCCATGGAACGCTGTGATCTTCTCGCGGGTGATGCAGTCCAAACCCTTGGTCGGCGAGAACGCAGGGATCGGGGACATAGTGGTCCCGTGGGTGACGGATGCCGTCATGGCGAGAACCATACCGAAGCAGTGGAACATCGGCACCTGAATCATCATGCGGTCCGCGGTGGACAAATCCATGCAGTCGCCAATCGCCTTGCCGTTGTTGACAACGTTATAGTGGGTGAGCATAACGCCCTTGGGAAATCCCGTAGTACCGGAGGTATACTGCATATTGCATACATCGTGCTTATTGATCATGGCAGCACGGCGGTACACGACTTCCACGGGAGTTCTCTCGGCGTAGGAGAGCGCATCGTCCCAGGTCAGGCAGCCGGGTACACGGGACTCAACGGTAATGACGTTTCTGAGGAAGGGCAGACGGCGGCTATGGAGGGGCTTACCTGTCTCCAGCGTGGCAAGCTCGGGGCATAATTCCTTTACGATGCCGATGTAATCGGAATCCTTATAGCCGTCGATCATGACGAGCGTATGGGTATCGGACTGGCGGAGGAGATATTCCGCCTCGTGGATCTTATAGGCGGTATTGACAGTGACCAGAACCGCGCCGATCTTGACCGTTGCCCAGAAGGTGATATACCACGCAGGAACGTTGGTTGCCCAGATCGCCACATGGTCGCCCTGCTTGACACCGAGAGAGATAAGCGCACGGGCGAAGGTATCGACATCGTCGCGGAACTGCGGATAGGTGCGTGTATAGTCCAGGGTGGTATAGCGGAAGGCATATTGATCAGGGAACTCCTCACAGATTCGGTCGAGAACCTGCGGGAAAGTGAGGTCGATGAGCTTTTCTTTTTCCCAGATGTACTTACCATCGCCGCGGATAGAGGTCTGAAGCCGTTCGGGCTGATCGCCGTCATCAAGGAACTGGCTCATATAGTGTGCGAACTGAGGGAAAACGATACCAGCATCGGACAACTCGGGGGAATACTGTTTGAGCCATTCGAGGGAAATATAGCCCTCATAATTGACACTGCGCAGCGCATTCATGAACTGCTCAATGGGCAGATCACCCTCGCCCATAATGCGGTAATGTACACCGGAGTCGTCTTTTACGGAGTCCTTGATATGGATATGCTTGATATACGCGCCGAGATTGCGGATGGTGGTTTCGGGATCCTCGTCATGGTAGCGGTAGGGATGGTGGAGATCCCACAGCGCGCCGACATTATCGCTGCCGACCGCCGCCAGCACGTCTGCGAGCCGTTTGGTGTCACAGTATACACCGTTTGTCTCCAGGAGGAGCGTGACTCCGGCCGCTTCTGCATCGCGCGCAAGGATACGCATAGCGGAAATGACATTCTCATCATCAAAATCGGTAGTAGGTTCCGCGGTGGGATCGCCCAGCACGCGGATATACGGTGTACCAAGAGCGGCAGCGACCGCGATATATTCCCGCAGCTCTGAGATCATCTCGGCGTGGTGTGCCGGATCGCGCAGAGAGTAGCCGGAGGAGAGACAGCAAATCTCAAGGTGGAGCCGCTTCAGCTCCGCTCTGGTTCTCGCCAGATTCTCCGTCTGAAACGGGCTTGCGTGTACGGTGAAATCGCTCTCGGCAATATCGCTGCCCAGTCCGCGCATCTCGATTCCGCGGAATCCGAAATCTTTTGCCATCGAATAAATGTCCGCCCATGAAAAATCGGGGCAGCCCAAAGTGGAAAATGCCAGCTTCATATGTATGCAACTCCTTTGAATAATTATCTATGAATAGAGGGAGACGGTCGCTTATGAACCAATGAATCCAAAAGATCATTGCGCTCTGCAAAACTTTTATGAGGGGATGGATTGGAATAGAGTTTGTATAAGTCCAACTGCTCACCAGTTTGGTTTTGCACGATACAGGAGAGATCGCTCGCGAGCGATTGCTATCGTTCGTATATTGGGTAGTAGCAAGCTATTATCGTAGGTGTTTGCAATAACAAATCTTAGGAACCTCTGAATAAATCGGATTTTTTGCGATAAAAGGCTAAAATATAGGGACTTTTATCGCAAAAATAACCTTCAATCCGAGGTTTCCTTACTTTTCCCACACCAACAAAAAAATCGCCCACGTCTCTTAACGGATTCTTCTCCGTCAGAGACGAGGGCGTATGTTTGCTCCCGCGGTACCACTCTGTTTGACGCCTGTTGCGTCCCCTCTTCGGCACAGTCATGCCTTTCCCAAATAACGGTGGGTACCGTCCGCGCCTACTGAAGCGTATCGTCTGGATACGGCTCGTTCGGGCGGCTGCTGCAGGGGTGAGTGATAGGATCTCCGCCGCTGTCTCGCACCAACGACAGCTCTCTGCGGGTCGGACGGATCGTATGGTTTCCCCCGTCACTGCATTTGCTCTATGGTTAGTATACCACAAAGGGCAGGCTTTGTCAATTGGGCAAGATGAATAAAGTTATTGTATATACGCTTGCCCAGCCATGGGAATCGTGGCACGGGATGAATGCATATATATTCTTTTTGCAGAAGTATCGGCTATGATTCCGCATCTGCTGTTATTTCCAACCTGTGGGACAGATCGCTCCACCAATCTGTTACACATTGTTCCCACTCAACGATATAAGCCTACCTTCGGAGAATTTCCTGTCAGGGAAATTCTCGGGAGTGGGACAGATCGCTCCACCAATCTGTTACACATTGTTCCCACTCTGCATACAGCGGATGCGGTAAGCGCGCGGGGTGATGCCGGTATACTTCTGGAACACGGTGGAAAAATAGCTGCTGTCGCAGAAGGAGAGGGTATGCGCAATTTCCGTAACCGACATGGTGGTGTCGCGGAGATATTCGGCAGCGCGGCGGACGCGGGTCTCACTGATATAGCTATGGAGTGTCATCCCGGTCGCCTGCCGGACAAGACGATTGATGTGATTGGGATGATAATGGAACCGCTCTGCCAGTTCTTCTCTGGTGAGCATGTCGCTGCAGTGCTCATTGATGTAGGCAAGCAGGCTGCCGACCGGGGAATCCGCGTCCAGAACCGCCATTTTCGCGCGGTACAGGGTGACAAGGCTCTCCGCAAGCAGTGCCCTGGTGCGTACCTGGTACCCGATGCGCCGTTCCGCGTATTCTTTCCAGAGCGTCATGGTGGTGGACAATAGTTCCGGATGGCCGTCGGTGACAAAAGGTCTGTCGAACACGTCCGTATCGGTGAAATGGATCGGCGCGCCCATATACCGTGCATCGTATTCGTCGCCGATGAGAATCTGCATATACGGTATGTCATCCGGGCGGTACGGGAAGAAATCGAAGCAGATCTGGCGCACAACGAACCGCGTGCGGAAGACGGTGCTGTAAGGCTGATGCGGCGGCATATAGAGGACGCTTCCGGTGCTGACCGTATAGGATTTTCCGTCCGCGAAAAAGACAGCATCGCCGGACAGAACCACGAGAAGACGTGCCGTATAGGTCTGCTTCTGCAACAGATTCATTTTATCCGCCGGCACGCATTCCGCTGTGAACAGGCCTTTGATGTCCGGATGAATATCCGCGAATCGTTTTTCCTCCATACGTGCGCTCCTTTGTTTTTCGGATGTTCGTTTTTCAAGGTTTTTTTGCGGAAATCTTATAGTGTACATACCGAAATTCAGGTATACTATGGATACTGATATTTGTGCATATTTCACCGGACGCCGTGCAAAACCTGTGTCAGATACAGTATATCACACACAGCCCCCGTTTGGCAAGAGCGCGGGCGCATTTTTTCTCCCATTCCATCAGGCAGCGACATTTGTCACGGAAAGATGCGCGTTTTTTCGTCCGGGGGATACCGTGAAAGGAACCATACTATGAAAAACCGTCAGAGCATCACAGCCATTCTCCTTGCCCTGCTCCTCACCCTTCCGCTTGCCTCCTGCGGGAACACAACGGACACATCGGCAGAAAATCCGGCAAATACGCTGCAGACCGAAGGGGACACCGAAACGGAAACGGAAGCGGTGTACACCCTTCCTGAATATGACTGCGGGGGCGGCGATTTCACAATTCTGTCGAAAATGGAAAATACAGAATCCGGACGGTGGACGACACACGACATCTACGCCGCAGAGCTGACCGGGGAAGCCATCAACGATGCGGTATACAACCGGAATATCGCTCTGCAGGACAAGTACCACTGTGTCATCCGGGAGGAACGCATGAAGATGAGCGATATGCCGTCCGGAATTGAGAAATTCATTCTGGCGGGAGACGCGACCTACGACATCATCATGCCGAACATCACCTCCGCCGCCGTACTTTCAAAGAACGGAAACCTCTACGAGCTGCAGGATCGTATCGACCTGACGCAGCCTTGGTGGAACGCACAGTTCACAAGCGACACACAGATCGGCGGCAAGAATTACTTTGCGAACGGCGACATCAGCGAAACCTTCATGCGCGCCACCTATGCTGTATTCTTCAACAAGCAGATCATCACGGACAGCGGGCTTGCAAATCCGTACACGCTGGTGCGAGAAGGCACATGGACAATGGATAAAGTGCAGGAAATGGGTGCCGTATTTGCCTCTGATGTGGACGGCGACGGGAAGATGTTGGAAGAAAACGATAACTTCGGTCTGTACGTGCTGTACAATCAGATTGAAACACTCTACACCTCCTCCGGTGAAAAAATCATCCAGTCCGATAGTGACGGTACGTTCTCGTTCCACGCCGGAGACGAACGGAGCCTGCGTGTGCTGGAGTCCATCTACAATCTGTACATGAACAAAGATGTGGTGCGCAATGGCGACACAGTGGAAACCGGCGAGGCAATGTT
This sequence comes from bacterium, assembly GCA_963643035.1. GTDB lineage: Bacteria > Bacillota > Clostridia > Oscillospirales > CAG-272 > UMGS1696. The sequence goes on from CAVIKO010000005.1 coordinate 67,534, forward strand.
CTCCGAGGGACGGCTCCTCTTTCTCCTTGGTACGATGAACAACGTGGTATCCATGCGTGAAATGGAAACGGATTTCGGAATTCTGCCCACACCTAAGGCGGATACGGAGCAGACGGAATATTACTCCTACATGAACACATGGGCAGCAAGCTGTGCCGCCATTCCGGTATCCTGTGCGGATATAGAAAAATCGTCGATCCTCATGGAAGCCCTCGCCTCGTATTCCCGCGACTATTACACGCCCGCGTATTACGAGGTCACGCTGAAGGGAAAGTACTCCCGCGACACGGATTCCCTCGACATGTTAGACCTCATTTATGAACGGCGCACGGCGGATCTCGGAAATCTGTTCAACATCGGCGGCGTACTTTCCGGCGTTTCCGACCTTGTGAACAAGGACAAAAATTCCTTTGCCTCCTTCATCGAATCGAAAGCCGCAGCCGTCGAAACGGAGCTTGCGGAATTGAACGATATGCTGCAATGATCCGAACGGAGCTTTGTCGCATACCGTGGGAATTCTGTCCGGCATCGGAATAAACCCCTTTTCTATCAAATCCATTTGCATACTGTGAAAAACAGCGCGGCATCTCCGTCCTCCGGAGCATAGCCGCGCTGTTTCTATGTGATTTTTATGATTTTACCGCATCCTCTGCCACAGAGGTTTACTCTGCCGCGTCCTCTTCCCAGACGTGGTAGCCGCCTGTGACCTCATACGACTTGCCTGCAAAGCGGACTGTGGCGGCGACGTTTGCGGGCAGGCTCACAAAGAGGTACCGTTTGCCGTAACGGACAGCCCAGCGGACAGAGATCTCCCCGCGCACCGTATCGACAACGCCATGGGCAGAGCGCAGTTCTTTCGGGAATACCGGGGCGATTTCGACTCTGCGATACCCCGGTTCGATCGGGCGGATACCGCAGAGATACGCGTAGAACACATAGCCGACCGCACCGTACATCGGATGGTTGTGGGAATTCATGCCCGGATTCTTCTTCAGTTCAAACCGTTCCCACACCGTTGTCGCTTCGTTCTGAATCATGAAGCCATAGGACGGATATTCCTCCCGGGTCAGCACGCGCCACGCCTCCTCCGTATAGCCGTAGGTGAACAGCGCATCAAAGAGGTAGCGGGTACAAAGATTCCCCGTCGTGATCGCATAATTCCGCGCCACGAGATCGGAGACAAGCACTGCCGCCGCCTTTTCACGCACCTCCTCCGGCAGGATTCCCAACCACAAGGAAAATGCCTGCGCCCCCTGCGATCCGCGTTCGACAACGCCCGTTTCCGGATGCAGCCACCTTGCGAGATACGCCGCACGCACCCTTTCGCCGATTTCGCGGTACTTCTCCGCATCCGCCGTCCGGCCGAGCAGCTCTGCCATTTTGGATAGCAGCTTACAGTTGAGGTACGAATATCCCGTGGACATCAGCTTGCCGTCCGTGACCCCGCTCTGCGCCGCCTCGGGAGAGAGACACGCATACGCCGGACCTGCCCAGTCACCGTAGTAGCTGTAGTCCACGATGTAATCGACGGAACGGTTCAGGAGACAGTTTTCCCACGCCGCAAAGCCATCAAAGGACTCTGCGAGAATGGCAAGATTGCCCCGGTGCAGCCATGTTTCGTATCCGGCGATCAGATACGAGGAGCACACCGGATCCGCGGGTCTGCCGCCCCAGATGAACGGCGCCGTACACGTGATCGCACCATCGTCCGCCTTGGACTGCTCCGCACGCAGATCCCGGACGATTTTCGGGAAGAGGCGCGAAATATCAAAATTGTACGGCGTTTCCTCAAAACGAACCGTCGCGTCGTTCATCCAACCCATTCGTTCGTCCCGCTGCGGACAGTCGGTCAGGATCGAATGCATATTGTCCATCTCCGTCATGACCACCATATCGTGGATCTTCGTGACCAGCGCGCTGCCGCAGGAGAAATGGCTCGCCGTGCGCAGATCCGTACACCACAGCTCCGCTGTAATGTCGTCTCTGCCTAAGGAATCGAGTCCTTCCACGGCACAGTAGCGGAACCCGTGGTAGGTAAACGTCGGGCAATAAACAGCGCCATTCTCTCTGCCGGACGCGATGTAGGTATCCATCTGCGCCGCGCCGCGCAGGGTATCCGTGTACAGCGTACCATCTTCACTCAATTCCTCGGCATGGCGGAGCGTAATCGTCTGTCCCGCGCGCAGTCCGTCCGGCAGAACCAGCCGACACACCCCGGCAATATTCTGTCCGAAATCGACGACGAACATTCCCGCCTTCGGCATTGTAATTTCGACAGGCGCGTAATCCCGGATATGGCAAATCGGCGGGATCACCATGGGAACGAGCGTCCCGCCCGGCCCGTCTGCGACCTTCGCGCTCTTCATATCCGTACCGCCGTCTGCGGCGTTCCATTTCGGGTTCGCCAGTCTGGCATCATATGTTTCGCCGTTGTAGATCGTCGCAGATGTGACAGCGCCCCGGCTGACCTGCCAGTGCCCGTCCGTAGCGACCGTTTCCACTGTGCCGTCCGCGTACCGGAGCACGAGCAGCGCCCACAGCATCGGCTTGCCGAAAAACGCTGGAACCATGCCGTTCGGCAGCTTTCCGCCGCGCCAGCCCATTCCGACCGCGATGCCAAGCACGTTCGTTCCCGCATGCAGCACCATTGGCGTGAGCACATCTGTCGTATACGCCACCAGCCGCGTGTAATCCGTATGTGCCGGATCGAGCCGCGCGTCCGAGAGAGCGGTTCCGTTGACGGTCACGCTCTGGTAGCCGATGCCCGCACAGTACAGGGTCGCCGTGGTCAGATCCCGGCGCACCGTGAATTCCCTGCGAAAATAGAGTGCCGCCGTTTCGTCGTCGGTGTACGTTTCGTCCGTGATCCAATCGGCGTGGGCATCCTCCGGCAGCAGTCCGATCACGAACGCCGCCCACGCTTCCCCGGATTCCTCACCGGCTCTGTTCCGGATGGAGACTGCCGCCTCCACCGGTACGCCGACGGGCAGTTCCGCTCCGCCGTAAAGAACGGAGGAAGTGTCACTCGCCACCCATCCGGTCTGCCAGTATGTACGCCCGCCGGACGTCACCGTGATCGAATACCCCGCGAGAATTTGCCCGTCGTCCGCAGTGTCGGATATCGCCGCCCAGCCGATCACCGGTCGTGCCGTATCCGTAGTCCGGAACCGCACGCTCTCCTTCGCAGCAGAGGAAATATCCGCGCCGTCCAGTGTGATTTTCTGAATATGCAGCATAGGATTGTTTGTTTTGCGGGGGAAAACTTTTTCGAGAAAAAGTTTTCCCCCGCACCTCCTTTCAAAAAGTTTGTACAAATAGGTGAGAATGGCACGCAGTCAGACTCGCACACACGAAATTCATCGCATATCCACATAACGGTTCCTGTGAAGCACCCATATCCCACACGTTCAAGTTTTGTGCATATTGTATCATATTTTCCGTCGGATAGCAAGGCGTTTTGCAAATTTGTGGCTTGCAATCCCATCCTTTTCCCGCCATCCGCGAACAATTTTACAATCTCTCTGCTCCATGCCGTTGCATAAGGAGAAAATTTGTGGTATAATGTAGAAAATTGGGAAAACGCGGGATCGGCAGCGACCGGACGCGTCCCCGGAATCTCTGCCCGTCCGCCGCAATGGGGAACGGGCGCAAAAGGCTACTTTATGAAAATACTGCATACAGGCGACCTGCATCTCGACAGCGCGTTCCATTCGCTCTCGGAGCGGCAGGCGGAAATACGAAAAAATGAACTGCGAGCGGCGTTCACCTCCATGATGACCTATGCGCGCATGAACGATGTTTCCATGGCTCTCTTTGCCGGGGATGTTTTTGACAGTGCATACGCCACGCGGGAAACGCTCCATCTGCTCGCGGCGGAATTTGCGCGTTTCGGTCGTCCCATCGTCATCGCGACCGGCAACCATGATCCCTCCTGCTCCCTCTGGAACGGCGTAGAATTTCCAGACAACGTCACCATTTTCACAAAGCCCGAAATGGAATGCGTCACTTTCCCGGAGCTGAACTGTGAGGTCTGGGGCTACGGCTTTGACACTCCCAATCTCGATGTCAGTCCGTTGGAAGGCTTCCGCCTCCCCGCACCCGCAGATGGGGACGAAAACCGAATCCGGCTTGTCGTCTGTCACGCGGATACCCTCGACAAGGACAGCACGAACGCCCCCCTTTCTGAAAAGGCTCTCCAGGACTGCGGCGCGGACTATATCGCCCTTGGGCATATCCACAATGCGCCGCCGATGGGGGAAAAATGGGCGTACTGCGGCTGTCTGGAGGGACGCAAATTCACCGAACCGGGTCCAAAGGGCGCGTGTATCGCCGAAATTCACAAGGAGAATGGCACCGCAGAAGTGCGGGTACGCAGGGTGCGATTCTCGAAACGGCGGTACGAATCCGTGGAACTGCCCGTGGATGGCATCCACACACAGGCGGAAGCAGCGAAAAAAATCGCGGCGTGGATCATGGAGAAAAAGCTCGGCGAGGACGCTCTGCTCCGCGTCACCCTGACTGGACAGGTGGACCCCGCGCTTGTGCTGCAGCCTGAGCTGTTCGACTCCTGCGGACTGTTCTCCCTCACCGTGGTAGACGGTACCACACCGGAGATCGATCCCGCCGTCCTGCAAGCCGATCCCGGCATCCGCGGCGCCTTCTATCGTGCCCTTGCTCCCCGTCTCCATTCCAACGATCCGGGAGAACGCGCCAGTGCCGTGGTCGCGCTGCGTGCCGGTCTATCCGCCATCGACGGCGGGAGCATCGGGTGAAAAATCCGGCGTGCTGCTGAAGCCAGAGGCCCCGGTCTGCACGAACCGCATTCTCAACCCATATCCCCTATACAAGTTTCTGCGGGAGTCGGAACGAACAGGCCCGTTCTCCAAAGGCAACCGTATTCCTGTACTATAACGTTCCCCATAATAAGGTGACATATGAAAATTCTGGAAATCTACATTGAGCGATTCGGAATGCTGCGGGAGCGTTCGATCCGATTTGACGACGGGTTGAATGTGCTTTCGGGCGAAAACGAGAGTGGAAAATCGACGGTTCTGTCGTTTATCCGCTATATGCTGTACGGGCTGCCCGGCGCAAAAGGGTCGCACGATGGCATAACGGATGCCGATCGATTCGGACGTGACGGCGCAATCGGCGGTACAATGACCTATGTGACAGACAGCGGCGCACAGTTCCGGCTGGAGCGGCACACCGACGACGGACGGGATCGCGCACAGGTTGTTGATCTGGCAAGCGGCAGGATCACGGCGGATCCGGAACCGGGCAAAAGACTGTTCGGCGTATCGGAAAAGATCTTCTCCGGCACTGCGTTCGTCAGTCAGGCGGACGGAATCGGCGTGTCAGGACTGACCGGAGCGATTGAAAACATACTGACCTCCGCCGATGTGACGGTCAGCGTCCAAAAGGCAGCGGACAGGCTGAATCAGGCACGGCGCACGCTGTCTCCGAAAAAAGGCGATGGCGGGGAGATCGCGCAAAAGAAAGCTGCCCTCGCCGCTATGGAGGACGAGCTGTCCCGTTCCCGCGAAAATGTCCGTGCCACCTGCGATACGCAGGCCGCGCTACGGGAAGCAAAGAAAAAACGACTCGCCCTTGAGGAAAAGAAAAACGCGATCGCCGCAAAACTCTCGGCGTGCGACACGTTCCTGCTCGGCAGACGGATCGACTTACTTGCCGATACAGAGAAAAAGCTGTCCGGCTACGAAAACGCGTTCGCCGTTCTGAATGCGCCGCCGTATGCACATCTCACGGACACCGCGGCATCCCTGTCGGATCGCTACCGCACGGCGCAGGATGCGTCCTGTCCGACCGCGCCGGTGGAAAACGGACCCGGTTCGGAAACGGCAGCGGAAGCATATGAGGAGGGCGAATACTGGGAATCCAAGAGCAGACTCCACCTCGCTCTTGGCATCACCATGGTGATCGCGGGACTGCTCGGGCTGGCAGCAGCGATTGTAATGATCTGGTTTGCATTCCCGGTCAACCAGTTCGTGGTACCGCTCATCACCACAGCGATCTGTCTTGCACTCGGAATCGTGTTCTACGTTCTCCAGGGAAAAAGCATCCGACAGCTCAACGCCATCCTGGACGACTGGTCGATGGAGACGCTCGACGATCTGGGCGCACTTGCCGAGACGGAGGGAAAATTCCCGGAGGTGACTCTGCCGCACGGTACGTCTGCCGCGGTCACAGAGGAGATCGCCGGGATCACAGAGGAAATCCGTGCGCTGGCAACAGAATGCGGCATTGCCGTATCGCAGGACGGAGCAGAATCGGATGTGGATACGCTCCTGACCGCACTCCGTGAAAAGGGGCAGAAGGCGGATGCGGATCGGTCGCTCGTGATCGGGAAGATTGAGAATTTCCGCGGTCGAATCGCCGTACTGCGGGAACAGGTCGGGAACGCGGATCGCGCCGAGATCGCCGCACGCTGCCGGGAGCTGATCCGCACGACTGCCGGAAAGGAAGCCCTCTCGATGGATGCGGAATCGTTCAAAAAGCTGCAGCGGGAGCGGGAATTCACAGAAAGCGCGTGGACGGCGCAGTTCAAGCGGGAATCAGAGTTGGAGAAAGCTTTTGCCGCGCAGAACAACACGGGACTCACGCCGCCAGATGTGCTGTCCACCCGGATCTACGCGCTGCGGCGGGAGATTGCCGATATGGAAACGCGCGCCGCCGGATTTGAAATGGCGTATGACGCGCTCCGGACTGCCGGGGAATCGCTCCGTGCCGATGTGACACCGCAGATCACGGAACGCGCATCCCGGTACATGCACACCGCGACCGGCGGCAAGTACGGTTCTCTCCATGTGGATCCGTCCTTTGCCGTGACCTGTCAGACAAGCCGCGGAACGGTGCCGATCGACACGCTGTCGGGCGGTACGGCGGCAGCAGCCTACATTGCCCTCCGTCTCGCGCTCATGGATGTCCTCTTCACCGGACACGAATCCGCCCCCCTCTTTGCCGACGAAGCCTTCTCCGCACTCGATCTTCCGCGCCTCCGCGCCGTGCTGGACATTCTCACTTCCTCCGGCCGCCAATCCATCCTCTGCGCCTGCCGTCCCTCTGACTTGACTGGCAATCTGATCCGGCTATAGGGGACGGGGAACGTGGGGAACGCGGCTTTTTGAAAAAGCCTGGCAAAAACATCTATAGGGGATTGGTTTTGGATTTCGTGTATTGGGTAGTGGTAGAATACCGCTATTTGGGGCAATTGCTGGAGTTCCCTCTAACATATTTGTTTCCATCTGCGGTTTTCCGTCTCTGACAAACAAAGAAAGTGCGATACCATGTCGAAAAAACGACATTGTATCGCACTTTTTCTGCTTTCATTACCTTATGGAGAAAAACGAGGGACCCAAACTGGTGAGCAGTCGGACTTGCACAAACGAAATCCATCACCAATCCCCTATATAAAAGTTTTGCTGGAGCTGGAACGAACAAGTTCGTTCTCAAAAGCGACCGTCCCCCGTTCCTTGTCTCATGTCCCCAGAGATGTCACTCAAATGCCTTCATGAAATCGGCTAAAGCAGATTCGGCTTTGGGGAGGGCTTTTTCGTAGGCGGAGATGTAGGGTTTGTCGTAGAAGATCGCGCCATTGACGGCACCGAGGACGCCGCCGAACTCATAGATACCGTTGAAGTCGATGTAGGTCGTGTTGAAAACGATGTCCAGCATCGCGAGGCTGTCCTCGTTGCGGAGTGCTTTGCCCTTGAGCGTCACATCGTAAATCGCGGGGCGGAGCATTTCGACGGACTTGTACTCCATCACCTCCGTGATAAAGCCCGTTTTGTCGATGTCCTCCTGCGTCAGGGGGATCGAGATAAATCCTTTGACCCACGGATTGATGTAGGAGACATAACTCTCCTGCTCCACGTCGTATTTCGGCATCGGCAGGATCACATAATCGCTCTCCATGTCGCGGAAGCGGCGTAGCGTCGATTCCACGTAATGGATCGCAAAGAGCGCGCGGTCGTACTTAAATGTCTGGTCGAAAAGCAGTGTGTTGTCGCCGTCGTTCTCGATCTTCTGAAAATATTTCGCCATCTTGTCGATCACCGCCACCGTCCGCTCGTCGTCCAGGTGGATCGCGAGACGCCCGTCGTCACCCGTTTCGCACAGCTTGACATCGTTCGCCACCAGCAGAAGCGTCGAGGTCAGATTGTTGTACTCCGTCACGATCCCATAGAAATCGTCGAGGCAGTGCATCTTCCCGTCACCGTTCAAATCTGTGTCAAGTCCCTCGTAGCGGTTGTACAATTCGTCAAACGTCCACTTGCCGTCATATACCAGATCGTAGATCGTCTGCTCGTCCACGCCGTAGTTTTCCGCCAGCGTCAGATTCATGTAGACGCACGCCGGTCCAATGAAGGAAAACGGCGCCATGTCCCCTGACGTGAAGAACATCTTCCCGTTGTACTGCGTGTTCTGATACATCAGCGGGCTCCACCATTCTGCATCCAACGACAGATACGGCACGTCAAGCAGATTGTACAGCACCCCCTGCTGCACAATGGATCCAAGTCCCGAATTGCCGTCCCGCAGAGAATCGATGAATACGTCGCAGACCGCATCCCCCGATTGGACCGCACTGCGAATCGTCGGCGCCATCTCCTCGGATCCCGTCCACTCCGGATACTCAATCTTTACGTTGTACGCATCCTCAATCTCCCGGTCTCGGTTGTACTGCGTGTCGTTCAGAATCTCCCCCGTCACTTCCCCGCTCTGCATGTTCAGAATCGGTATGTTCGTGTCGTCCTGTACGTACATCACATACGACGCTCCTCCGAAATCCCGCGCGCCGAGCGTGTCCAAATACGTTGTCTCCGGTGTCGTCTCCGCAGATGTTGCGGAAACCGTTCCCGTTTCGCCAGTCTCCACGGACTCCCCGCTGCTGCAGGACATAAGGGAAAGCGGAAAGGAGAGAAGCAGCGATACCAATAACAAAACAGGTATCGTTCTTTTCATAAACCTATATACCTCCATGACGTGATTTTCGGTATGGGTCGGGGAAGAAAATACGACAAAACGGCGCCGTTCTTCCTGTTTCTCCCACGTTACTGCTCGTTTTCGTCCAATGCTTTGTAAAAATTCTCGATCGTCTTGTTCGCGGGGTTTTCTTTTTGCGCGTAGTAGGAGGCAAAATCGCTGTTGCCGTTTATCACTACGTAGTTGGCGATGATATAGAAGATTTCGTTGAAACCGGAGGAGAAGCCGAAATAGTTGCCGCCGATCTCATAGGTGAGCGTATCAAAGAGAATTTCGAGCATCTTCGCAGAGTCCTCGTCCCGCGCCAGCTTGCCCGCGAGCAGTACATCATAGTACGCCGGGATTACCGTTTCGCCGGATTCATATGCCATCAGCTCGATCACCGCTCCCACCATCTCCGGATTCTGGATCGACACCGGAACGCCCGCAAGACCGCCCCAATCCATGCTCAGATAGTTTTCCTGCGCAACATCGTACTTCGGATACGGCAGCAGTCCAATGTCCACCTCGGACTCACGCAGATTCACAATGTCCGATACGGCAGTCATCAGGAAGAGTACCTTGCCGTTCATCATCATAGAGTCCGTCGTGGCAAGCTCCATGTTGGCCGGACGATAGACCACGCCCTCCTTCGACGACATCGCATATACCTTTTCCACAAGTGACAGCGTCTTTTCCGTGTTCATCGCCAGCTGGATTCTGCCGTCCGCCCCCTTTGCCGTGATGAACTGGTTCGCAGCCGGCATCAACGAAATATACTTCGAGGACTCGTTCGCCGTCATACCGTATACGTCCGTATCCGTGAATTTGCCATCGCCGTCCAGATCCGTTGCTGCCGTTTCTGCCATCGCGATGTACTTGTCAATCGTCCATTCGCCGTCGTACACCAGCTCATACGGACTTTCCATGTCGTTGTTGCTCACAATCTCTTTGTTGAATACGATCACATACGGGCATGGGATCATATAGTCCGATACCGCGTAGTACGTCTTTTTTCCGAGCCGCAGCTGCTCCGTCGCCGACTGGTTCCACCACTCCGCCGAAAGATCCACGTTCGGCAGCGCCGCATAGTCGTACAGGTACCCGCCGCTTGCCAGATTCGCTACGCCGGAGATGCAGTGGAGAAGGGACTGCTGGTATACGTCCTCGCCAGCCTGCACCGTCTTTTTGACCTTTTCCTCCATGGCTTCGATCACACCGCCGTTTTCCTCCGTGATCTTCGTGTTCGTGTACTCCTCCACAAGGATTTTGCGCTCGTAGATCGCGTCGTTCATCGCGTCGCCCGTCGCTTCTTCCGCAAAGAAGTAAAACATATAGCCCTGCCAGTCCGGATAGAGCGTGTTGAATATCGCGCCGCCGAAATCCGATTCCGGCACCTTGTGCATCGTACGCGTCTCCTCTGTCTCCGTCTCCGTCTCCGCCGCCGCTGTCTCCGTTTCCGTGCCGGATTCGGCAGTCTCCACGGATTCCCCACCGCCGCAGGATGCGAATGTCGGCGCGAGCATGGCGCAGACCAACAGCGCAAGGAGTATTTTCTTTGTGTAATTCATGATGTGCTTCCTTTCCATTTATACTGTATGCGTACGGATTCCCCATTCACATGATCACAGGCTTTCTACTGCATTAAAATAGCGACATTTGTCATTTTGCTCGTTTTTTTTACTCGTACTTCATTTTTTCTGTGCATTTTTTCATTCTCACTGTTATTATACCCCCAAATAAGCGGTTTGTCAATAGAATCCCATGCATACGGACGGTGCGTTGTCTGCAGTGCGGGCGTGGACGTTGGACGATGGAACGGGGACACGTGGAAAAGCGGAGTAAAATCGGCAGAAGAAATCCACAGGCTGTTGAAAACTGTTGTTGAAAAACCTATGTTCTGCGAAAAATACAGTCTAAAACGGTATGTATGCAGTTTTCCCACCCCGGTTTTCCACAGGGTGTGGATAACTCCGGTGCAAAACCAACCGTATCCGCACCCGATATATGGTGGTGGAACGCGTAAGCATACCAAAAATGGCGGAAAATGTCCGACACAGGCGGGATAGTTTTCCACATCGAAAATATACAGTTCCCGTGAGGGAGGCGCACATTTTGAAAATGTGGAAAAAGGCGGGGGATGCGTGACGCGTCCCCCCGCCTTTTGATTGGCAGCTTGCGATTGGCTTTTGATTTTCCCGGACTTTGTCCGGGGGCTTTTGATGCACCGGATCGGTGCGGATGATTGCCTTGCGGCGCTTTCTTGTTATGCACCGGATCGGTGCGGTTTTTGATCCCTCGCGGGGGCGCCTAAGAAGGATGAGGGCTCTGCCCTACACCCTTCTTAGG
>CAVIKO010000006.1:0-56511 GCA_963643035.1 bacterium
AGGGTGAGTGGAGAGGTGTCGGAGAGGTAGAGAGGGATTCGCAAATCCATCTCTATCTCTCTGACCGCCCCGCGAGGGATCAAAAGCTCGCACCGATCCGGTGCATCAAAAATCCGCCCGCCCCGCGAGGGACAACAATCCCGCACCGATCGGTGCATCAAAAATCCGCCCGCCCCGCGAGGGACAACAATCCCGCACCGATCGGTGCATCAAAAATCCGCCCGCCCCGCGAGGGACAACAATCCCGCACCGATCGGTGCATCAAAAATCCGCCCGCCCCGCGAGGGACAACAATCCCGCACCGATCGGTGCATCAAAAATCCGCCCGCCCCGCGAGGGACAACAATCCCGCACCGATCGGTGCATCAAAAATCCGCCCGCCCCGTGAGGGATCAAAAATCCCGCACCGATCCGGTGTATAGAGAATCCGGTGCAGAACAAGAACGCGCCGCAAGGCAAAAATCCCGCACCGATCCGGTGCAATATTAACGTGCCGTAAGGCAAAAGATAAAATCCATAGGAACGATGAGGTATTCCTCATCGAAACAAAGCCGACCGCAGGTCAAAACGCCGATTGCAAATCAAAATAAAGGGCGCGGAATCAGTATCGTGCAATATTTGCCATACCGATGATTTTGCGCAAATCTTATGCCCGATTTTCGGGGAAATTCACACAAATTCTGCAATAAACCCTTGACGAACAGACAAAAATACGCTATAATAATAAAAGGGGAGTGCTGCGGCTGTGCAGGGATTCCCTTGTGTATCTTCATCGGATAACGTAAAAAACGCTATACGGCCGCGTGCCGTTTGCTTTCGTATCCCTCAGAGGAGGCTATTTTATTTTGCATTGTTCTTTCCGTTCCCGCGCGGAACGTTTTATTCGACACCATACCGCACCACTGCGGATTATCGGCGCGTTGACCCTTGCCTGCGCATTGGTTCTGCCGATTTCCGCTATGCCTATGATCGCGGGACTGTCTGAACTGCCGCGGACGGTGAGCCAGGCGACGAAAACGGTAAAGTCCTCGATCCTCTCCGGAGTTACCCTGTCTGAGGACGATGCGGCAATGCGCCTGTATTATCTCGATCTCATCACCGGAACAGGCACTACGACGAACGGCAGTGTCACTTTTGACCTCCATCGCGACCTCACCCGCCTTGAGGGTGCGGTCATGGCGGTTCGCCTGATGGGTATGGAAGATGCGGCAAATTCCGGCACCTATTCCCATCCCTATACGGATGTGCCGGATTGGGCAAGCGGCTATATCGGAGTCCTTTACCAGTACGGACTGACCGAGACTGCGACGGACAATCGATTCCGCACAGGAGATCCCTGTACGCCGGATACCTTTATGTCCTATATGCTCTACGCTCTCGGCTACCGGATGAATACGGATTTTCGACTGGATGCGGCTACCGCGCTTGCTCGTTCGATGGGACTGTGTGAAAACGACGCGGACGATCCGTTTACCAGGGGCGACGCGGTTCTTGCCATGTACAATACTCTGCGCGCCGGGCGGAAAAACAGCGACAAAATGCTCTCCGAGGCTCTCGTGGAAAACGGATTTCTCTCGTACACGGACGCGGTGTTCCTGCTCTGGGACAACAATACGACGGAAACCGCTTCGTATATGGATAAGGTTGGCTACCGTGCGGAGTGGATCATTCCTGACGGCTACTATACAATCCGGCAAGCGGATGTGGATCCGAACAATGCGATGGTTCTGAACGTGCTGGCGGACGGACCCAATCGCGATTATGAGGGACTGGGCGTCTGCCTCTGGAACGCGACCGGCGACGTGAGTCAATCCTTCCGTCTGGAGCGCACCGAACGCGGCACCTATCTTCTGTACGCAGCCTGCTCCCGGGGCGGCTTCCATCGCGCGCTCGGCATCGCGAAAAACAACACCGCGGCAATCTACCGGACCACCTCGAAAAACGTGCTCGAATTTTCCGTGCAGGGAACCGTGGACGGCGTGTGGACCTTTGTCGCACAGACTGCGGAGGGACAGCGTATCCTGACCGCGAACGGAACAACTCTCAGCTACAGCGCAACCGAGACGGCGGGACAGTCGTGGATCATTGAGAAAATGGGCGTTATCGACGGCGCAGGGCGGGATCTCGCTCTGTTCCCGTGTCAAACCATGTCGGTGACGCAGGGAGCCTACGACAAGTATTCCCACCAGAAGCAGAACGCGCTGGATATTCAGCCGACAAACGGCATGGCATTCGCGCCTTTCAACGCCAAAGTCGTGCGTGTAGATGCGGGTGAAAAAACCTGCAACGGCGTGTGGATCCAGAGTACGAATAAGGTGCGTTATGCGGACGGCAGCTATGACTATATGACGGTACTGTTCATGCACGACAACGATATTTCCGATCTGACCGTCGGACGGGTGCTGACTCAGGGGGAATATTTCTACCAGAGCGGCACTATGGGCAATTCCTCCGGCGCGCATATCCACGTGGCAGTCTACCGCGGCGCGTACAGTGACGATATGGTAAGCTGCGGCTTTGGAAGCGGCAACGTTAACGTTGAGGACGCTCTGTTCGTCCGGGATGATACCACCATCCGTAACGACTACGGACTGAATTGGCGATCCGTTGGCGAAGCAGGATAATCCCATCGGCGAAGCGGGAATAAAAGGAAAAGCCAGGAAAACGCTGATGCAAGGGTGATGTATTCAGCGCATCCTCCAGAACCCAAAAACGTCGGGATCCGTAATGGGACCCCGGCGTTTTTTCTGTGCATATTTCATTTTCCGATCGCTTTCATCCCGCTCAAAAGGAGCATGTTCAGGAGAAACGCCGGGAGCAGGATTGCATACCAACCGCCCAGCAGGAGAAGCGATACGATGTGCGGCACGATCGCGATAAAGCATAGCGCGGTGAGCAGTGTCCGACCATGGTTTTTCTTCATGAATACCAGTGCGATAAAGCCGAGGACGATCCCCCATACGACTGTGACCGCGGCGGCAATCAGCCCCGGCAGCGCGGCGCCCATTACGTAGATCATTCCCACGAGGGCAAAGGACGGCATGGCATAGAGGATCTGTCCGAGTGCGCCGAACAGATACCGATTCCGGCATTTCTCCTCCGGAGACTGCGCGGGTGTGGGGATTGTTTGCGTGGATTTCTTCTTCTGTGGTTTCATATGGTTCCTCACAGTATAAACAGCTTTTCCAGCCGGATCACCGCGTCGCCGGATTCATCGATGTCCGCCTTGCCCAGAGCGAAAAAACGACCGCCCGTTTCGCTACGCGTTTTCAGCCGTACCAGACTGCCCGGCTCGATCGACACGTGCAGTTTTTTCTGATAGAGCGGAGTGCCGCTTCCCACCAGCTTCCGGAAGAAATCATTCACATATACCTCCGACAGATTTGGGAATAGCGTCTCCACGGGTTCCGGCAGTGTAAGCAGCGTCTCATAGGAAAGCTCGTTCAGCGCATCTGTTGTGTACGCGCCGTCTAAGGTGTAGCCGCCGCTCCGTACACGGCATAGGGTCGCCATCGCGCCGCCGCAGCCAAGTGCATTTCCTATGTCGGCGCACAGCGTGCGGATGTACGTTCCTTTCGAACAGACAATATCGAGCGTGTACTCCCGGTAGACCGCATCGTCCGGTTCGCTGTCCACGGAAAATCCCTCTATAGGCTCCGGCGGCGTACAGTCAAACGATTCCGGTGCCGCGCCCGGTGCGAGTCGGATCGATTTGACCGCAATCTCCCGGGGGGTGCGGTCGATCTCTTTTCCCTCCCGCGCCAGATCTACGAGCTTCCTTCCATCGATTTTCACCGCGGAATACATCGGCGGGACCTGCATCTGGCTTCCAACAAACCGTGCGCATACCGCCGCTGCCTCCCGATAGCAGGGAATCGCGTCCGTCTCGGATAGAATCGTGCCGGTCACATCCTCCGTGTCCGTGGTCAGACCGAGCCGCAGGGTTGCTATGTACCGCTTTTCGCCCGCCATTACGTATTCCGACGCTTTGACGGCGCGACCGATCAGAATCGGCAGTACCCCGGTCGCAAGCGGGTCTAACGTCCCCGTGTGTCCGACTTGCGTCGTCTGGTATAACCGTCGGCAGATGGATATGATCCGGTGTGAGGTGACGCCGGCGTGCTTGTTTACAATGAGAATCCCCGATACCGCCGAGGGCTTGGATTTGGACATAGGCTTGTTCTCCGATCTGTTAGGCAATGTGGAATGTGCGAGAAGCTTCGTTTTCGCGTGCGTTCCCGCTCTTCCCTCATAATATAGCCGAAAATGCCGTAACCACCGTGGCGACAACGTCTGCGGGCGTTGGAGATTCAATCGTGCATCCGGCGGCACGGGTGTGGCCTCCGCCGCCGAACGCGGCACAGACGGCGGCACAGTCATAGTCCCCGTTCGCGCGGGAGGATACCTTATATTGGTTCGTATCGCCGAGCTGGCGGATTGACAGACCGATCTGCACCCCCTCGAGGGAGCGCGGTGTATCCACGGCATTGCCGATGTCCTCCTCGGCAAGACCGGCGGCGGCAAGGATCTCTGCCGTGAATACCACCACGCCGAGACGCCCGTCGCAGAACAGCATCAGATTCGTGATCGCCAACGCCTGCGCCTGCATTTCCCGGAACGTACGCTGTCCGAACAGTGATCGGCAGACCGCTGCCGTGTCCATCTCGCCGTCCTCCGCTGTGTTGATGATGTCCACCAATCCCGCTGCGATCAGATGTGTCTTGGGAGTCGTGTTTGAAAATTTGAAGCTGCCCGTGTCGGAGACAATCGCCGCGTAAATCCGCCGCGCTGCCTCCGGATGGGTTTCAAAATGCCCTCGCGCCGACAGCTCGCAGTAAATGTCGTAGAGGATTTCCCCACACGCCGACGCGTGATCGTCAATGAGATGTGGCGCGAACGGTTCCCCTGTTCCGTGATGGTCAAGCATGAAATCCACCACCGACAAAAGGCAGCCAAGATCGCCAAGCTGCATCGGGGATGCCACATCCACAGCGCAGATCACGTCATAAGTGTCCGCCGCACTGTCCGTTTCGTCCTCTGCCCACATGGGATCGCCGTCGCCGTGCGTCAGAAACGCCAACCGGTGCGGAATTGCGGACGGACAGATCACCCGCGCGCGCCCGCCCAGCGTTTCCACAAGGCATTGCAGCGCGTAAGCGGAGCCGATCGTGTCGCCGTCCGGGTTTACGTGGGTCAGAATCAGCACATTTTCTGCCGTTTCCAGAATGTCACAGATTTCCGCAAGCGAGATTTCCGGATAGACAATCGGCGCTGTGTTGTTTTCGCCGTCCATCATTCCTCCACCTCCGCTTCCGTATTGTCCTCGCTTGATTCCGCCGCCGTTTCTTCCGCCTGATGCAGCCCGTGCAGGATCGAGGCGATTTCGGCGCCGTGGGCGATCCCATTGTCCCGTACAAAGGAAAGTTCCGGCGTGATGCGCAGATTGAGCCGATGGGCAAGCTGGCTCCGGATAAAGGGGGCGGCAGACTGGAACGCTTTCCGCAGTTCCTTTTCGTCCGCGTCGCCCAGCACGGAATAGTAGATTTTCGCGAATTTGAGATCCTGCGACACATCCGCGGATGTGACGGAGATCATCGTTCCCGCGACAACGGGGTTTTTCACCTCCCGCAGGATGGCGGCGATTTCCTCCGCCACCGAGCGGTTGATGCGGTCTTTTCTATATTTCGGCATTTTTATACTCCTGACCTTTTCAAGAGGGTTACTTTTTCATCCAACAGGATACTTTGTGTCCGTCAAGCTGTCCGGCAGAGGCGTAGTCTACCAAAACGGCATTGCCGCCTACGGTCGGGAGACAGAGCGCCTGCACACACGGGATCGCCGCTTCCTCTGTGGATACCGGGAACGCCAGATCTCCCGTCGGGGTCACGATCGGTTCCGCGTCGGTTGTGCCGTCGATGGCGAATACCACCGGACCGCGCGCGACGGCGTAGCGATCCGTCACCGTAGATTCGACGTCGTAGTCCTGCGGAACGATGATGCGCGGATTCATGTCAAAGGTCAGTGTAATCTCGTCGCCTTCCTCCCAGACGCGCTCGATCCGCAGATAATCGCCGGGATGTGCCTTGTATTTTTCCACTGCGCCGCCTGCGGACTGTACGTGGCAGAGCGTGATTTTCGACCATGCCGGAATCCGCAGGGACAGAGCGACCTGCTTCCGCACCGCACCGATCCGTATGCGCACCGTATCCTCCTCCGGATAGCATGTCTCCATTCTGAAATCGATCGCCGGTGTCTTGACCGTTCCGTTGCGATACAGGTTGACGGCAATGTTGTCCTGTCCGTCCGCACACGCGGCGCACAGTCCCTCCAGCGCATAGCCCGCGGACGAAATGCATACACAGCAGCCGTAGACGGATGCGGGCGTAATGTCCTGCTTACCGCCGATCTGTTTGTACCGTACTTCCCAACGGAGCGGATTGTAGCTGTGGATTGGGAGAAGCACCCCGCCGTTGTCCGATGGATCCAACTCCGTTTTCAGCGCGGCAGACATTGCGTTGTAGGCGGCAGTCTCAAAAGCATCCATGTACTTTGCCTCGCCTGTCAGACGGAAGAGCTGCCACAGGAACTTCATCCATGTCACAGTCACGCACGTCTCCTGCATGATTCCGCGGTGTTCCTCGTTGCACTGCTCGCGCACCGCGTAGTCAAAGGACTCATATTCGCAGCCGAGACAGCCGATGACGGTGTGTTCCTCCGCGAGAACGCGATTGGCGAAACGGATGAGGGCAAGAGTGTGGCGAACCGACGGTTTGACCTTGTTGTACTCCGCCAATCCTTCAAAGCAGGAGATCATTTCATACGCCTTTGTCACATGGTAGGAGGAAACGGGCATCCGATCCTCATACGCCAGATCGAACAGATTGACGCTTGCCGTGCCGCCGAACGAGAGAATGTATTCCGCGAACGTGAGGAACCGCTCTTCCCCGGTGATGTTGTAGAGGAACATGACCGGCTCGAGAATGGAGCAGGAGTTGAGTCCGTCCCAGTGCGTCGTTGCCTTGGCAATGTTGATCTTGCCGTCCTCCTCGCGTCCGAATTTGCCGATCATGTAATCGACATGGTGTACCATCGCCGTGACGATTTGCTCCACAAGGGCGGAATCGCGGCAGATCTCGGCGAAATACTCCATGCCGAGCAGGATGTACTTTCTGCCCCAGATGTCCCAGCCGTGGAATTCCGCACCCACAGAATAGGTGGAGAAGCGGCCGAGGGAATCCTCCGCGCCGAGCATATCGCGTACTGTCTCCTCCAGCACCGCGTACAGAGCTTCGTCCCCCGTCACACGATACGTGAAGCACGCGCCGCGCATCATCTTGCCCCAGTATTCGCACCGCCAGCCGGAATCTGCGTCGTCCACACCGGGATGGCGGAACTGCTCAACAAAGAGCCGCCATACCTTCGTGTCCATCAGCTGTATGTCCGTCAGGCGGGAAAGCTCTCCGGCAAGACGATCGTCAAAGGAAAACGAACCCGCCGGCAGTTCAAAGTACCGGTCGCAATTCACTGCTGTGCCGCGCATATTCTGCAAAGAAATCTTCATTATTCATGCCTCCAGAATGGAATACGAGAGCATCGCAGCTCTCGGTTGTGTTGTTTGATTTATTTTGGGAGCCTTATCCGTTGATCCGCTCCACCGCCGTACATTTGCCGGTTTTTTCGTCTATTGTGAACAGCGCGCCATGGAGCTGTTCCTCGCCTTCCGCCGGAAGAAACTGCACCGGCGTCTTTACGAGATATTTGTGTAAAATTGCGTCCGTGGCAACGCCCAGTATGCCTGCGTGCGAGCCGCACATACCAAGATCTGTGATGTATCCGGTGCCGCCGGGAAGAATCGTTTCGTCTGCGGTCGCTACGTGCGTGTGCGTACCCCAGACTGCCGACAGCTTGCCGTCAAAATAACGCGCGAACGCCATTTTTTCACTCGTCGCCTCGGCGTGAATGTCGCAGACCGCTATGTCGTAGCTGCCCGCCTCCCTTGTGAGGATCCGCTCCATGACCTCAAACGGCGAGGCGAGCGGTTCCATGAATACGCATCCCGCCACATTCGCCACAAGCACCCGGTATCCGCGCGCCGTCACGGTCACATAGCCGAGTCCCGGCGCCGTGGAGGGATAATTTGCGGGGCGGATCACATAGGAGCCGTCATCCAGCAGAGAATAGAGATCGCGCCGTCGGAAGGTGTGGTTGCCGCCCGTGAGAACGTCCGCACCCGCGTCATATAGCCGCGCCGCCGTTTCCCGCGACAGACCGTTTCCCTCTGCGGCGTTTTCGCCGTTGACGATCACAAGTTCCGGTGTGTATCGTTCCCGCAGCTTCCGCAGTCCGCCGCCGCACAGCAGCTCCGTCCCCGATTTTCCGACCACATCGCCGAGTGTTAGTAGCTTTATCATAGATTTTTCCGCCATTCGTAAGATTCAGATTGCACGATATAGGGAGCCTCTGATTTCAGGGTATTTTTGCGACAAAAGTCCCTATATTTTAGCCTTTTATCGCAAAAATTCGATGGATTCAGCAGACCTTTCAATAAAAAACACGGCCCCGAACGCTTGCGCCCGTATAAAGCCGTGTCTCTGGCCCACCTGTTTGTCGCTTGTTTTTGCGCGGAAAATCCATACATACAGAGGGAGAGGAGCCTTCTGACGCAAAAACCGATTCGTCCATCGTTTCCTTAATAGGACAACCCTCTGCGGCGGCGGTTGTAGTCGGATTTCGGGTTGACGATCTCACGCCAGTCCAGATCTCCGTGGTCGAGCGCGCAGATCAGCACTTCGGCTGTGGCAATGTTGGTCGCTACAGGTACGTTGTGTACATCGCACATCCGCAGGAGGTTGTACTCCGTTTCATCCGATCCCTCATGCGGCGTGGTGCTGCGGAAGTATAACAGAACGTCGATCTCGTTGTAGGAGATACGGGACGTAATCTGCTGCTCTCCTCCATGGGATCCAGGCAGGAGCTTCTCAATTTCCAGTCCTGTAGCTTCTTGTACATACTTGCCGGTGATGTTGGTTGCGCAGATATTGTGCTTCGATAGTATTCCGCAGTATGCAATGCAGAATTGGGTCATCAGTTCTTTCTTCGTGTCGTCGGCAATCAATGCAATATCCATTTTGAAACCGTTCCTTTCGTAATACTCCCCATGCGCCCGATTTGCCGGACACATAGACGCACTCTATAGTAATAGAATTGCTATATGGGTAACCAGACTGTAAATCATTTGAGAAAATCGTCCTACAAAGCCTGCCTGTATTGACGCAATCAAAAAACGTTTCCGAAAAATTCCTTCCTTTTTACAGGCCTCACCGGAGACAACCATTGTCTCCCGCATCTCCCGCGTTTTCCATCATAAAGCATGGTGGCGGTTGAGATGGATACCGCTGAACAGAGGGACGCTGTGGCCCGTAAGCCGGAGCGCAACGTTGCGGTACGCCTGCATCGCCGGCGTGAGACGGCGCGGAAACTCGCCTTTTTCCTGACAGCGCATCAGTCGCGGATCGTGCGGGATTACGCCTACGCAACGCATACGGCACGCGTCAATCATTTCAATCATGCCCGCCCTTTCACCGCGCCGCGCACTCCGCAGATCAAAATTGCAGATGAGCAGCCGTACCAGGGGGATTGTCGCTAACATTTCAGCAGAATATGCAGCTGCCCGGATCGATGCCGGACTCTGTTCGCTGCATACGAATGCCGCACTGCAGTGGGGCGCGAGTGCGTTCGGAATGGCGTATCCGCTGCCTGTGTCGATTACCACCGTGTCGTATGTGCCGGATACCGTATCGACTACCTGCGGGATCGCATGGGCGAACCCGTCCGGAACCTCTGCTTCCTCGCTGTAAAATGGTGCGGGACAGAACGAGAGATTCGGGTACGCATCGGGAAATGGCACGCACACCGCACGATCGACGGCACACCGCCCAAGCAGCACATCTCCCAGATGAAACGCCGGGGAGACGCCACAGAACACATCGAGACTGCGCGAGGATACATCCGCGTCCAGAAGAAGAACGCGCCGATCGCGGGACAGGGACAACGCCATGCCGAGCGCGGTAGTGGATTTGCCGACACCGCCCTTTGCGGAAGCGATCAGAAGTACCATGATTTCTTAAGCCTGCCTGTCCTGTCGGGGCACGGAAAAACCCCGCCGATTTTCTCGTATAAATTATACACCATACCATGGTTATTGTCAATAGCCACAGAAATTTTTTTGCTTTGATTTGTGATAAGATGGTAAATTTGCATGAGACGGCAAGGATGTGAACTGTATGAGATTGAAAATTTACGCAAAAGAACGTAAAAGTTTAATTATAATTCATAAGATAAGGACTAAAACGTTTTGCTGCACGGTGACGGTGCAAGGAAAAACCGGATAAATGACCATATTGCTGCGCAACGTCTGCGAAAATAGACAAAGGATGTGTACTCCGGCGGGGTGGATGCTGTGGAATGCGAAAAAATCGCAAAAAACCGTAGGAATCCGCAGGAATCCTCTTGCACGACGGGGCAAGAATTGGTATAATAGTATTGTGGGGATTTTTTCCACGGAATCTGAAGATTGGTCGGAGGACTACGAGAATGAAGACACAAATTGAACAACTCTGCGCAATGGATCCGGAGATCGGCGCGGTGGTTGCGGATGAATTGGAACGGCAGAGGAACGGGCTGGAACTGATCGCGTCGGAGAATGTGGTATCGGAAGCGGTCATGCTGGCGATGGGCAGTCCTTTGACAAACAAATACGCGGAAGGGTATCCGGGCAAGCGGTATTACGGCGGATGTCAGGTCGTGGATCGCGCGGAGGAAATCGCCATCGAGCGGGCGAAGAAACTGTTCGGTGCGGATTGTGTGAACGTACAGCCTCACAGCGGCGCGCAGGCGAATACAGCGGTCTATTTTGCGCTTCTCAAGCCAGGCGATACGGTTCTCGGCATGAGTTTGGCGTGCGGCGGACACCTGACCCACGGCAGTCCGGTGAATATTTCCGGAATGTACTACAACTTCATTCCCTACGGTGTGGACGAGAATGGAATCCTTGATTACGACGAGCTGGAACGGCTGGCGCGGGAGCACCACCCGAAGCTGATCGTGGCTGGCGCATCGGCGTATCCGCGGATCATTGATTTTGCGCGTATTTCCGCTGTGGCACGGGAGGTCGGCGCGTACTTCATGGTAGATATGGCACACATTGCGGGACTGGTCGCAGCGGGACTTCATCCGTCTCCGGTACCGTATGCGGACATTGTGACCACGACGACGCACAAGACGCTCCGCGGCCCGCGCGGCGGCATGATCTTATGTAAAGAAGAGTTCGGCAAGGCGATCAACAAGGCGATTTTCCCGGGTACGCAGGGAGGCCCGCTGATGCACGTGATCGCTGCAAAGGCTGTGGCGCTCGGGGAAGCGCTCCGTCCGTCGTTCAAGACATATCAGGAGCAGATTGTGAAGAACGCGGCAACGCTGGCGAAGGGATTGCTGGAGGAAGGTTTTGCGCTTGTTTCCGGCGGCACGGACAATCATCTGATGCTGTGCGATCTCCGTCCGTTCGATCTGACCGGCAAGGAATTTGAGCATCGGCTCGACGAGGTGGGCATTACGGTGAACAAGAACGCGATCCCGAACGATCCGCAGTCTCCGTTCATCACAAGCGGCATCCGCATCGGTACTCCTGCCGTCACCAGCCGTGGTCTGAACGAATCCGACATGCAGACGCTCGCACACCTCATTGGGCTTGCTGCGAAGGATTATCCTGCCTCCGCCTCCTATATCCGCTCTGCGGTGGATGAAATCTGCGCGGCGCATCCGTTATACGAGGAATAATTCCGGGAACGGGAAACGCGGGAATCGGGGGCGGGCCATTGCGCCTTGCCAGAATCTTCGGGAACAGGATAGACATATAGTTTGTGCGAGTCCGATTGCTTGCCGCATGGTATCTATTCTGCCCTGGCAGAGCAAACTTTTCTATCGATGGCCTCCCCGGATTCCCTGTGTTTCTATAAGCAATGTATAAAAATACAAAAGAGAGGTACAAATCATGCAGAAGAATGATATGGAAAAAACAATTACGTTCTCGATCCATGAGGAGGACCGGGACAGAGAACGGCGGCAGCTTTTGCGGGCGGTGTATGACGCGCTGACGGAAAAGGGCCATCAGCCGATCGATCAGCTTGTAGGCTATATCCTCACCGAGGATCCGACTTACATCACCAATTACAAAAACGCCCGCAGCATGATCCGACGCATCGACCGCTATGAGCTGATCGCCGCATTATTAAAAGAATATCTGGGCGTATAACACATCCATCTCACAAAACTCTTGCGGTGCAGCAAATCCAAAAGGATTCACCGCTTTCAGAAGCTGCGTATCTCTTTCAATATGTTTACAAAGTATCGTCAATTATCCAGTCGCCTCCCCCCAGTATCCCGTCTCGCCATAGGTTCGCTGACGGTAGGCCCACTGCAGGCGGATCTGTGTCCGGAGCGTGCCGGAGAGATTTTTGCCTACGCGTTTGACCGCGGTGTGAATTTTCTGGATACCGCGCAGTATTATCGGAATTACCCGCATATCCGTGCCGGACTGAAGAAAGCAAAGCGCGGAGAGGACGTGGTGATTTCGTCAAAGGCATATGTCTGGGACAGACCGGGAACGCTTTCCGCCGTAGAGGAAGCCAGACGCGCCTTAGACCGGGACTATATCGACATCTTCATGCTCCATGAACAGGAGAGTATCCATACCCTGCGCGGTCACAAAGAAGCGTTAGAAACCCTGTTTGAACTGCGGGAGAAAGGGGTAATCCATGCGGTCGGAATTTCCACCCACCATGTCGCCGCCGTGGAGGGAGCCATCACATTGGCAGACGAGGGAACACCGCTCGACGTGATCCATCCGCTCTATAATATGGCGGGCATCGGGATCGCGGACGGTACGGAATCCGATATGGCAAATGCACTCGCGAGGCTTCATGACAGAGGCTGTGGCGTGTTCGGGATGAAATCGCTCGGCGGCGGGCATCTGTTCCGACAGGCAAAAGAGGCGTTCCGGTTCGTACTCAATCAGCCGTTCATCGATGCAGTGGCGGTCGGAATGCAGTCGGAGACGGAGGTGGACGCGAATCTTGCCCTGTTTTCCGGCTTGGACGTACCGGAATCCGCGTCGGCGGCAATCGGGCGGGAAAAGCGGCTCCATATTGAGGAGTATTGCGAGGGCTGCGGGGCGTGTGTCAAACGTTGTCCGGCGGGTGCGCTCACCTTGGCGGACGGCAGAGCGGAGGGGGACGACAATCCCTACGATCATGCGGAGGCATTCGCGGCGGCATCCGGAATTCAGGATGAAAAAGCGGCGGCAAGGCACGCGGTTTGCAATCCCGAAAAATGTGTCCTATGCGGCTATTGCACCGGCGTGTGTCCGGTATTTGCATTGAAGGTATATTGAATATAATGGTAAAAACAGTTATGCGACCCGGCGGCGTGTGGGCGCTGGGTTTTTTTGATGGCGTGCATCGCGGTCACAGAGCCATTCTGGATGCGGCGCGGGAAATGGCGGGAAAGGATGGTTGGGTCGGCGTATGGACCTTTCGTTCTCTGCCGAAAGCGCGGGAATTGCTCACCACTCCGGACGAGCGGGAGACTCTTCTATGGGAAGCCGGTGCGGATACGGTCTGCTTTGCCGATTTTGATGCGGTGCGGAAGATGGACGGCAAATCCTTCTTCCGGGACGAGCTGGTGGCAGGACTGCATCCGGCGGGTATCGTGTGCGGCTTCAATTTCCGGTTTGGCTGGCAGGGAATGTCCGACTCCGATGCGCTTCAGGAGTGGGGGAGAGAGACCGGGATTCCGGTGCGCGTACAACCGCCTGCGGAATCGTGCGGGCGCGTAATCTCCTCGACATGGATTCGGCAGCTTATCGCGGACGGCGCGGTGGAGCAGGCAGCGGAGCTGCTCACCCGTCCGTATACGATCCGCGGTACCGTTGAGCATGGCAAGCATCTCGGTCACACGCTCGGCTATCCGACGGTAAATCTGCGTCTGATGCCGGGTAAAGTCGCGCCGAAATCCGGGATCTATGCGGCGCGGGTGCGTTTCCCGGACGGCGATACAGTGCGCGAGCTGCCGGGGGTGTGCAATATTGGATCCCGCCCGACAGTAAACGACAATGCAGGCGACGTGACGGTCGAGACGTACATCATCGGCTGCACGGCAGATCTCTACGGCGCACAGATCACAGTATCCCTCCACAGCTATCTCCGTGGCGAGATTCGTTTTCCGAGTCTGGACGCGCTGTCCAAACAGATCGGACATGATGCGGAGGAGACGGTGCGGTATTTTGCAGGGGAGCGGAGATAACGCACGCTCCTGTTTGCCTTTATGAAACCGTTGATTTTCTCCGCGCAGCAGGCGCGTACTGCAAAAGGGTGTCTTTCCCGTATGAAGGAACTACATGAAAAAGAAAATTTACATATCCCACGTCGGGGTATCGGCGATGGCGCTGCTTCTTGCGGCGGTGCTTCTGCTCCTTTCGCTGCCGATCTTTGCTGAGGACGCGGAGGAAGCGGAGGACGATGGCGCGATGCCGGTGATCGATCACTGCATCGGCGCGTATCTGTATAATTTTGAAAATGACGAGATCCTGTACAGCTCCGGTGAGGACGAGCGGGTCTACCCCACGTCTACGGTAAAGCTGATGACGGGTATTGTAGCAATAGAGGAATTGGGCGACGATCTGAAAAAGCAGGTGACAATCACCGCAGAGATGCTCTCGAAGGTGGCGGGAAACAACGTCGGCCTGATGGCGGGCGAGAATGTGACCGTGGAGCAGCTTCTCTACGCGATGCTTGTGAATTCTGCGAACGACGCGGCGACGGTGCTGGCGTATGCAACATGCGGCTCGGTAGATGCTTTTGTCGAGAAGATGAACGAAAAGGCGAATGCGCTCGGAGCCTACGACACGTACTACACGAATCCGACAGGGATGCACAACGACGCGATGGTGACGACGGTGGCGGACACGGCGATTATTGCGAAATACGCATACAAGATGCCGCTTTTCATGGAGATTGTGTCCACGTCCAAGTATGTCATGGAAGCAACGAACATGAGCGATTACCGGAACATCTACAACCGGAACTGCCTCCTGTCGAAATATTACAATGTAAACTACCCCTACGCGCGGGCGACGGGTATGAACGCGGGCGCAACGACGCAGGGAGGATACGCGATCTGTGCGACGGCGGAGGAGTCGTCCACGGGGCTGTCGTATCTCGCGATCGTGATGGGTGCGGAAGAGGTGGATGAAGCGATTTACAGCTATGTGAATGCCATCAAGCTGTTTGAGTGGGCGTTCAATCACTTCGATTACATCGAGGTGCTCTCCTCCGACCGGATTGTCTGTGAGTTGCCGGTCAATCTGTCGTCCACGCTCGATTATGTGACGCTGGTGCCGTCGCAGGCGATTGAGGTATACCTGCCGACGACGGTGGATGTCGAGAGGGACATCCGATACAGTTACAATACGTATGCGGATGCCATGGACGCGCCGGTCACTGCCGGTGAGGAGGCGGGGACGATCACGGTACTGATGGGGGACAGAATTCTCGGAAGCTGTACGTTGGTCACGACGTCCAGTGTGGTGCGAAGCGAATTTCTTTATTTCCTCGCCCGCGTCCGCCAATTTTCGCGGAGCCGCTTCTTCATCGCAACGGTGATCTCCGCGGTGGTGCTGTCGATCGGCTATGTGCTGTTGAAGGCGCACTGGCGGGAAAAGCACATCCGCTCGCGGATGAATCATCGCAGCTACGACCATCGTTAGCAAACGATCATCGTAATGAACGATTGCTGCTGAATCAACCATTGTTATGCATATCCCTATGATTTTAGAATACAGAAAAGAGGCATCACGTCTACTATGCTGACGGCAAATTATCACACGCACACCGTGCGCTGCAACCACGCATCGGGAACGGAACGCGAATACATTGAAAATGCACTTGCGGCGGGACTGACCACACTTGGCTTCTCGGATCACTGTCCGCAGATCTTTCCGGGCGACTACTACTCGAACTTCCGGATGCGGCCGGAGCAGGTTGAGGATTACGTGACGACGCTATGCAAGCTGCGGGAGGAATATCGCGGGCGGATTGAAATCAAGATCGGCTACGAGGTGGAGTACTACCCGGATCTGTTCACGGACTTTCTCGCATATGTTTCGCGGTATCCGTGTGACTACATTATCATGGGACAGCACTTCATCGAGAACGAAATGACGGGGAAGTATTCCGGGGACGGCACGTCTGACCCGGCGCATCTGCGCCAGTATGTGGATCAGGTCTGCGAAGGAATGCGGACGGGCAAATTCACGTATTTCGCGCATCCGGATCTGGTGCCATTTCCCGGTTCGGACGAGATCTACCGCGCGGAATACAGCCGACTGATCCGCTGTGCCATGGAGGAGGGGGTGCCATTGGAAATCAACTGCTTGGGCATCCGCGATCATCGGTTCTATCCACAGCAGAAATTCTGGTCGCTCGCCGGGGAACTGGGAGCGTCCGTGGTGATCGGCTGTGATGCGCACAGTCCTGACGTGGTCGCCGACCTTCCCTCCGTTGCCATCGCAGAGGAAATGATCCGGAAATACGGTCTGCACCGCGTGGAGCCGCAGCTGCGCTGCATATCCAAGTAAAGGAGACGCGGGGAGAACGCGGCTGCTTTCAGTCTTGGAAAGAGCTTTTATAAAAGGATAGATAGTATACATTTTTTAAAAGGGGTCTGGGGGAATCTTTTTCCAAAAAAGGTTCCCCCAGTATCCACCATCTCCATTGCGAGGAACCATTTTATGGAAAAAACGAAATCTATGAAGCAAAACGCGACGCTGGATCTGACGCGTGGATCGATTTTTCCGCTCATCATGCGGTTCTGCATACCGATCCTGCTCGGCAATCTGATGCAGCAGTTCTACAACATGGTAGATGCGGCGGTGGTGGGGAAATATGTCGGGACGAACGCGCTGGCGGCGGTCGGTGCGACGGGTTCGATTACGTTCCTGATCATCGGATTTGTGAACGGCTTATGCTCCGGCTTCTGCATTCCCCTGTCGCGGGCGTTTGGAGGGAACGACTGGAAGCTGCTCCGCCGTTGTCTGACGAACATCCTCTATCTGTCTGTCTTTTTTACGGCGGTACTGACAGTCGGGACGAATCTCGGACTTCGATGGCTGCTGACGGTGATGAACACGCCGTCTGACATATTTGCGGATTCGCTGATCTATCTGCGCCTGCTGTTCTGTGGGATTGCGGCGACGGTATTCTACAATCTGACGGCGGGAATCATCCGCTCTCTGGGGAACAGCCGCACGCCTCTGATCGTACTGATGGCGGCGTCTGTGATGAATGTCATACTTGATCTGGTGTTTGTAATCTTGCTTCACCTCGATGTGATGGGAGTAGGGATCGCGACGGTGATTTCGCAGGTGTTTTCGGGAATCGCGTGTTTTGTCTACATACTAAAGACATACCCGGAACTGCGGATACAGGCGGACGAATGGGCATGGGACGGGAAGATCATCGTGCGGCTCCTGCTCTCCGGCTTGCCAATGGCACTGCAGTATTCGATCACGGCGATCGGCTCGGTACTGGTGCAGGTGGCGATCAACGATCTCGGCTCGCTGTATGTGGCGTCTGTTACGGCGGCGGTGAAGGTACACAGCTTTGCGATTCTGCCGATGGATACGCTGGGCGCAACGATGGCGGTCTGGGCAGGGCAGAACCTGGGTGCGGGCGACACGGATCGGATCAAGGCGGGCATCCATTGCGGTATAAAGATCGCGGCGGTCTACGCGGTATTCATGGGCGCGGCGATGTTCTTCTTTGGAGAGTATGTGACGCTGGTATTTCTGGATCGCGGAGATCCGAATCTATCTGTTCTGATGGCGAACGCGCGAACGTATCTGCGGATCGACGCCTTCTTCTACTTCTTCCTCGGCGTTCTGAGTGTCTACCGCTTCTCCCTTCAGGGGCTGGAGCATGGGATTATCGCGATGTTTGCGGGACTGTTTGAGATGGCGGCGCGCAGCATCGTAGCGGTGGTATTCGCGGCAAAATACGGCTTTACAGCGATCTGTTTTGCGAATCCTGCCGCCTGGGTAGCCGCCTGCATTCTCCTGATTCCCGCCTACCTCTACATCATGCCCAAGGTTGTACGCTCTGTCCGGGCAAGGAAGAACGCGGAAAGCGCGGCTTCCTGAATCCATGAATCCTTATCGAATAAAGCTTTTTGAAAGGGGGCCTAGGGAAATCTTTTTTGAGAAAAAGATTTCCCCGGGTATCTATAAAACACTATGCATTACGAATCAGAACACCTGCCGTCGGAGCTGTTGGCGGCGCGGAAGCAGACGGGGTGCTGTTTCCGGCTGACGCTTACGAGCAAACAGGTGCTGCCGAACGAATTTCGAAATTTCTCCATGTTCAATCCGGAGAACATACTGGGCGGCTACGATGAACGGTTTGACGAGCCTGCCGGGGTACTGGATACCATGCCGCCGGATCCGTCCCCGTTTGTTGATGACGGCGGTGGGGATGCGATTGTCGATGTGCTGCAGCGCGTATTGGATGAGGTGGCGACAGTGGACAGAGAGGATCCGGCGTTTGAGGACAAGATGCACGAGCTGTATCCGATGCTGGCGAAGGCGATGTTCTCCGGCGGTGACGAGTACACACATCGTATGTCCATGACGACAGAGGCGTTTCTGATCCCGCATGGAGACGGGTGGGAGCTGACCTACGCGGAACCGGAGGAAAACGAGATGGGAGAAACGACGACGCGGATCTGGCTTCCGGGACTGGATTCCGATGCGCTGACCAACGAAGGGTACGATGTCACGGATGGCGAAGAGGTGCTGCCTGGGGAAGTGCGGGAGAAATGTGCACACGCGGGCAAGACGATCCGGATACAGCGCAAGGGCGAGATGGAAAATATGCTCGTGATGACAGAGGGAAAACGGATCGTGACGGCGTACCACATCGCCAAGTGGGTCGAGCGCGCCATCGATCTGTGCGTATACGCGAGACGGCTGGACTGGAAGCTTGATCCGGAACGCGGCGGAACGATTTTCATGGATTACATTGTAGAAATGCGCGGGATGGATCAGCAGAGATCCGTAATACGGCTTGATCTGCGGTCTTTCGCAAAATCGGAGGGGACAGGCAAATGAAAGCGGATTGGAAGCCGGGAACGCTCCTCGCGCCGGTGCCGGTGGTGATGGTGTCAATGGCAGACGCGGCGGGGAAAGCAAATATTCTCACCGTGGCGTGGACGGGTATCGTCTCATCGGATCCCGTAAAAGTATACATATCGGTGCGTCCGGAACGATATTCCTATCATATATTGAAAGAGACAGGAGAATTCGTCATCAACGCTGTGAACGCAAAACTGGCGCGCGCGTGCGATTACTGCGGGATGGTCACGGGCAAAAAGGTCGATAAATTTGCCAAGTGCAGTCTCACAAAGGAACCGTCGAAGGTGGTGCGCTGTCCGCGGATCGGGGAAAGTCCGCTGTCCCTCGAATGCCGGGTGACGGACGTGCAGGATCACGGTGTACACCACATGTTTTTGGCGGAAGTCGTAAACGTGGCGGTGGACGATCGCTGCATGGACGAAAACGGATTTTTGGACCTCACCCGCGCCGGCCTGGTCTGCTACGCGCACGGACAGTACATGGCAGTCGGAGACGCGATCGGGAAATTTGGGTTCTCGATGAAAAAGGACGAGGTAAGAAGCAAAAAGAAATAAAACAACAGGCGACAGCCCGATTTCACTCGGTATATCGCCTGTTTTTTCATTTCTCTTCTTCCGCGTTTGCCGCCAGAAACCGGTTCAGCGATTCCTCCTCTTCGTACAGCTGCATGAGCCGGTCCTCCGCGGTCGTTTTTCGATCGGACAGCTCCGCGGCCTTGTGGTAATCCGTCGCGGCTTCCCCAAACAGCGCGTCGTCGATGTCGCAGATCTCCGTCTCCAGTCCGGCGATCTCCTTTTTGATCGTTACCGCGCGCCGCTGTGCCTGCCGGAGTTTCGCTGTCTCCTGCTTCCTGCGAAGGTATTCCTCCTTCTGCGTCAACGCCTCGTCCGCTTTTTCTGCCCGCGCCGCGTCACTTTCCTCGCCCGGTTTGCCGCCCTGCGCGATGTATTCGTCATATGTGCCGTGGAAATCGCGAGACTGCCCCGGACCTGCCGCCAGATCGATGAACCGGGTTGCCAGCTTCCGCGTAAAATACCGGTCGTGCGATACGGCGAGGATCGTACCCTCAAACTGCATCAGCGCGTCTTCTAATGCCTCACGGGATCCGATGTCGAGGTGGTTCGTAGGCTCGTCCAGAATAAGAACGTTCATTTTCGACAGGATAAGCTTCGCCAGCGTCAGTCTTGCCCGTTCTCCGCCGGAGAGAATGCGCACCTCTTTCTCAATATCCTCGCCGACAAAGCGGAACAGGGCAAGGGTGTTGCGGATCTCCGTCTGTGTCAGATGCGGATACGCATTCCACAGCTCGTCGATCACGGTGTTTTCCTCGTTGAGATTCTGGTTTTCCTGATCGTAGTAGCCGATGGTCACATTGTAGCCGAATTCGATCTCCCCCGCCAGCGGCTCCAGCTGACCGAGCAGGAGCTTGATGAGCGTCGATTTGCCACAGCCGTTCGGCCCTGCGAAAAAGACGCGGTCGTGTTTCTTGATGAGAAACGACAGATCCCGGAAGAGGATGTTCGTACCAAAGCCCATCGTCAGTCCCTTGACGGAGAGAACATCGTTGCCGCTTTCCCCGGAGTTTTGCAGGGTGAAATGGATGTTCTTCGGCAGGTTCGCCGGACGCTCCACCTTTTCCATCCGGGCGAGCGCCTTTTCCCGGCTCTCTGCTGCGATGATGTTCCGCTCCCGATTCCACGCGCGCTGCTGCGCAATGTACGCCTCCTGCCGTGCGATCTCCTTCTGCTGATCCTCGTACCGCTTCATCTGCTCCCGCCGCCACTTTTCCTTTTCCGCGACGTACTGTGTATAGCTGCATTTGTACAGCCGTGCATGGGTGTTCTCGACTTCCAGGGTCTTGTTTGTCACCCGGTCGAGGAAATAGCGGTCATGACTGACCACCAGAAACGTCTTTTTGTACGACGACAGATGCTCCTCCAGCCACGTCATCGTGTCTGTGTCGAGATGGTTTGTCGGCTCGTCGAGAAGGAGTATGTCCGGCTCTCTGGATAAAAGGCGCGCCAGTGCCAATCGGGTACGCTGTCCGCCGCTCAGGGATGACACCGGGAGACGGTGGTATTCCTCCCCGAAGCCGAGCTTGGATAAAAGACTCTGGCACCGCGATTTGTAGTATAGCCCACCGTCCGCGATAAATCGGTTGTTCATGGATGTGAATTCCCTCGTCCACTGCGCCATTTCCGCTTCTGTGCCGCCGGATTCAAGGTTTGCCTGCAATTCCGCAAGCCGCTTCTCCATCCGGCACAGCTCCGGAAAAATCGCGTACATCTGTCCGAGAACCGTTTCATCCTGGGGGGTGCCGTCGATGGAGAGAATCCGGAACGCGTCGTCCTGATGGAGCATTCCCACCGTCTTGCTCTTCCCGATTGTCACCGTCCCCTCGTCCGCCGGATATTCGCCCACGAGCAGCTTGAACAGCGTGGATTTTCCGCTGCCGTTCACGCCGACAATGCCGAGGTGATCCCCCTCCTCCAGGGAAAACGTGATATTATCCAAAATTGTGCGGGTTCCGATTCGATACGAAAGCCCGCTTGCGCTGAGTGCAATCATAAATAGATAGAGAAATATGCCGGGAAAACTCGCATTTCCGATGGAGTTTTCCCGGCACTCCTTTCCGTGATATTCGCCGGAGAACCGTCATTGATAGGGGTCGTAACTCTGATTCGGGTTCCGCCGTCCTCCGTTTTGCCGGTTCCCTCCGTTTGTGCGCGACTGTCCCTGTGGCTGGGAATGTGCATACGGATCGCCGTACTGTCTGCCACTGCCGTATTCCTGCCCGCCGCGATAGGAATTTTGCCCGCGATATTGCCCGTTTTGGCTCGGATAGGCATTCCCGGTTTCGGGGTATTGTCTGTTTTGCTGCGGATAGTTATTCTCGCGATACTGCCCGTTCTGTTGCTTGCCGGCTGTGTTGGGATTCCGTCTCGGTCTGCTGTATTCGTCATAACCGCTGCTATAGCCAGTATTATAACCGTTGTCATAGCCGTCGTATTGCTGCGGTCTGTGCTGTCCCCGATTCTGGTGTTCATTTCCGGGGCGCGGTCCGTACAGACGCTCATCGTAGTTGTTTCCAACCGCGTAATGCGGCGCATCGTGCCGACGCAGTATGTACGTCCGGAAGATCTGCATCGCCGTGTCGTTGAACAGAGCAGCGACAAACAACCCACCGACTGCTACCGCCGCGATGAGAATGATCCACAGAATCACCTTAAAGAAGATTCCGATCCCGCGCACAAATCCGCTTGTCTTCTCACCGGTGACGGGATTGCCGTCCGCGTCCGTTTCCGCTGTCGTCTCCGCAGTGTTCTCCGCATCGCCGCCGACTGTCGTGCCTGTTACAGGAAGATTCGCCGTCATGAATTCGTCCAGCTTCAGAATCGTTTTCATTACGCCGCGATCCGTGTTTCCTGTATCGAAATCTTCCTCCAGATAATTTGAGAAGATGTCCTTCAATACCTCGGTCGTCACAATGTCGTCGATGTCAACGCTCTGTACGCCGAAATAATTTTTGTTCCCACGGTCGATCACAAGCAGTACGCCGTCGCTCATGTTCCAGTCCGAAAATACGTTGCGTGCATAGGACGCAATGTCCTCATCCCCTGTGGAATCCACAATGCAGACGGCGATGCGCGCCCCGCGCGTCGCGTAGAGCGTTTTGTTCGCTTCCACTAAGGCGTCCTTTGTCGTTGTGGACAGCACGCCGCTTTCGTCCGATACGTAGTCCACCGGCTGCGGATACGCCGCGAGAATCGGGAAAGCCAAAAAGATTGTCAAAAGCAGCGCGAGGATGGAAATCCCCAGACACCGCTTCGTTGCAGTTTGTACCATTGTATATCCTCCTTCACCGCATGCCGCGTGTGTGAGACTCTTTTGAAAATGGGGGAAGTGCAGAAGTTTTGGTTAAGTCATGCAAAAATCCCAAACCCGGAACGAAAGGCGAGTACCAAAGGGTATCCTGCACTATTGGTGAGCACACGGACTTGCACAAACTATATCCAAGCCCCTTTTTCATAAAAGTTTTGTTGGAGCTGGAACGAACAAGTTCGTTCTCAAAAGCGACCGTTTCCCGCGTCCCTTTAGCCGCGCATACCGATCAGCTTGGATTTCAACTCGGATTCGATACGGTTCAGCTCCGCTTCGGCAGCTACACGCTTTTCGCGTCCTTCCTTTTGGATTGCCGCTATATCGTCGAGGGTTGCGATCAGTTCCGCGTTCGTGTTCGTCAGCGTTTCAATGTCCACAATGCCGCGCTCCGATTCACGGGTAACGTCCACTGTCGCCTGGTGCAGCGCTGCCGCGTTCTTTTTTAAGAGCTCATTCGTCATGTCCGTGACTGCCCGCTGCGCCTCCATCGCCTGACGGGAATGCTCGATGCCCATCGCGATTACCATCTGGCTCTTCCACAGCGGCAGCGTGTTCATGATGACTGTCTGGATCTTCTCCGTCATCATTGTGTCGTTGTTTTGGACGAGACGGATCTGCGGTGCCATCTGGATTGACACCATCCGCGTCAATTCCAGATCGTGGATCTTCCGCTCGAAGCGGACGCACTGTTCCGCGAAATCGTTCGCCGCCTGCGCATCCTCCGGCAGACCGCTCTTCTGCGCCTTTTCCTGGAGCGCGGTAAGCGTCACCTCGCGCTCATGCGCCAGTTTCTTTTTCCCTGCCAAAATGTACATCGACAGTTCCTTGAAGTACGTCATATTTACCTCGTACAGGTTGTCGAACATCGCGATGTCCTTGAGCAGCGTGATCTGGTGGTTTTGCAGGATCCCGGAAATTTCGTTCACGCTGTCCTCCACCTTGTCGTACTTCACCTTCAGGTTTTCCAGCTTCCGCTTCGTGTTCTTGAAGATTCCAAGGAAGCCCTTGTCCGATTCGTCTGCCTCCTCGTTCATCTCCTTGAGCTGCCCGATCAGATTCGTGATCATCGTGCCGACCTCGCTGAAGTCCTTGTTGCGCACGCCGTTCAGGGCAGTGTCGGAGAAATCCGCGATCTTCTTCTGGGCGGATGTGCCGAAGCTGAGGATTGTCGAGGAGTCCGTGATGTCGATCTTCTCGGAAAAGTCGTCGATCATCTTTCGCTCTTCCGGCGTGAAACTCGATTCGTCAAGCGGTGCAACGGTTTTTTCTTCTTCAGTCGCGAGAGTCGGGGAGGGGGCGGCGGGAGTTTCGGCTGGGGCCTGTGCGGCTGCTGCGGAACCCATCGGGTTCAGTGTCAGTTCGATTTTCGGTGTGGATTCATTGTTTGTCATACGCTATCTATACCTCGTGCGCGGTGCAGTATCCGCGTTTCAATTTTCGTCTGTTGAGTTCGTTTCTTCGTTTGCGGTCGTGCTATCCGCCGCAGGATCATCCGTATCCTCCGCAGCTGTGCCGCCTTTCTTCTTCTTTTTCTTATCATCGTCCCCGGATACAAACGGAGCGCGATAGGGGCAGAACAGTGCAGGGAGGGTCACGGCGCGATAAAGCGCGAGGAGTCCGGTGGCAAGAAGAGCAGCAAACCAGAGCGGATCGGTATCCGCATTCTGGGCGAATCGGCAGCCTGTGAGGGTGTACACCGTGTGGGCAAGACCGATCCCGCTGGACAGGACGGCGGCAGTTCCGTTTGCAAACGCGGAGAAGGAGGCAGTGGCGTATCCGGTGCCGATGCGGTCGCGCGCTTCTGCGAGAAAGAAGAGGAGAACGCCAATGGTCGCGAGCGTTTCGAGATGACGCGCCGGAGCGTTGAGGGGGAGTGTGGCATCAAAGTACTGCCGGAACAGCTGGGTGATTGCCGAAAGCGCACTGCCGAGAGCGAGCCAGAACGTTGCCTGTGCGGTTTTTTCCGGCGCGATGCCGATGCAGAGAAAGTATGCTGCCGGAAAGACGAGCATGGCGGCAGCGGCAATTTCGAGCTTATCGGGCGCATCGAATGTCAGCGCGCTGCGTACACAGACCGCGAGATATAGCACGGCGGCGAACAGAGCGAAAAAGGCAGTGCATCTGTTGTCTGTCGGTGTGCCGGACAGAGAGACCTTCCTGTGGGTTACGCCCCACATGGCGACAGCGCACAGTACCCCGATGGCAAGCAGCACACAGGCGGCAAGAAACAAAATCGAGCCGGATTCAAAATACGCAATCTCCGTGTTGTAGGCGAATCGATAGGCGCAAAAGAGCAGCGCGCCGGCAGGCAGACCGGCAAACGCGCCCAATCGCCATCCCCACCGCGCTTTCTCTGTTTGTGTTTCCATGAGCCAACCTCCGCATTTTATATTCTACCTTAATATAATACCACAACCCTTTCGAATATGCAAGAGGAAATCCCCTGTTTTCAAGGATTTTTAAAGAATGTTCGGGAAACAGGAGAACGGGAACTGGGGAAAGCCGCTTTTTGCGGGTTTTCTGACTGTTTTTTTGGTTTTCGCCAATGGATTGCCGCCTCCCTTTTGTTGGTATATTGCACAATTCGCGGTGCTGCATTTCTTGAAATTTCTCTTTTTCCCATTGAAATATGACTTGATTTCTCATGGGAAGTATGGTACAATAATATCACTTGATGTGCGATGATGCGGGAGGTTGCTCGTTCTCCATACTGTCAGGAGGCGCGAGGGAATTTCCGCGGAGTATGTCCGAGTAAATCGGGCGGAATGAATACGTCGGCGGACTATGGGCAATCCTATAGTCGGTGACGGATTCCCATAAAGGACGGTATGCCGGAGGGGTTTCCACTGGGATTTTCATGCGCAGTCGGACACGGTGCTGTGTATCGTGTACGGGAGGGCAGGAGAATGTCGGGCGGGATGCGATCCGGAACAGCCGGGGTTTGCGTATCTTGCAAGCCTTATTTTGCTGTATATCGGCGGTTTTTTAGAAAAATCGATGGGTATGCGTCAGGATAAGGGTGCGTGGGATGCGGAGACACCGCGTTTCTTTGGGGAAATTCGGACACACCCGAGTGCGTGTTCATCGCCTCAAATTCCATTTCATATGAAATTTGCAAGGAGGCAAGAAAATGGCAGCAAGCGAAAAAATCAGAGTGAGACTCAGAAGCTACGAGCATTCTCTTATCGATCAGGCGGCTGAAAAGATCGTGGACATCGCGAAGAGAAACGGCGCGGAGGTATCCGGCCCTGTGCCGCTGCCGACCGAGAAGGAAATCATCACCATTCTCCGTGCGGTACATAAGTACAAGGACAGCCGTGAACAGTTCGAGCAGCGCACCCACAAGCGTTTGATCGAGATCAAGAAGCCCTCCCAGAAGGTTGTTGAGGCTCTCATGAGCGTCGAGCTTCCCGCCGGTGTGGACATCGATCTGAAACTGTAATTCTCACCGATCAAAAGCTGTTAACCCCGGAGAGAACGGATATATGCTGTATCCTTTCCTTCCGATCCTCCGTATCGCCGCAAGGCTGTACGGATTCATGGCTCGCTCGTGATCCCGCCTCGCGGACGTTGCGGAAACTGCCGAAGCAATTCGGATAAGTCCGTGTGCTGCTCTGTGAAGAGAAGTGCAGTCCTGCGTGCTGGAATCGCGCAAGCACCGGTCTGACGGAAAGTTGCCGTGTTTCACGCCGAAAGATCCAAGCCGGGATTTCGCATTCCGGTTAGGGCAAAATCCAAGGCGGAATATGGCTGCGACTGCAAAAAAGTGGAATCCGTCGGGCAAATAAAGTTCTTTGCCCGTTTTCTTTCAAGAAAGCGGGGGCTGACTGTGGCAGAGTGCTTGGGTCGTCTGGTTCTCCGATCGGATGCCCTGCATCCCGCGCGTCGATGCGCCTTTGAAAAGCGTTTACCTCGCGCGGGATGCCGCTTGATGAACAGCGTGGTCACGTTGCAAGGTCTCCAAGACCGCGCAACCAATAACCTATTTTATTAGGAGGAAAAACGATGAAAAAAGGAATCATCGGAAAGAAGCTGGGCATGACCCAGATCTTCACGGAAAACGGTCAGGTGATCCCGGTTACCGTAATCGAAGCCGGTCCCTGCGCCATCACCCAGAAGAAAACCGTGGAAACCGACGGCTACAACGCCGTACAGCTCGCGTTTGAAGAGATCCGCGAAAAGCTCGTCAATAAGCCGAGAGCCGGTCACTTCAAGAAGGCAGGCGTTTCCGCTCGCCGTCATCTCAAGGAATTCCGCTTGGACGACATCGAGAGCCTGAACGTCGGCGACACCATTTCCGCGGATACGTTCGCGTCCGGCGATAAGGTGGACATCACCGGTATCACCAAGGGCCGCGGCTACACGGGCGTTGTCAAGAGATGGAACGCGCACATCCTGCGCATGACCCACGGTACCGGTCCGATTCACCGTCAGCCGGGTTCCATGGGCGCAAACTCCACCCCGTCCAGAATTTATAAGAACAAGCACATGGCAGGTCAGTACGGTAACGAGCAGGTTACGGTTCTGAACCTCGAAGTTGTCAAGGTAGACACCGAGAAGAACCTCATCGCGGTTAAGGGCGCAGTTCCCGGCGCGAAGGGCGGCATCGTGTTCCTCCGTGACAGCGTGAAAGCATAAGTCGGAAGGAGGAAACGAAAATGGCTGAATTAAAAGTTGTAAACATGGCCGGCGCGGAAGTTGGCACGATGAGCCTGTCTGACGCTGTATTTGCCAGTGAGATCCATGCTTCCGTCCTTCACGCAGCAGTAAAGGCGTATCTCGGCAACCAGAGACAGGGCACACAGTCCACGCTGACCCGCACTGAGGTTTCCGGCGGCGGCAGAAAACCGTGGAAACAGAAGGGTACCGGCCGCGCAAGACAGGGTTCCACCAGAGCTCCGCAGTGGACACACGGCGGCGTGGCGCTCGGTCCGAAGCCGCGTCTCTACAAGACCAAGGTTAACAAGAAGGTTCGCCGTCTCGCTATGACCAGCGCACTCTCTTCTAAGGTGGCAGATAACGAAATGATCATCGTTGATGCCATCACCGCCAGCGAATACAAGACCAAAACCATGGTTAAGATGCTCTCCGCGATCGGCGCAGGCAAGAAGACCCTCGTCGTTCTCCCCGCAGTGGACGCTATGGTAATGGGCAGCCTTGCCAATATCCCCGGCGTAAAGGTCGTTCTGACCAACACCCTCTGCGTTTACGACATCCTCAACTGCAATTCCCTCGTGATCGCTAAGGAAGCTGTACAGAAAATCGAGGAGGTATACGCATAATGAAATTCGTTCAGGATGTTATTATCAGACCTCTCATCACCGAGCGTTCCATGGACATGATCTCCGAGCGCAAGTACTCCTTTGAAGTTGCAAAGGATGCTTCCAAGCCGGAAATCGCAGCCGCTGTTGAGGCTATGTTCAAGGGTACCAAGGTAAAGAGCGTAAACACCATTACGATGAAGTCTAAGCCGAAGAGAGTTCGTCTCGTTCCCGGAAAGACCGCCAGCTGGAAAAAGGCGATCGTCACCCTCACTGAGGATTCCGCGACCATCGAATTCTTCGAAGGCATGAACTGAGAAGGAGGACGCTAACAAATGCCTACTATCAAATACAAGCCGACAACTCCGGCAAGAAGACATATGTCTGTTCCGTCCTTCGACGAGATCACCAAGTTCACTCCCGAAAAGAGCCTGCTCGCGACCAAGAAAAAGAACGCCGGCCGCAACAGCTATGGCAGAATCACCGTTCGTCACAAGGGCGGCGGAAACCGTCAGAAATATCGTATCATCGACTTCAAGCGTCAGTCCGAGAAGCCGCAGACCGTTGTGGGTATCGAATACGACCCGAACCGCACTGCGTATATCGCACTCGTGAAGGACGAGGATGGTAAGAAGAGCTACATCGTCGCTCCGGTTGGCGTGACCGACGGTCAGGTTCTTTACTCCGGCAAGGATGCCGACATCATTCCCGGCAACACCCTGCCGCTTGCCAATATCCCCGATGGTACCTTCGTACACAATATTGAGCTCCATCCCGGCAAGGGCGGTCAGATGGTTCGTTCCGCCGGTGCGCAGGCACAGGTCATGGGTAAGGAAAACGGCAAGGTAATGCTCCGTCTTCCTTCCGGTGAAATGCGCTATGTGATGGACAACTGCCTCGCTACGATCGGTCAGGTCGGCAACATCGAGCACGACACCGTCAAGATCGGTAAGGCCGGTAAGAAGCGTCACATGGGTATCCGCCCGACTGTTCGCGGTTCCGTCATGAACCCGTGCGATCACCCGCATGGTGGTGGTGAAGGTCGTTCCCCGATCGGTCGTCCCGGCCCTGTTACCCCGTGGGGCAAGCCGGCTCTCGGTTACAAGACGAGAAACAAGAAGGCTCGCACCGACAAGATGATCGTAAAACGCAGAAACAGCAAGTAAGGAAGGAGGCAGCTTAGAATGAGCAGAAGTTTGAAAAAAGCACCGTTTATCGAGGAAAAGCTCTACCAGAGAGTTTGCCAGATGAACGAAAAAGGCGAAAAGAAGGTCCTCAAGACCTGGTCCAGAGCCTCTACCATTTTCCCGGAATTCGTTGGTCATACGGTTGCCATCCACGATGGCAAGAAGCACATCCCGGTGTATATCACCGAGGATATGGTCGGCCACAAGTTCGGTGAGTTCGCCCCTACCAGAACCTTTAAGGGTCACGCCGGTTCCAAGACTTCCAATAACGGTAAATAATCAAGAGGGAGGAGCAAATAGGAAATGGAATCTAAATCTACCCAGAAGCATATCCGCATCTCCCCTCGTAAGGTCAAGATTGTTCTCGACCTCATCCGTGGGAAGGACTACGATGTAGCCTGCGGTATCCTCAAAAATACCCCCAAGTCCGCCAGCCCTTACGTCCTTAAGCTGCTCGATAAGGTGGCTGCAGACGCGGAAAACAATTTCCACATGAATAAGGACAACCTCTATGTGTCTGAGTGCTTCGTCTGCCCCGGCATGACTATGAAGCGCATTATGCCCAGAGGTAAGGGATCCGCTGACCGGATTCTCAAGAGAACCAGCCATATCACCGTGGCTTTGAAAGAAAAAGAGTAAGGAGGCAGTCGAAACATGGGACAGAAAGTGAATCCGCACGGCCTTCGTGTCGGCGTAATCAAGAACTGGGACTCCAGATGGTTTGCCTCCGACGAAAAGTTCGGCGATACCCTGGTCCAGGACTATAAGGTCAGAGAATTCCTGAAGAAGAAGCTTTTCCTCGCAGGTATTCCGAAGATCGAAATTGAAAGAGACAACACCGGTAAGGTGCGCGTCTTTATCCACTGCGCAAAGCCCGGTATGGTTATCGGCCGCGGCGGCAGTGAAATCGACAACCTCAAGGCAGACATCGAGAAGATCGTCGGCGCCCCGGTTATCGTAAACGTCATCGAGGTTAAGCCGGTTGAAATGGACGCACAGCTTGTCGCTGAATCCATCGCAAACCAGCTTGAACGTCGTATCTCCTTCCGCAGAGCCATGAAGGGCGCGATCCAGCGTACCATGCGTATGGGCGCAAAGGGTATCAAGGTTTGCCTCTCCGGTCGTCTCGCAGGTGCTGAAATCGCACGTACCGAGCATTACCACGAGGGTACCATCCCGCTGCAGACCATCCGCGCGGACATCGATTATGGTTTCTGGGAAGCCAACACCACCTATGGTAAGATCGGTGTAAAGGTGTGGATCTACAAGGGAGAAATCCTCTCTGAAGTCGCACGCACCGGCGCCGTTACCGAGGATCGTCGGAACAACAACCAGCGTCGCGGGGATCGCAGAGACGGTCAGAGACGCGACCGCAGAGACGGTGACCGCAGAAACGGCGGCGACCGCAGAGACGGTCAGCGTCGCGACGGACAGGGTCCGAGAGGCAATCGCCCCGCGCAGCCCGAATCCAGACCGCCGAGAGCTCCCAGAAAAGTTGAGGAAGGAGGCGCGCACTAATGTTATCGCCTAAGAGAGTTAAGTACAGACGCGTACAGAGAGGCCGCCTCACCGGTAAGGCACTCCGCGGCAATAAGATCACCAACGGCGAATTCGGTCTTGTCGCTATCGAACCCGCATGGATCACCGCAAACCAGATCGAAGCAGCTCGTATTGCTATGACCCGTTACGTCAAGAGAGGCGGTCAGGTCTGGATCAAGATCTTCCCCGACAAGCCCATCACTGAAAAGCCTGCCGAAACACGTATGGGTTCCGGTAAAGGTACGCCCGAATACTGGGTTGCAGTCGTAAAGCCGGGCAGAGTTATGTTTGAAATGGGTGGCATCTCCGAGGATCTCGCTCGGGAAGCTATGCGTCTCGCTATGCATAAGCTCCCGATCAAGTGCCGCTTCGCTACCCGCGAACAACTGGAAAAAGAAGTGGAGGGTTAAGCTGTGAAGGCAACAGAACTCAGAAATAAGTCTGCAGAAGAGCTCGCATCTATGCTGACCGACCTGAAAACCGAACTCTTTAATCTCCGTTTTCAGCTCGCTATCAATCAGCTTGATAATCCCCACAAGATCAAGGAAACCAAAAAGGAAATCGCTCGCGTGATGACCATCATCGCCGAGAAGAAGGCATAAGGGGGACATTATGGCAGAAGAACGCGCTCTCAGAAAAACCAGAGTGGGTAAGGTCGTAAGCGACAAGATGGACAAAACCATCGTGATTGCCATCGAAAACCATGTCAAGCACCCCACCTATGGTAAGATTATCAAGCATACCAC
This sequence comes from bacterium, assembly GCA_963643035.1. Taxonomy (GTDB): domain Bacteria; phylum Bacillota; class Clostridia; order Oscillospirales; family CAG-272; genus UMGS1696. Next base: position 31,856 of record CAVIKO010000006.1, read on the forward strand.
CAAAATTCACGCGCACGATGCGGAAAATACCGCAGGCATCGGCGATACCGTTGAGGTAATGGAAACCCGCCCGCTGTCCAAGACCGTTCGCTGGAGACTGGTTCGCGTTATCGAAAAGGCTAAGTAAGGTTTGTTGGAGGACGACGATCCGACACCTCCAAAATCTTTGTACCTTTTCAAAGGCTAAACGTGCAGTACAGGTCTGACGACTTGAGCAGCACGTCCATCCAAAAAAGTTACACCGTATCCTCAACCAAAAATGTATAAAAGTTTTTGGAAGGGGGTGCGGGGGAGACTTTTTTCAAAAAAGTTTCCCCCGCGAAAAACAAACAATAGATAGTTGAAGCCGTAAGACAAGCGCACGGAGCAGGGGTCAGATGGCGGGGAACCTGCTTTGACACCCTTTGGTCGTGCGAACTCTCTGACGGTGTACTCCTCACAAAAATACATAAGGAGATACAAGACATGATTCAACAGCAATCCTTAATGAAGGTTGCCGATAACACCGGTGCGAAGGAGCTTATGTGTATCCGGGTACTGGGCGGCACCGGCAGACGTTACGCAAACATTGGCGACGTGGTTGTATGCGCTGTTAAGAAGGCGGCTCCCGGCGGCGTTGTCAAGAAGGGCGAGGTAGTGAAGGCGGTTATCGTAAGAAGCAGAAAGGGTCTGCGCCGCGGCGACGGATCCTATATTAAGTTCGACGAAAACGCAGCCGTAATCATCAACGATGACAAGAACCCCAAGGGCACCCGTATTTTTGGGCCTGTAGCGCGTGAGCTTCGTGAACACGACTACACCAAAATCCTGTCCCTGGCACCCGAAGTTCTTTAATGGAGGTAGAAAAGATGATGAAGAAGCTTCATATAAAGAAGGGTGACGAGGTCATCGTCATTTCCGGCGACGACAAGGGCAAGACCGGCAAGGTCGTTGAAGTGTCCCCCAAGGAAGGAAAAGTAATCGTATCCGGCGTGCATATCGTAAAGAAGCACGTGAAGCCGAGACCGCCCCAGGAAGCTGGCGGCATCGTCGAGGTAGAAGGTGCGATCTATGCTTGCAAGGTACAGCTGTACTGCGATAAGTGCAAGAAGGCAACCAGAGCCGCTCACAAGATCGACGGCGACAAGAAAACACGCGTATGCGCCAAGTGCGGCGCTGAGCTGTAATGCGGAGGTGTACGATGGCTGCAAGAATGAGAGAATTATACACTTCTGAGGTTGCTCCGGCTCTGATGAAGAAGTTCCAGTACAAGAGCGTGATGCAGATCCCGAAGTTCGAGAAGATCGTCATCAACGTTGGCGCTGGCGACGCAAAGGAAAACTCGAAGGTTATCGACGCGATCATGGCAGACCTGGCACTGATCTCCGGTCAGAAGCCGGTTCCGACCTACGCGAAGAAGTCCGTAGCAAACTTCAAGCTCCGTGAAGGCATGAAGATCGGCGTGAAGGTTACCCTCCGCGGCGACAAGATGTACGAATTCATGGATCGTCTGTTCAACTTCGCTCTCCCGAGAGTGCGTGACTTCAAGGGTATCAACCCGGACGCGTTCGACGGCAGAGGCAACTATGCCCTCGGTCTGAAGGAACAGCTGATCTTCCCCGAAATCGAGTATGACAAGGTCGAAAAGATCCGTGGTATGGACATTTGCTTCGTTACCACCGCACAGACCGACGCAGAAGCGAAGGAAATGCTGACCCTCATGGGCGCACCCTTTGCAAAATAATCGAGGAGGTAGAAGAAATGGCTAAAACATCGATGATCCTGAAGCAGCAGAGAAAGCAGAAGTACTCCACCCGTGAGTACAACCGCTGCAAGATCTGCGGTCGTCCCCATGCTTACCTCCGCAAATACGGTATCTGCCGTATCTGCTTCCGTGAGCTTGCATACAAGGGCGAAATCCCCGGCGTTCGCAAAGCATCTTGGTAATGCGGGGAAGCTCCCGCGGGCATGAAAGCCCCCGCAAACAGCTGCCGCAGACTTAAATTGACATTTTGTCGGGTTTGGGTTTGAGGCTTGGTGGATTATGGGGTTTGGTTGAGAACCTGTCCGTTCAGACTAACTCTGCAGGCGACCATATGGTTGGTTTGCGGTGGGATACCTGTAACCCGGATTTTGCGAAAGCACCACTTATTTACAGATTGATACGGGGATGGTGCAAAACTGTCCCCGATCAATACCCCCGGTACGGGAGAAATCCCGCGTCGGGCAATATACGTTCCGCGTCAGTAGGAAAGTGTCGGTTCTGATTACCCGGATAGAAAGATGGTTTATTGTTGTGAGGGGTATACGTAAAACCTTTCATACATGGGTCGATGGATCTGAGTACCCATTGAGCCATGTATAAAGTTCTTGCACAGCTTCTTTCAAAAAGCGACCGTCTCTTCATCCGAGCGACTAGGATTACTCACTTTAACCACTGGCAAGCGGCTTGGCAAAGCTGAGAGAGGAAGGGTAAATCCTCGAAAGAACTGCCGGGCAGCAAGAAAAAATGACTTGCATGACAGGAGGAAAACATTATGCAGATTTCTGACGTTATCGCCGATATGCTGACCAGAATCAGAAATGCGAATAACGCAAAGCACGAGACCGTAGACGTACCCGCATCCAACATGAAGAAGGCAATTGCCGACATCCTGCTGAACGAGGGTTACATCAAGGGCGTGCAGGTAATTGAAGACGGCAAGCAGGGCATCATCCGCATCACGCTGAAGTACGAAGCAGGCAAGCAGAAGGTTATTCACGGTCTGCGCCGCGTATCGAAGCCGGGTCTGCGGATTTACTCCAACTGCGAAGATATGCCGAAGGTTATGAACGGACTTGGTATCGCGATCGTATCCACATCCAAGGGTATCATGACCGACAAGAAGGCAAGACGGGAAAACGTAGGCGGCGAGATCCTCGCTTTTGTCTGGTAAGAGAAAGGGAGGTTAAGAGATGTCAAGAATTGGTAGAGCTCCCATTACGGTACCGGCTGGTGTTACCGTAACCGTGGGCGAAGAGAACCTGATCACCGTTAAGGGTGCAAAGGGCGAGCTGACGTACAAGGCTCCCGCATCCATGACCGTTACCGTTGACGGTGCTGTCGTACACGTATCCCGTCCCGATGACGAAAACGAGAGCCGCGCACTCCATGGTCTGACGAGAACTCTGATCCACAATATGGTGGAGGGCGTATCCAAGGGCTACGAGAAGAAGCTGGAAATCGTCGGCGTTGGTTACAGAGTAGCAAAGGAAGGCAAGCGTATCGTACTGAACGTCGGTCACTCGCACCCGATCTACTTCAACGAAGACGACAAGGTAACGTTCGACGTACCGGATGCCAACACGATCATCGTGAAGAGTTTTGACAAGCAGTACTGCGGTCAGATCGCGGCGAATATCCGTTCGAAGAGACCCCCGGAACCGTATCACGGCAAAGGTATCAAGTACAGCGACGAACGTATCCGTCGTAAAGCCGGTAAGACTGGTAAATAAGGAAAGGAGACGTTATAAATGGTTACTAAGAAGGATAAGAATGCGCAGCGTCTTAAGAGACATGCGAGAGTTCGTGCAAAAGTGTCCGGTACCGCTGAACGTCCCCGTCTCGCTGTTTACCGTTCCAACGCACACATTTACGCACAGATCATCGACGACGTGGCTGGAGTTACGCTCTGCGCAGCTTCTTCCACCGAAAAGGATTTCGGCTCCATCGGCTCCAACAAGGAAGCCGCTAAGAAGGTCGGCATGACCATCGCCGAAAGAGCAAAGGCCAAGGGCATCGAAGAGGTAGTTTTCGACCGTGGCGGTTACATCTATCACGGACGTGTATCGGAACTGGCGGCAGGCGCGCGCGAAGGCGGCCTTAAGTTCTAATTCCGGTTTGTACACATAACTCCTGGTGCAGGGAAACGAGGAGAACGCGAGGAAAACGGGGAGAACGGTCGCTGATGAATCGTAGATTCATTGCGCCTGGCAAAACTTTTATGAGAATAAGAGGGAGTGCTTCGTTTTCCTGTGTTGTTCGGTTCTAAATCCGTTTGTTTATCTCCTTTGTGCAGTTCGCTGTGCAGGGGAGGATACTGCCTGTCGTAGGGTGGTATTGGGCTGCATCTTTCGTTCTTAAGGCTGTATTGCAGCTTTTGTCCCGGTTTTTATGGCGGCATTGCGGGCAGATTCCGAGCCTGCTTCCTATGTGGTAGGGTAACGTAATGGCGTCGTGCAGGAGTTATCAGAACATCATTTCTAAAAATAATTTGGAGAAACGAAATGGCTAACAAGAGATTTAATCCCGATGAGCTGGATCTGCAGGAAAAGCAGGTCGTCATCCGCCGCGTATCCAAGACAGTCAAGGGCGGTCGTATCGCTCGTTTCGCAGCTGTTATGGTAGTCGGCGACGGCAACGGACATGTAGGCTACGGCATCGGCAAGGCTGCCGAGGTACCGGAAGCAGTCCGCAAAGCAATCGAAGATGCGAAGAAGAACATGATCGAAGTATCTCTCAATGAGGTAACGATTCCGCACGAAGTGCTGGGTATCTATGGCGCAGGCACCGTACTGCTGAAGCCGGCTCCGAAAGGTACCGGTATCATCGCAGGCAAGACGGTACGTGTCGTGATGGAACTTGCGGGCATCAAGAATGTACGTTCCAAGTGCCTCCGTTCCAACAACCCGGTAAACGTTGTGAAGGCTACCTTTGAGGGTCTGAAAGCGCTCCGCACCGCTGAGCAGGTTGCAAAGACCAGAGGCATCAGCGTAGAGCAGGTAACGGAATAAGGGAGGTTATGAGTGATGGAAAACGTAAAGGTTACTCTGAAGAAGAGTCTCATAGCCGCCAAGCCCAACCAGAAAGCGACTGCTGCGTCTCTTGGTCTGCGTAAGATCGGCGATGCCGTGGTACATGAGGCTGGTCCGGTACTGGACGGTAAGATCAAGGTGCTTTCTCACCTGGTGATCGTGGAGAAGGCGTAAGCCCTCCGAATGAAACGAACTATTGATAGGAGGATATAACTTATGAAGCTCCATGAACTGACACCGGCTCCCGGTTCCGTTAAGGATGGATTCCGTGTTGGAAGAGGTCCCGGCTCCGGCAACGGCAAGACGGCGGGCAAAGGTCACAAGGGTCAGAATGCACGTTCGGGCGGCGGTGTTCGTCCCGGATTTGAAGGCGGTCAGCTTCCTCTGTACAGAAAGCTGCCGAAGAGAGGTTTCCACAACCACTTTGCGGTACACTACGCAATCGTGAATCTGGAGACTCTGAATCGTTTTGAAGACGGCGAAACCGTAAATCTTGAAAAGCTTATGGACGCCGGTATTGTGAAGAAGCCCCTCGACGGTCTGAAGGTACTCGGCAACGGCGAAATCAAGAAAAAATTAACCGTTGAAGCTTCGGTTTTCTCTGCAAGCGCAAAAGAAAAGATTGAAGCGGTGGGTGGAAAGACCGAGGTGGTATAAGTGTTCGAGACCATCAAGAATGCGTGGAAAATTGCGGATCTGAAGAAGAAGCTGCTCTTTACCCTGTTCATTCTCGTATTGTACCGGGTAGGCACAGCGATTCCGGTTCCGTACCTGGATTCCAACCAGCTGAGCCTGTATATGTCGGCGACGAACGGTTCGATCTTCCAGTATCTGAACATCATCACCGGTAACGCATTCTCGCAGGCGACACTGTTTGCACTGGGTATCAACCCGTATATCACGGCATCCATCGTAATGCAGCTTCTCTGCATTGCGATTCCCGCCCTTGAAAACCTTTCCAAGGAAGGGGAAGAGGGCAGAAAGAAGATCAACCAGATCACCCGTTACGTTACGGTTGGTCTCGGACTTTTGACCGCGTTCGGCTACTATCAGATTCTGAAGTCGAACGGCGCGATCATTGACACTGGCGTTTTCGCAGCGATTGTAATTATCGCGAGCTACTGTGCAGGCTCCGCGCTTGTGATGTGGCTTTCCGAGAAAATCAACGAAAACGGCATTGGCAATGGTATTTCCATGATTCTTTTCGTGAACATCATCTCCCGTCTTCCCTCTACTGCTCTGTCCCTGTGGAACTTTATCACGGGCAAGGCGCAGTATATGAAGCGGGACGACACGGTGGGTACGATTCCGTGGTGGCTCGGCACGATCATCGCAGTTCTTGCGGTTGTGATTTCGATCGCCATGGTTGCGTTCATCGTATTTGGTACGAATAGTGAACGCAGAATCCCTGTACAGTACGCAAAGAAGGTAGTTGGCAGAAAGATGTACGGCGGTCAGTCGTCGAACCTTCCGATTAAAGTGAACATGACGGGCGTTATGCCGATCATCTTTGCAAACTCCATCATCACGATTCCGGCTACGATTGCTATGTTCTGCCCGACACCGAAGGAAGGCTCCTTCTGGGCCGGCTTCCTCGGACTGTTCCAGGCAGACAGCGTCGTATACGCGATCTTGACGCTCGTTCTCATTGTCGCGTTCTCCTACTTCTACATCTCCATTTCCTTCAATCCGATTGAAGTGGCGAACAACATGAAGGCGAACGGCGGCTTTATTCCGGGTATCCGTCCCGGCAGACCGACTGCGGAATATATCAACAAGATCCTGTCCCGTGTAACCTTCATCGGCGCGATCTTCCTGGGTATCGTTTCCGTAGTGCCGCTGATTGCGAACATCATCGCAGGCGGTGCAATGGCAAGTCTGGCGTTCGGCGGCTCGTCCCTCATTATCGTTGTGGGCGTAGTCCTCGAAACGATCCGCGAGATCGAAGCGCAGATGACCATGCGTCACTACAGAGGCTTCCTGGAATAATCATCATCCAACAAGCGGCGTTCTCTCCAAATTCATGGAAAGTGCGCCGCTTATTGCCGTTATTCCGGGGATGCAGGGGAATGCGCGGGGAACGGAATGCTTCTCGAGAAGAGGGAAGAATGCGATAGCGATCTCCGTGCTTGGCAAGAACTTTTGTGAAAACGGTATATTTCCGCACTCACTTTGTATACCGTTACGAGCGATACGAAAAAACGAAAAATATCATATAGTATAAAGTTTTTGGAAAGGGGTGCGGGGGAAATCTTTTTTTCAAATAAGGTTCCTCCGCAAAAATCAAATCAGCATGAGAAAATTAAATCTGATTCTCCTGGGCGCGCCGGGCGCTGGCAAGGGCACACAGGCAGAAATCATTTCGGAACGATACGGAATTCCGGCGATTTCCACGGGTGCGATGATCCGTGAAGCGATTGCGTCCGGCAGCGAGCTGGGCAAGAAGGTCAAGAGCTACACGGAGAAGGGTGATCTGGTGCCGGACGGCGTGGTGATCGACATCATCAAGGCGCGCATGGCAAAGGATGACTGTGCAAACGGCTTCATCTTAGACGGATTCCCGCGTACGGTTCCGCAGGCAGAGGCACTCGAAAAGATGGGCGTCGAAATCACGGACGTGGTGTCCATTGAAGTGACGGACGAATCGATCATGGAGCGCATGGGCGGCAGACGTGTCTGCAAGAAGTGCGGCATGACGTACCACGTGAAGTACAATCCGTCCCCCGCCGGCGATAACTGCCACTGCGGCGAACCGCTTACGATCCGTTCCGACGACGCACCGGAAGTTGTAAAAGAACGGCTTATGGTATATCATGCCCAGACAGAGCCGCTCAAGGATTTCTACAAGTCCCGCGGCCTCCTCAAACTCGTCTACGGTCAGGAAAAGCTTGAAGATACCACAGCTTTGATGGCTGCTGCATTAGAGGAGTAACTTGGCAGAAAACGGGGAGACGCAGGGGGAACGGGACACTTCTATTCAAGTACCGTCCCGTAGCCCCCGCATCCCCCAAAACCGTATCTTCCACCATGGATAAGGATTATATAAAATGATTATTATTAAGACAAAAGAGCAGATTGAAAAGATGAAGGTGGCCGGCAGGATCACCGGGGAAGCGATTCTGGTTGCGGCGGAGATGATCAAGGAAGGGGTCACGACAAAGCAGATCGACGAGAAGATCCGGCATCATTTTGAAAAGAACGGTGCGAAGCCGTCGTTTTTGGGATACGGCGGATTTCCGGGAAGCGCGTGCATATCGATCAACAACGAGGTGATTCACGGGATCCCGTCGGCGGACAGAGTGCTGCACGAAGGGGACATTGTGAAGATCGACGTGGGCGCGTACATTGGCGGTTTCCACGGGGACAGCGCGAACACGTTCCCGGTTGGCAAGATCTCTGCGGAGGCGCAGCGACTGATCGACGTGACGAAGGAGAGCTTCTACCGCGGTGTGGCGGCGATCGACGTTGAACACGGCAGAATCGGGGACATCGGACACGCCATCGACAGCTACGTGGTGGAAAACGGCATGACGACGGTGAAGAAGTACGTTGGACATGGCGTAGGTCACGATCTGCACGAGGATCCGAACGTGCCGAACTACGGAACGGCCGGTCGCGGCCCGAGACTGTGCCGCGGCATGACGATAGCGATCGAGCCGATGGTGAATCTGGGCGGTCCTGAGGTCATCGAGCGTCCCGATCACTGGACGGTGGTCACACGGGACGGCAGCCTGTCCGCACATTATGAGCATACCTGCGCTCTCACACCGGACGGTGTGATTCTGCTTACCAAGGTGGCAGATATATGAACATGGCGGAATTGTACGTCGTGCAGTCCAAGCGCGGCAGGGATCGGAAACGGCTCTGCCTTGCCACAGGCACAGCGGACGCACCCTATCCGGCGGTATATATCGTAAACGGTGCGCTTCATCCGGTGGAAAAGCCGAAGGTGAAGAATATCGCGCATCTCCGGTGGATCGCACCGCTTTCCGCGGAAGATAAACACACACTTGCTATAGCATATACGAACAATACAATAGCGGAAATTCTTGCGAAATATGAGCAAAACGGAGAAAATGCGAAATTGATTCCAAAAGATGAAAATCACGCTTGACAGAAGCGAATATTTTCAGTATAATGTATAAGTGATATGCTGTGCGATAGGGATATTTTTGCCCAAAATCGTACCGCGTATCCGCATTTTCGGAGCAATCCGGTCATGCGGTGCTGTTTTTCACCGGCAATTTACCGCTCCCTTTCCTATCCGATCCGCGGCTGATTCAATGGATTTGATGGAATGGATCGGCAGGCGCAGGACTTGCCCTGCGCATCTATGGCAGAAGAGAATCCCATAATCCGGAGGCTCGATGGACTGCCCGCGTTTCTTTGCGCGTCAAAATTGCAGAAGAAAAAGGGCTCCCTTGCGGAAATGCGGATCGATGCGGAAGATCTGCGCCGATACCCATCGGACAACCGTTCCGCGGTCGGTCTATCGCCGCAAAGTATGTACCGGAGCGATGAAGAATCCTATGGAAATAACGCAAGGAGGAAACGCATTTGCCGAAGGATGATGTAATTGAGTTTGAAGGAACCGTCGTGGAAGCTCTGCCGAACACTACGTTCAAGGTAAAGCTCCCGAACGATATGATCGTGACGGCGCACATTTCCGGTAAGCTCAGAATGAACTATATCCGCATTCTCCCGGGCGATAAGGTCACTGTGGAAGTCTCCATTTATGACCCAACCAAGGGCAGAATCACCTGGAGAACAAAAGGCTGATTGCGGCATGACGGTCGCATCCGGTCAGAGACTTGCGTAAACTCTGTACCGCCGACGTTGTGTGCTTATCCTGGCGCGGATATTGTATCCGTATTTTCCAGAGTGTCCTTGCAGCGGAATGCTGTGCGCGGCTTTCTGTATCCAAAGCCGTGTGAATCGACAAAGAGTTGCTTGGCGGAGAGGCCGGTTTTCCCGCCGGCGTTGACGGTTTCGCATTTCCCGTCGCGCCCGATCTCCGGCATACCCGGACGAGCCTGACAGACAATTCGGTCTGCCGCGCCCGATCCAAAACAGCGGAGGGACGAGATTCGTTCTTTCGCACGGCACGTTCCGCGTTCTGTCCCGGACGTGGAACAAACAAGAAGAAAGGTGGAATTATACTGTGAAAGTTAAGCCTTCCGTAAAAAAGATCTGCGAAAAGTGCAAGATCATCAAGCGTCACGGTCATGTGATGGTGATCTGCGAGAACCCGAAGCACAAGCAGAGACAGGGTTAATTGAAGAACCAGAGAAAGGTGGAAGAAGCAAATGGCTCGTATTTCCGGTGTTGATATTCCGAATTCGAAGCGTGTGGAAATCGCTCTTACCTACATTTATGGTATCGGCAGAAAAAGCGCGAACGATATTCTCAAGAAAACCGGCATCAATCCCGACATCCGTGCAAAGGATCTGACCGAGGACGACATCGCAAAGCTGCGTGACGTCATCGAAAATGAATACACCGTAGAAGGTGAACTCCGTCGTGAAGTCGCCATGAACATCAAGCGGCTCGTGGAGATCAACTGCTATCGCGGCATCCGTCACAGAAAGGGTCTCCCTGTGCGTGGTCAGAGAACCAAGACCAACGCAAGAACCAGAAAAGGCCCGGCTAAGACGATTGCCAACAAGAAGAAGTAATAAAGGAGTGAGAGGACGAAATGGCTAAAGTAGCTGCTAAGAAAGTCATCAAGAAGCGTCGCGACCGGAAGAATATTGAAAAAGGTCACGCACACATCCGCTCTACCTTCAACAATACCATCGTGACGATCACCGACGTTATGGGCAACACCGTATCGTGGGCATCCTCCGGCGGCATGGGCTTCAAGGGTTCCAAGAAGAACACGCCGTTCGCTGCACAGACCGCTGCCGAAGCTGCCGCAAAGGGAGCTATGGAACATGGTATGAAGACGGTGGAAGTATATGTAAAGGGTCCCGGCAATGGTCGTGAAGCCGCTATCCGCGCACTCCAGACTACCGGTCTTGACATCACCCTCATCAAGGACGTTACCCCGATCCCGCACAACGGTTGCCGTCCGCCGAAGCGCAGAAGAGTATAATTTAGGAGGAAAATACACATGGCAAGATATACTGGTCCTTCCTGCAAGCTCTGCCGCAGAGAAGGCAAAAAGCTTTTCCTCAAGGGCGACCGCTGCCTCTCCGATAAGTGCGCCGTCGCTCGTCGTGCCACGGTTCCGGGTCAGCACGGTGCAGGCCGCAAGACCATCAAGGAATACGGTCTCCAGCATAGAGAAAAGATGACCGCACGCCGTTACTACGGTGTTCAGGAAAAGCAGTTCTATGAATACTACGTAAAAGCCGACAAGAAGGCTGGCGTTACCGGTGAAAATATGCTCACCATCCTCGAGTGCCGTCTCGACAACGTTGTGTACAGAATGGGTCTCGCATCCAGCCGTAAGGAAGCACGTCAGATGGTTCGTCACGCACACTTCACCCTGAACGGCAAGAAAGTGGACATCCCGTCCATTATCTGCAAGGTCGGCGACGTAATCGCGCTCCGCGAAAAGAGCAAGGCTTCCGAAAAGTTCAAGATGCTCGTTGAAACCTCTGAAACCGCTGTGATCCCGAAGTGGCTTGAAATCGACCACGCCAACGCTACCGCAAAGGTGATTGCTCTGCCGAAGCGTGACGATATCGACTTCCCGTTCGAAGAACAGCTTATCGTCGAGTTCTACTCCAAATAATAATCCCCCAGAGCGCGCTTTCACGAGAGCGTTTCCCGGTCTCCTTTTGCATGGATCTGGGAAGTATGGGATCATCCATGAAGCACTCCGTTTCATGGACGACGGTATGGATGGCGGCGGAATCGCAAAGGATGTTCCCTTACGGTTCCCCACCTTACCACATCCGACGGTTGCCTGACCTGACCTCTGTCCGGCTTGGCTTTGGAGGCTTTCCCCTTGCGAGAGATTGCGCAACAGCAAATGTGTGGATTTGCAAACATTGGAAACGGAGGGTTATTAGTACATGATTGAGATTGAAAAGCCGAATATTGCGACGATCAATCTGAGTGAAGATGGCAGAAACGGAAAGTTTATAATCGAACCCCTGGAGAGAGGATACGGTATCACGCTCGGAAATTCCCTGCGCCGCGTTCTCTTGAGCTCCCTGCCCGGAGTTGCCGTTACCAGCATTAAGATCGACAATGTGCTGCACGAGATCTCCACAATTTCCGGCGTAAAGGAAGACGTAACCGAAATTGTCCTCAACGTCAAAGGCATTACTGCGAAGCTCCACTGCGACGGCCCCAAAACGGTGCTGATCGATGTGACGGGCGGCGCAGATGTGACTGCCGGTGACATCAAGCAGGACGCGGACATCGAAATCCTCAACCCGGATCACCACATCGCTACCGTCGGCGACAACGTGCGCTTCTTTATGGAGCTTACGTTTGATCACGGCAGAGGCTATGTGTCGCAGGAAAAGAATAAGCAGCTCTATCTGGCGCAGAGCCAGGGCGTCGCTGCTCCGATCGGTACCATTTTTACCGATTCGATTTACACTCCGGTTTATAACGTGAATTATACCGTCGAGAATACCCGCGTGGGCAGCAACACTGACTATGACAGACTCACTCTTGAAGTGCTGACCAACGGTGTAATCCTCGCGAAGGAAGCGATTTCTCTCGGCGCCAAGATACTCAACGAGCATCTCAACTTGTTCGTCGATCTTTCTGACGAAGCAAAGAATGCAGAGATCATGGTGGAACGTGAAGAAACCATCAAAGAAAAGGTCCTTGAGATGACCATTGAGGAGCTTGACATGTCCGTCCGCAGCTTCAACTGTCTGAAGCGCGCCGGCATTGATACCGTTGAAGATCTGATCAACCGAACCGAGGACGACATGATGAAAGTGCGTAACCTCGGTAAGAAGTCGCTGGAAGAAGTGATCCAGAAGCTGCATTCCCTTGGCCTCGACCTCAAAAAGGAAGAGGAATAAGGATCGCGTGAACGGATCCCACCCACTATATATGATTTTCACTCCCGTCCTCGCTATCGGAGGAGACCGCGCAGTCTGAAGCTGCCGGTTCAAACGGGAACAACCCATTTTGCATAAGGAGGACATGGAATATGCCCGGTACCAGAAAGCTCGGCAGACCCACGGCTCACAGAAACGCTATGCTTCGTGGCATGGTAACCTACCTGATTGAAAACGGTTCCATCGAAACCACGCTGACCCGCGCCAAGGAAGTCCGTGCCATCGCTGAAAAAATGATCACGCTCGGCAAGAAGAACACCTTAGCTTCTCGCCGTGCTGCTCTCGCTTATATCACCAAGGAAGACGTAGTTAAGAAGCTCTTCGACGAGGTGGCTCCCAAGTACGCAGATCGTAACGGTGGTTACACCCAGATCTTCAAGCTCGGGCCGCGCCGCGGCGACGCAGCCGAAATGGCTCTCATCAAGCTGGTAGACTGAATTTGCTGATGCAGATTCTAAATAGCACCAAGAATCGGTGCTGTTTGCCTGATGTATGATAGAAAGTCCCTTTATCTGCACGATAGAGGGACTTTTTTCCTTGTCGCCAGCCAAAAATTCACAGATTCCTATTCCATAAAGCCCCCTTTTGTGGTATACTATGTTGTGATGGTGTGAAATAGGAAACGCATGCTTTTATTGAAAGCAAGTCTGGAAAAACCAGTGATGACTTACAATCAAGAAAACTGCGATAACGGTAAAAATGAATCAATGGATGCAATTTCTCCCCGTAGAAGGCTGGATTCCGAGTTTAGCAAGCTAAACTCACGGGAGCCGCTCGCAAACGATATCCGTCGGGCAAAGACGGGGCTATATTGATGCGCAAATAGATTTGCACAAACGAAATCCATTCCCTCCCCTAATAAAAGTTTTTGGAGGTCGTCGGATCCTTTTCTACGAAAAGACCTTTTTTCAAAAAAGGTTCTGACGTCGTTCCCCGGAGTAAATTATGAATGTATATAAAAAGCTAATGACGAATACGGCGCTGATCGCATTGAGTACGTTCGGGTCGAAGCTGTTGGTATTTCTGCTCACACCGTTTTATACGCGGGTGCTGTCGGAGACGGAATACGGCATCATGGACAACGTGGTGCAGCTCGCGAATCTGCTCATCCCGATTGCGTCTGTGGGAATTGCCAACGCCGTAATCCGATTCGGCATGGACGAGGTGACGGATCGCCGTGCCGTGTATACGTTCGGGATCGTTGTGACCGCGCTCGGCTCGGCGGTGCTGCTCTTATTGTATCCGCTGTTGAACCTGATCCCGTACACACATGGATACACGGTGCTTGTGTGTTTCTACGTCATCGCGTCGAACTTCTATGCGGCGTGCAGCCAGTTTGCCAGGTCTGGCGGGAATGTACGGCTGTATGCGGAGGCAGGGATTCTATGTACCGCGGTCAATATCGGGCTGAACATCCTTTTCCTCGCCGTGTTCCACTGGGGCGTGCCTGGGTACGTTCTGTCGAGCATCCTGTCGGATTTCACGTGCGCGGCATTCTGTATCATCAAGGACAAGCAGTGGCGAGCGTTCTCCCTTGCGTCGATTCTGCCGAAAGAGCGGCGCACCACCGATCGGGACATGCTCCGGTACGCAATCCCGCTGATCCCGACGACGATCTGCAGTTGGGTGATCAATATTTCCGATCGATTCATCATCACGTCCGTCCTCGGCTCGGCTGAAAACGGACTGTACTCCATCTCGAACAAGATTCCGACGATCCTTATCATCATCTCGAACATCTTCACCTACGCTTGGCAGTTGTCGGCGTTTGTGAATCAGCCACGTGAGGAGCGGGAGCGGCTCTTCTCCAATGTGGCAAAGGTGTACCAGGCGGTGGCGTTTACGGGTGCGGCTTGGCTGATGGTGACGGCGAAGCTATCCACAATGGTATTGGCGGCTCCGTCGTTCTATCCGGCATGGCGCGAGGTACCGATGCTCGTTCTGGCGACGACGTTCTGCTGTCTCGCGAACTTCCTGACCTCGGCGTATCTGGTGGACAAGCGGAGCGTGGCGACTTTTGTGACGATCTTCATCGGCGCGGTGCTGAATGTGATCGGCAACCTGCTCTTAGTGCACCCGCTCGGTGCGATGGGCTGTGCGATCTCGACCTGCGTGAGCTATTTCGTCATGTTCGTGATCCGCTTCTTCCACAGCCGCACCTCCGTCCGCATTCGGTGGGACGGCGGTCGTTTTATCGCAAGCTTGGTGCTTGTGGTCGCCCTCTGTACCGTCATGATCCTTGAGATTCCTTATTACCTTCCCGTCTCGATCGCTTTGACCGCTGTTGTAACGATTCTGAATTTCCGCCATCTGATCAAAGCTGCGTTGAAGTTGCTGCGCCGTGATCGGAAAAACGGTGGAAACGCGGCTTCTTGAATAGAGATAAGGAAACTGCGCATTCCGAGCAAGAACTTTTATGAGGGGATGGATTTGAATATAGTTTGTACAAGTCCGTTTGCTCGCCAATTTGGTTCCGACCTTACTGACTTTCGTAGTGACCCAACAGGTATCGTCCGCCCTCTACGGGGAGCGATTGTGCTCGTTTATTTATTAGAGATTTGCTGGATAGCGGATTTTTCTTGAAACAATTGATATATCACAGAAGAAGGAGCGTTAATATGGCACAGAAGAACAAGGTCGCGTTTGTGGCGCGGATGGATGAAGACATGTACAAGAAGTTTATCGCAGTTGCGGAAAAGGAAGGACGGACACCGAACAACCACTTCCTCTATCTCCTGCGCACGAACATTGCGTACTACGAACGGATCCACGGCAGATTAGACACAAGCGGAATCGAGCTGCCGAAAGAGGACGAGACTGCGGAATAAGGAAAAAGCAATCGCTAAAAAACAAGGCCCATCTACGATAACGGTATTCTTACGATCAGGGTGTGATTCTTAAAGGATTCGACATAAACATAGTCGGATTTGAAAAACCTAAATTTTTTCTATTCCATTTATAAAAGTTCTTGCCCAGAATACGCAGCTTTCTGACTTCTATTCAAAAGCCGCGTATCCCCTTTCTAACGGGAGGTATTCTATAGTATGTTAGCGATCACGAGCGGAGCAGCGCTGTACGGAATCGACGGATTTCTGGTGACAGTGGAATGCACAGCGGAGCGGAATCTGCCGGAATTTGAGATTGTCGGATTGCCGGACGCCGCGGTACGGGAATCGGAACTGCGGATCTACACAGGCGCGAAAAACTGCGGATTTGCGATTCCGGAGATGGAGATCAGCGTGAATCTGGCTCCGGCGGATCGGAAGAAGGAAGGCACCGCGCTGGAGTTGGCGATTTTATGCGCGATCTATCAGACGTGCGGGGTGATCATTCCGTCGTGCGACATGGGGACGAAGTGCTTCATCGGGGAAATTTCGTTTTCCGGCGAGGTACGGAGCGTGCGCGGCGTACTGGGTATGACGTTGGCGGCGATCCACGCGGGAAAAACAGAGATATTCGTGCCGGAGGCGAATATTGGAGAAGCGTCTGTGGCGGAAACGGATGGTGTGTCGATCTACGGCGTGCCGGACATTCCGACACTGCTTTTGCATCTGAACGGGCGGGAGCGGATGGCGCCGAGCGCGGCGGATCCGTTTGCGCGTGTCGCAGATCCGGTGTTCGACGTGGATTTTGCCGAGGTCAAGGGACAGTTCCGTGCGAAGCGGGCGATGGAGGTCGCTGCTGCCGGGGGACACAACATTCTCCTGATCGGCCCGCCGGGATCTGGCAAATCGATGCTTGCAAAACGGCTGCCGACAATTCTGCCGCCGATGCACCGGGAGGAGGCACTGGAAGCGACAAAAATCCACTCGTGTGCGGGGATGCTGTCAGAGGAGCTGCCGTACATACAGAACCGGGTGTTCCGATCGCCACACCACAGTCTGAGTACAGCTGCGCTTGTCGGCGGCGGAAAGGTGCCGTCACCGGGGGAGATATCGCTGGCGCATCACGGAGTGCTGTTCCTCGATGAGTTTCCGGAGTTTCGCAAGGATGCGATGGAAGCGCTGCGGCAGCCGATCGAGGACAGACAGGTGACAATCACACGTGCGGCGGGTAGGGTGACATATCCGGCGGATTTTCTCTTAGTCTGCGCGATGAATCCGTGCCCGTGCGGCTATTACGGAAGTCGGGACGAAGCACACCCATGCAAATGTACCGCAAAGGCGATTGCGGCGTATCTTGAAAAGATCAGCGGACCGATGCTCGACCGGATCGACATTCAGATGGAGATGCCCGCGCTGTCCTTTGCCGAATTGTCGGAGGCAAAGCCGGGCGAATCGTCAACGGAGATTCGTGACAGAGTAAAAGCGGCGCGGGAGCTTGCGATGCGCCGATTCCGGGAATCGGGCATTCCGGGTGATCCGATCTTCTCAAACAGCCGTCTATCCGGGGAAGCTCTGCGCCGATTCTGCGCTCTCGACGAGGAAACGACGGCGGTGATGGAGGATGTTTTCAATCGCCTCCACATTTCCGCCCGCGCCTACGATCGGATCCTCCGTGTAGCTCGCACTCTTGCCGATCTTGAATCGGTGGTGCGAACAGGCGGCTCCGAGCAGTCGGGCATTCCGGGCGGCGCGATCGCCAAACGACACCTCCTTGAAGCCGTCCAGCTCCGCGCTCTCGATAAAAAATACTTCGGCGGTCGGTAATGAGGATGCGGGGAACGAGGGAACGGGAAAACGGGGGAACGGGACGCTTTTGAAAAAGCTTGGCAAAACTTTTGTGAAAAAAGGATGGGATGGAGTTTGTGCAAGTCCATGTGCGCATCAATTTCGTTCCGTCCAAATCATCAGAAGATCGTCCGCACACTACGGAAAGCGATTGCGGTCACTTGTTGCTTATAACTAATGCAAAAACCGCCTATCGTATGTTGGAATACTGCTGTATCGCACGTTTCGTATTTCAATCTTTTTTAAAACGAAACGTAGATAAGCACTTTTCAAACATTACGATAGGCGGTTTTCTACATTATAAAGATACAAATGGACACAATCGCCACCGTAGACGGCGGATCCCTCCGGGAGCCGCTCGCAAATGATCTTCTCAGGGAACGGATCGCTCACATTGAGAAGCAAATGGATTTGCACAGACTATATCCAAATCCATCCCCTCATAAAAGTTTTTGGAGATGTCAGAACCTTTTTTCAAAAAGGTTCTGACGTCGTTCCCCGTTCTCTTAGCCCAAATCCGGGACATCCACAAATTCGATTTCCGCGCGGTCGTAGCCGTCGGTTTCGAGAACAAGAATTTCGTTGTCGCCGGAGCGAAGCATCGGGGCGGGGCAGTAGAGGGTCTTTTGCGGACCGGCATCGAGGTAGTAGCGACCCAGATTGAAGCCGTTGACGAGAACGATGCCGTGATGGAAACCGTCGAGCTTGATGAACGTATCCTTCGGCGCACCATCGATCACGAGATTGCCGCGCAGGAGATTCGTACCCTCTGCGGAGCCTGCCGGGGTAGCATCGTAGGTCACATGTGCGAGATTGTCTAAGGCAAACGGAATCATCTCCCAGCCGAAGTGGTACTGCTGTCCGAACCGGATGCCCACTGCACCCTTGCGGTCCCGCAGCTTCGGACCATAGTTCACGCGCCCCATATCCTCCACGAAAATGTCCAGTTTCACGGACTGTCCGTGATCGAGGTTCAGCGGCACGTCCGCCGTCCGGCGATCCCTCTCAAAGATGCCGCAGAATTTGCCGTCCATGAATACCGTTGCACGGTCGTGCAACACGTCAAACTCGAGCTTTACGCCGGAGATCGGCCCGTGGATCACTGTGGAATACATCGCAAAACCGTGGTACTGCCCGATCTCTTCCATATATACCGGTGCAGGTGTCGGGATCGGGGCGGCAGTCTCCCGGACAGCGCGGCAGATCGGAGCGGTTTCCGTGAGCGCAACCTTGCCGTACGCCGCTTTTTCGCTGTTTTTCACCGTCAGCGGCGGCAGCTTGATCCCCTCATACTCCTCCACGAGTGCGCGCATTGCCAGATACGTCGGCGTGATGTCCCCGGCCTCGGTCAGTGGCGCGTTGTAGTCGTAGCTCGTGATTGTCGGCTGGTATACGCCCGTGTGGTTTGCGCCGTTCGTGAAACCGAAATTTGTGCCGCCGTGGAACATATAGAAGTTCAGAGATGCACCGTAATCGAGCATTTCCCGGAAGCAGTCGATGATCTCCTCGGTCGGACGCACGTGGTGGTTCTCATACCAGTGGTCGAACCAGCCGCTCCAGAATTCACCGCACATCGTCGGGCCCATCGAGCGGTTCCCCTTTTTGCGGAAATCGTTGAGGGCATCGAAATTCTGCTTCGCGCGGGAGCCAAAATTCGCCACAGACAGATATTCCGGCAGCGTTCCGCCGTTCAGCATCCAGTCGCAGGCACCGTCCGAAGTGAAGAGCAGGCAGTCCACACCGCACTCGCGGTAGATGTCCACCACCGCGCGCATGTAATCGTGATCGTTGCCGTAACTGCCGTATTCGTTCTCGATCTGCACCATCATTACATTGCCGCCGCGGGTGGACAGCCGATCGCCCACCTCACGGAAGAGAGCATGGTAGTACCGGCGCACTTTTTCGATGTACGCGGGATCGTTGCAGCGGAGCGCAATCTTGTCGTATTTTAAGAGCCATGCCGGAAGTCCGCCGAAATCCCATTCGGAGCAGATGTACGGACCTGGCCGCAGGATTACGTTCAATCCCAGCTCTGCAGCGAGATCGATGTACGCGGCGATGTCCAGCATCCCGGTGAAATCGAATTTGCCTTCCTCCGGCTCGTGGAGGTTCCAGCAGGTGTAGGTTTCCAGCGTGTTGAAGCCGCATTCCTTCAGCTTCTGGAGACGGTCGCGCCAGTATTCCCGCGGGATTCGGAAATAGTGCATCGCGCCCGAGATGATCCGGTACGGCTTGCCGTCCAGATAGAATTGTTTTTCGTCATAGGTCAGGATTGCCATAAGTACCCTCCGTATTGGTGCGTTTTCCCCTGTATTATACCACATATTCAAGGAAAAAGCTACCGTTCTTGGAGCCTGATAGGAAAATTTTCTATGAAAATCGCGCGGCAGGCAAAAAAATGCAAATCGGTGGATTTTTTTCGTAAAACCTATTGCAATCCGCAGGCAAATGCGTTATAATAATATCATCCGTGATGGGGCATTAGCTCAGCTGGGAGAGCGCAAGGTTCGCAATCTTGAGGTCAGGGGTTCGATCCCCCTATGCTCCATTTTTTTGTTTCAAGGATCCGGTATCGTGTCCCACAGGACGCGCTGCCGGATTTTTTCATTTTTTACACGAAAAATTTGGAAAAAATCACAAAATCCATTGACAAGCCTCGGTAAATTTGCTACAATAGCGGCAGAATATTACAGATAAACGAGGTATCTCTCATGAACATAGCCAAACGATGGACTGTGCTCTTGCTTGCAGGGATGCTCCTTTCTGCCTGCTCCGGTGGGCAGACCGATCCCGTGGACGATAAAACGACCGACACCGCCGTCGATACCGCGGAAACCACGCCTGTTGAGACGGAAGTGACCGTGGAACTGCCGGATAAGAACTACGGCGACGCGGAGGTGATGTTTCTGACGGCGAAAAACACGGCAGAGCAGTACACCTGTCACGAAATTTACGCAGACGAGATGAATGGGCAGCTCATAAACGATGCAGTATTCGTGCGCAACGGATTGGCAGAGGATTCTATCGGTGTAAAAATCGTGGAAACGAAGCTTGAAAATGTGGAAAAAGTAGCCCAAAACAGCTTGGTTGCCGGAGATACGGCATATGATGTGGTGATGCCGTACATGAATCGCGCTATCGATCTTGCGACGGAGGGACTGCTGATGAACCTGTCCACGGTGCCGTATCTTGCGCTTGACAAGCCATGGTGGGATCAGAGAGTGACAGAGAACATGACGATCGCGGATAAGGTGTTCTTTTCAACGGGGGATATATCCATTCTCGACAACGAATGTACGATGGTGCTTTTCTTCAACAAGGATATCGTGAAAAAATATGGGCTTGACGATCCGTATACGCTGGTACGCGAAAAGAAGTGGACGATTGACAAGATCGGTGAAATGGCATCGGCGGTAACGCAGGATCTGGACGGCGACGGCAAGATGACGGACAAGGACGTATGGGGAATGCCGGTCGTGGAAAACGCTGCAAATGCGTTCTATTTCGGCGCCGGTGAACGGATCGTGGACAAGAACGAGAACGGAGAGCTGCAATTCTGTATCGGCAGCGACCGGAGTGTGGATGTGTTTACAAAGGTGATGGAACTGTGTCTCGGCGAGGACGCGCTGTATGGTACTTCCTACCAGACGCGCAATTTGATGTTTCACGAGGGAAGAGCGTTTCTTGCTTCCTTTGCGCTGACGAATTTAGATGTTCTGCGCGATTGCGAGTATGCTTTTGGTATCCTGCCGTACCCGCTGTTTGACGAGACGCAGGCGGAGTACAACAATTTGATCAGCACGGTTCTTGTTCCAACTGCGAGCGTACCGTTCAACAACACCGATCCGGAAATGACGGGTGCGACACTCGAGGCGATGGCGTACTATTCCGTGGACACGCTGACGGCGGCATATTATGACAACGCACTGAAATCCCGTTACGTCCGCGATGAGGAGTCCGGCGAGATGCTTGACATCCTGTTTGCGACCCGCGTATACGATCTCGGGTTTATCTTCAACTGGGGCGGTTCGGGCAATATTATAAATGATATGTACATGAAAAAGCAAACGGACATCGTGTCGCAGTGGGAGAGCCTTCGTCCGAAAGCGGAAGCTGCGCTTGCCGACGCGATGGACACGTTCGCACAACTGCAGTAAGGAGACGCGGGAAACGGAAAAATACCTGATTCATTAACATCACCTTACGATAGGCGGTATTCTCTACTACATAACGTGCTGTCTGTACAACCAGGAAGCCTCTGATGTAAGGTTATTTTTGCAGAGTATTCTTAGCAATCGCGTTGCCAGATCCGTATAATGCAACCCAATGTATTTATAAAAGTTCTTGCGGGAGCTGGAACGAACAAGTTCGTTCTCAAAAAGCGACCGTATTCTCACAGGAGGTATATATGGAAAAATTACGTATAGGTATCATCGGCACAGGTGGCATCGCACATGCGCATGCGAGCTCGTACAAGGCGTTTGACGATGTAGAGGTCGTAGCGGGCGCGGACATTATCCCCGGCAAAGCGCGCCGCTTCTTAGACGAATTCGGCTGGACAGACGCGGCGGCGTACGAATCCTGCGAGGAGTTGTGCAAGCGGGACGACATTGACGCGGTGTCCGTCTGCACGTACAACAGCCAACACGCGGTCTGCGCGATCATGGCGCTGGAATCCGGCAAACACGTACTGCTTGAAAAGCCAATGTGCGTTACGCTGGAGGAAGGGCTTGCCATCATGCGCGCGGAGAAAAAGAGCGGCAAGATTCTGACCATCGGTTTCCAGCCGCGGTACAACAACAACTGCCGCAAGATCAAACGGATCGTGGAATCCGGAGAACTGGGCAAGGTGTACTATGTCCAGATCGGCGGAAGCCGTCGGCGCGGTATCCCGGGCAGCACGTTCATTGAGAAGGACAAGGCGGTCTTCGGCGCGATCGGCGACCTTGGCTGCTACTCCCTCGATCTGTCCCTCAACTCCATCGGGTATCCGAAGCCGCTGTCCGTGTCCGCGTATACGAGCGACTATTTCGGCAAGAACCCGAAGTACTACGGCGAGTCGGATCGGTTCTCCGTGGACGATTTCTCCGCGGCATTCATCCGGCTTGAGGGGAACATCATCCTCGACTACCGTATGGCGTGGGCAATGCACATGGACATCTGCTCCGACTTTGTGATCCTCGGCACGGACGCGGGTCTGAAGGCGACGGCGCCCCAGCCGAATCCGTTGTGGGGTTCCATCATCGACGGCAGCATCTCCGGACTCTACCTTATGCACGACCAGTGCGGCGAACCGGTCACGACCCCACTCTCATTGGAAGCCACAAATTACAATATCTTCCAGATGAAGGTGCGCGATTTCGTAGACGCCATTAAGGAACACCGCCCTGCGCCGATCCCAACGAGCCAGATCATCTACAATCAGGCAATCATCGATGCAATGCTCATCTCTGCCAGAGAGCGGGAGGAGATCAAGATTGAGATCCCGGAAATATAAGGAAACGGTGATTTCGCATCAAAGCAACGTATATCCCATACCTTTGGCGCAAACACACGGTTTCGCTAACTTCCTATAATAATTCACAAAAACTACATAAATCTTGACAAAATCGAACACCTGTGGTATACCGAATTCAGCAACACCACAGGTGTTTTTACTCAAAAGGAGTGTTTGATTGTGAAAAAAGCTACATTTGTAACGATATTGGTGGCAATGCTGCTTGTATCGTCCCTTGTCGGATGCGGTCAGGGCGGCGCTGCGGAAACCACGGGCGGGGAGAACGCATCGGTTGCGGAAACGGAATCGGAGACGGAATCGGAGACGGAGCTGACCCGGGAAAATACGCCGGATACATTGCCTGCGGATCTCGATTTCGGCGGCGAGGATATATGTATTCTCCATCGTGCCGGCGACCATGACGTGCAGGTCGAGATTACGGCGGACAACACCGGTGATGTGGTGGATTCCTCCATCTTCAACCGGAACATTTCTGTGGAGGATCGGCTGAATGTGAAGCTGTCCTACGTGGGTACGACGGATGATGTACACGGCATGGATCAAATCAAGGTGCTGATGCCGGCTGCCATCAACGCGGGCGATCCCGTGTATGACCTCATTGCGAGCCATATGAGCCAGACAACGCCGTATGTATTGCAGCAGTATTTTTACAACCTGAACGCGCAGCCGTATCTCGATTTTGATATGCCATGGTGGAACCAGTCCTTCAAAGAGCAAATCACGTTAAATGGAAAGAACTACATGGCAGCAGGCGACATCAGCCAGACGATGCTGCGCGGTATCTATGTCACAATCATGAATAAGAAGGTGATGAACGAGTATTATCCGGGATACAATATATACGATACGGTACGTGCGGGAAATTGGACCTATGATGAAATGCTGCGCCTTGTGGACATCTATCACGATGTAAACGGAGACGGTAAGGCGGATGAAGGCGACATTTACGGTCTGGTGCGCGATTCTACCGGCATCATCAACGATGCCATTGTCGGTTCCTTTGATATTCCGCTTGTGGAAAATGAGGGAGATACCCTAAAAATTGTATTCAACAGCGAAAAGACAATCAGCTTTTACGAAAAGATGCAGGTACTGCTGTATGAAAACAATTACGCCCTGAAGCGGGAATATGCAAATCTGCACGAAAAGCTCGTGGACAACACGGCGCTGATGACGATTTTCCGACTGAGCTTGACAGATTCCCTGCGCGAGATGGAATCGGATTATATGATTCTGCCCTGTCCGAAATATGATGACGCACAGCAGGATTACTGCTGCTTCACACACAACGGCTTCTCCGTATTCTGCATCCCGGTCAGCGCAGCGCATCCGGATATTTCCGCGGCAACATTAGAGGCCTTGTGCGCGGAATCGTACCGCACCTGCACGATGGCATACTTTGAGACGACGGTGAAGGAAAAGCTGGCGCGCGACAACGATACCGCCGAAATGATTGACATCATTAACAATGGCGTGCGGTTTGACTTTGGCTACGTGTACTCCGCAAGCCTTTCCGACCTTATTCAGATTCCGCGAAATTATCTCAACAACACGAAGAATACCAGGGGTGCATCCACGCTTGCGACCAGGGTAGGGCTTGCTGAAAAGAAGCTGCCGGAGCTGCTCGAAGCGTTTGAAAACCTGGAATAAGCGATACACACT
>CAVIKO010000006.1:56521-78080 GCA_963643035.1 bacterium
CTATATAGAAACACAGCGAATCTCAAAACGCGGGATACGCTGTGTTTTCTATCGCCGCAGGAAGGAATCGTGAGAATTTCACACGCAGCTTATTGATATTATATTGCGTATATGGTATACTAAGTTTTGCAGGAGCGCAATGAATTTTTGGATGTGTTGGTTCCTAAGGTGCGCTCCCTCTCGCACCCATCCTATATTTCAGGAGGACTATATCACGCCATGCCATCGAGTGAATTTTTGAATTTGGGCATCTTAGCGCACGTGGATGCCGGGAAGACGACCCTGACGGAGCGGATGTTGTTCGCGGCAGGCAGTATCCGGGAGGCGGGGAGCGTGGATGACGGCAATACACGCACCGATTCGCTGACCGTCGAGAGGGAACGGGGGATCTCTGTCCGTACAGCAACCGCGTCGCTCCGGTGGCAGGAAAAGTGCATCAATATCATCGATACCCCAGGTCACGTTGATTTCGCCGGGGAGGTTGAACGGTGCCTCGGTGCGCTCGATGTCGCCATTGTCATTGTGTCCGCGCCGGACGGTGTGCGTGCGCATACCGAAAATATTCTTCGCGC
This sequence comes from bacterium, assembly GCA_963643035.1. GTDB lineage: Bacteria > Bacillota > Clostridia > Oscillospirales > CAG-272 > UMGS1696. The sequence continues at coordinate 57,094 of CAVIKO010000006.1, forward strand.
CCTCGATGCCTGCCATACCCCGCGCGTCCTGTTCGTCAATAAAATTGACCGCGCCGGAGCAGAGCATTCCGCTCCCGATTCCCCTGCGTTGACTGCCGCTCTCCACCGGATCACCGGTGCGCGAATGACGTATATGAACGTCCAATCCGTGTCCAATATGGCCGGGGCGGATGCGAAGATTTGCCCGCGCCCGATTGCGGAGGCTGCTACGGAGGCTCTCGCGGAAATCGATCCCGCAGCGGAGGAGGCGTTTCTCACAGATACCACATTGCCGGACAACATCGCGCGTGATAAGCTGAAAACCGCCATCCGCGACTGCAGAATCACACCGATCCTCTGGGGCTGCGCGAAAAACGGCACGGGTGTTGCGGAGCTGCTCGATTTCTGCACCGAATTCATGCCGGACGCCGCCTGCCGAGAAACGGATACCCTCTCCGGTATGATTTTCAAAATCGAGCATGACCGCGCCATGGGGAAACTCGCGTATATTCGCCTGTTCGGCGGCAGTTTGAAAAGCCGCGATTCCGTCACCCTCACCGATCCCGCTGCACAGACTGTATCCGCCGCACAAACCGATTCCAACGAATCATTCGATAAAAACGAACCGTTCGATAGAAACGAACCGTTCGATAGAAACGAACCGTTCGATAAAATCGAACCGGACGATGCTGTACCAGTCGAGGACGATGCACCTGCCGCGCCGTGGAAGATCACCCAAATCCGCCGGGCAGATCCGCAAAACGGCGGCAGATTCACCGATGCGGGAGCGATTTCCGCAGGGGATATTGGCGTACTGTGTGGTCTGACCGGTGCAAAATGCGGCAATTTTGTCGGAGCTGTCTCCGGAAATGGTACCGCACGCCTTGCCCATCCGCTTTTGTCCGTACAGGTCAAGCCGTCTGCGGAGGAAGAAGCGAAAATGCCCGGAGAGGCTCTGCCGTCGCTGGCAAACGCAATGCGCGAACTGTCCGAGGAGGAGCCGTATCTCGATGCGAAATGGGAAAACGGACAGTCCGAGATTGTCGTCCGTTTGACCGGCGGTGTACAGCGGGAGATTCTTGAAAATCTGCTCTGGGAACGGTACGGCAAACGTGCGGTGTTTTCCGCGCCGACCGTCATCTATCAGGAAACGCCGACGCGGGAAGGGATCGCTTACGCTGACTATACCATGCCGAAGCCATGCTGGGCGGTTGTGCAGTTCAAGTTCACCCCTATGCCGCGCGGATACGGTGTCTCCTATCACGGCAGGCTCCCGTCCAATCAGCTCTTCTATCGGTACCAGAGCCACATCCGCCGTTCGTTCCGGGAATGTCTGGCACAGGGACTCCACGGTTGGGAGGTCACGGATTTCCGCTGCGAGTTGATCGGCGGCGAACACCACACGATCCACACCCATCCGCTTGATTTCTTTGTTTGTACACCGATGGCGTTCATGAACGGACTCGTGAACTGCGGTACCACGCTGCTTGAGCCGCTCATGCGTTGGCGGATCACCTGCCCGATGGAACTCTCCGGCAGGATTCTTTCGCAGATCACCGTCCGCCGCGGCACCTATGATACGCCGGTCGTGACGGGCGATACCGCGTCCATGGAGGCGATCGCTCCCCTTGCCACGACGATGGATTTTCCGATCTGGATTGCCTCCGCTGCCTCCGGCAGGGCGGTCTGCGCGTCCGATTTCTACGGCTACAGCGAATGCCCCGCGGGCGAGATGCACGAAACGCCAAGACGTGGTGTCAATCCCCTCGATCGGGCAAGATGGATCCTGTACTGCCGCGGCGCAGGAAAATGGGAGGAATAAAGCGAATGGAATTGTATCGCGTGCAAAAAGCATCGCTGGAGGAAGGCAAGGCGGATCGTCCGTGGGAGGACCGTCCGGTGGCGGACGTGATATAGCGGTGGCACTGCGTGAAAATTGAGGGCAGGGATCCCGTATCCCGCCTTCTTTTTTTGTGGATTTGGCGCGATGTGCGGTTTTTTCTTTTTACGAAAATGTTTCGCAGCCAAAGGGCTTGATTCCGTGCGCCGGACGTGGTATAATGGCACGACACCAAAAAAATACAGGAAGGAGCAGGGTATATGAAAAAGATAAAAGCGCATGCAGCGGATACCACAGTAGATACTGCCGCGGAAAATACGGATGCGCGGTTCTCGTCACGGGAGTACAAAATTTCGCGAGGCGCGTATAAGGCGCAGTGTATGTTTGAATATTTCATCACGATACTGGTGGGAGACGCGTACCTGTCGAAACTGCTTGCGACAATCGGGTTGAGCGACACGCAGATCGGGGTGATCTCGTCGTTCATCACGCTGGCGTTTCTCTTTCAGCTTGCGTCGATTTTTGTGGTTGGCTGTATCAAAAACATCAAAGCGGCGGGGATGCTGTTCAACACGCTGAGCAGTCTGCTGTTTACGGGACTGTATTTGATCCCGTTTTTGCCGTTTGCGCGATCGGTCAAGACGGTGCTGGTGGTGGTGTGCATCCTGGCAGCGTACTTCTGCAACTACTTCATGACCTCGGTGATCTACCAGTGGGGCAATTCGTTTGTGGATCCGGGCAAGCGCGGGGTATATTCGGCGGAAAAGGAAATGATCTCGCTTCTCTCCGGTATGGTGTTCACGTTTATTGTGGGTTTTGTGATGGACCGGTACGAGGCGGCGGACAATCTCTATGGCGCTTTTCTTTTCGTCGCGATCGCGGGGCTTGTTATATCAGTATGCAATTTCGTGAGTTTGGCCCTCATTCGGCGGGCGCAGTTCACGGAGGAACAGCAGCGGCGATCCATGCGGGAAATTCTGGCGAACACGCTGGGTAACGCGGCGTTCCGTCATGTGGTGCTGCTCACGATACTCTTTGACGTGGGGCGGTATCTGACGATCGGGTTCATGGGCATCTATAAAGTGAAGGATTTGATGCTGACAGTCGGGATGGTGCAGCTTATCAACATTGTGGGAAATCTGGTGCGGTTTTTCATTTCAAAGCCGTTCGGGCGGTTTTCGGACAGAACGTCCTACGCGCATGGGATGGAGCTGGCGTTATGCATTGCGGTACTCGGTTTTTTCCTGAACATATTTTCCTGCCCGTCCGCGAAGATTTTTGTGGTGCTGTTCACGGTTCTCTATGCGGTCAGCGGGGCGGGGACGAATCAGAATTCACGGAACATCGTCTACAGCTATGTGCCGATGGAGTATTTTGTCCCGGCGTGTGCGATCAAAAACAGCATTGGCGGCGTATGCGGTTTTCTCTCCTCCCTTCTTGGCGCACGCATTTTGTCCGCGGTGCAGGCTGGCGGCAACACGGTTTTCGGCATCCCCTTATATGGGCAGCAGTTGCTTTCCGCCCTGTCCTGTATCGTGCTCACCATTGCCGTCCTGTACGTCCATTTTGTTATTTCCAGACAGTCTGTCATGCGGCAGTAGTACATATAGTGTGCGCGTAAACTTCTGTGCCGGGAATGGAGAGGTATTCCATACGCCAATCTGTTGACTCCTGAGCCGTCGTTTTGTCTATCACTTCGTGATAGGGGAAAAAGAGGTTACAAACAAATTTGTATAATTTGTCGAAGCCACTTGACTTTCAGGCGACACTGTGCTATACTGTTAAGAAATAAAGCTGACTTTTGCAGCGCACAACAACAAGGAGACGCAATTCCGATTATGGACGGCGACAATACCGGGGACAGTATTCCCCGATGCTGGAATGGAATATATAGAATACAAAGGTGCATCTGCGGCCATAAGGGGCAGGTGTGCCTTTTTGTGTGTTTTTTCCGCCTTTGCCGTCGAATTTCGGAGATAAACATATGTCCATTTTCATACTGATGCTTCTAATCATCATGTCGGCGTATTTTTCGGCGACTGAGACAGCGTTTTCAACGTGTTCCAAGACACGCCTCAAATCGATGGCGGACGAGGGCAACAAAAAAGCGGATCTTGTCCTGAAACTGTCCGAGAAATACGATCGACTCCTCTCAACGATTCTCATCGGCAACAACATTGTCAACCTGTCTGCCAGCTCCATTGCAACGGTACTGTTCGTGCATATGCTGGGGGACAAGGGTGCGACGATTTCTACGGTGGTCATCACGGTGGTCGTGCTGATTTTTGGGGAAATCACGCCGAAGAGCATTGCCAAGGATCGCCCGGAGAGTTTTGCGATGTTTTCCGCGTCGATCATCCGGTTTCTCATGCTTGTACTTGCACCCCTGAATGCGCTCTTTTCTCTCTGGAAGCGGCTGATCAACCATTTGTTCAAACCCACGGACAATAGCGGCATGTCGCAGGAGGAATTGAAAATCCTTGTGGAAGAAGCGCGCAAGGACGGCGGCATTGACGAGAGCGAGGGGGATCTTCTGCACAACGCGCTGGCGTTTTCGGACAGAGAGGCAAGAGATATTCTGACGCACCGGGTGGATCTGACTGCCGTGGAGGTCAACGCGCCGAAGACGGAGATCGCCAAAGCCTTTGCCGAATCGCGGTATTCCCGTCTGCCGGTCTATGAAAACGACATCGACCACATCGTCGGCATACTCCATCAAAAGGATTTCTATACGCCGGAGGGGATCACGGACAGACCGATCCGCGAAATTATGACACGGCCGGTCTTTGTGCTGGAATCGGAGCAGATCGGATCTCTCCTCCAGACGATGCAGAAGGAAAAATCGCATATTGCCGTGGCTCTGGACGAGCTGGGCGGTACGGTAGGGATTGTGTCGATGGAGGATATATTGGAGGAACTGGTGGGTGACATCTGGGACGAGCATGATGAGGTGATCGAGCCGATCCGGCAGCTCTCCGCCGATACGTGGCAGGTGGACGGCGACAGCACGGTAACGGATTTCCTCGACGAAACGGGATGTCCGGCGTCGGAGGATTCCGAGGCGGTCACAATGTCCGGTTTTGTGGCGGAGCGGCTTGGAAAGGTTCCGGACAACGGCGATCGGTTCACCTACGAAAACTGGGAATTTACCGTTTCCGAAACGGTCAACCATCGTACAGTAAAGATTATCGTAAAAAAGCTCCCCGACCCGAAACCGGACGAGGAGAAAGAGAAGAAGAATTTTCTGCTGAACATCTGAGAAAGCAACATATGGAGAGAGGAAACACGGATCATAGGTTGATTTTGCATTCCAAACCCCATACACTCCAGACTATTGAAGAGGGGGCGAGGGAGACCTTTTCAAAAAGTCCCCCTCGCATAAATCTAAGATGCCTCTGATTTAAGGTTATTTTTGCGATAAAAGTCCCTATATTTCAGCCTTTTATCGCAAAAAATCCGATTTATTCAGAGGTTCCCCGGTCAGGTTTTCGCCATTTTCATCACGATCTGCACGGGCAGAAGCTTTGCAACGAGACGGTAGAAACGGTAGAAAGCCTTGGGCGTGTAGCTCGATTTGCCTGCCTTTGCCGCCTTATACGCGCCGTGGACAACCTCAACAGGATCGCAGTAGGGCAGTGTATCGAAGGTTTTCGAGTTGCCCTTGATCTCGCCGAGATAGATAAAGTCGGTGTCCATCGGACCCGGGCAGACCGCCGTCGCCGTGATTCCGCGTGATTTCAGCTCGTAGCCGATGCCGTAGGTGAACGCCGAGACGTATGCCTTGCCCGCGCTGTATACCGTCATGCGCGGATTCGGGCAGAACGATGCAATCGACGATACGTTAATGATCCGACTGCCCTCTCGCATATACGGCAGTACGATGTGCGTCACCGCCGTCAGTCCCTTGATGTTCAGTTCCACCATGGTTGTCTGATGGGACAGTTCTCCCTCGCCGACATTGCCGAGATAGCCGCAGCCGGAATTGTTCACAAGGAGCGCGACCTCCGGACGCACCTCCGCCAGTTCTTCCTCCAAGCGCCGATAGCTTCCATCCTCCGTCAGATCAAGCGGGAAGATCCGGCACTGCTTTTTCACGAGCGTCGCCGCCTCAAGCAGCTTTTCCTTACGCCGCGCGATCAGCCAGTATTCATCGATTTCCGGAAACATTGCGGGTGCCTGCCGGAGAAATTCCTTTCCGAGTCCTGCGGACGCGCCTGTGATGATGGCAATTTTCATACTTACTCTCCCCTTTGTGATGAAAACCGACAGATGATACCATGGCGGTCTGCGCTGTCGGTTCCATCGTAATTGCTCCCGCTTTGGGGGCCTAGCCTCTATTATAGCACGGATCTGTCGGAAACGCAAGACGCGCCAGGGCGATCCATGCCGAATTTTACGAAAACAGCAGGAAATCAACTTTACCATAAGCGACCATCCCCCTTTCCTTTGCTTACATCTTATACACCATAGAAAGGCGAAAAATATGAAAATTACGTTTTTAGGAGCAAGCCACGGCGTGCCGGAAGCGCATCGGAAATGTTCGTGCGCTATGATCACACTCGGTACAGGAGCGAATGCCGCAAGATATTTTGTCGATATGGGCGTGATGGCAATCGACTATCTGCGCACCGCAGGGATTCCTGTGGAATCCACGCGTGCCATTTTCATCACCCATATGCATGGCGACCATACAAACGGTCTGCCCCATTTTGTCGATCTGTGCAGCTGGTACTTCAAGAATGCCAATCCGGCCGTCTATTTGCCCGAGGCGGAGGCGATTCCCGCACTGTCCGGATGGCTTGCGGTAAACGGCACCCAAATGCGCGAGGCGATCCACTGCGAAATCACCCATGACGGCGTGATCTATGACGATGGATTGCTCACCGTCACCGCATTCCGTACAAAGCATTGCCGTACCTCCTACGCATATCTTGTAGAAGCGGAGGGCAAGCGCGTCCTGTTCACCGGCGATCTCTCCCATAAGGGACCTGCGGACGATTTTCCGACCGCCACCCTTACCGAGAATGGCGGCCTGGATCTTGCCATCTGCGAAAGTGCGCATTTTCCCGCCACTGCATACGCGCCGCTCTTTGCCGAGAATCCGCCCAGGCGCGTTGTGATCAACCACTATCAGCCCCGCCTCTATCCCGCCATCTGCTCCCTTGCCGAGGCTCTTGCGCCTACCCCCGTGGACGCCGCGACGGACGATTGGAACATAGAGTTGTAACTTTCCAAATCCATATGCACCTGCGAGATACATCTTGCGGGTGTTTTGCTTTCCCTGTGCGTCAAATCGTTTTTTAGCTTGCAATTTTCACGGTAATCGTGTATAATATTCCTTGTAGATTGATGCGCTGAGGGGATGATTCGTGTATGGCAGATAGCATGAAAAAGCAGCTCAAAAAGGAAATTGGTAAGTTATATGAGGAGTTTGATAATGTCTCCGCAGCCTACGCGCCCAAGGTCGATACCGTTAAGGAGATGAGCGAGGATTTTGACAATATGGTCGAATCCGGGATGACGGAGTTGGAGGCGTATCAGGCACTCTATAAGGACATCGAACGGATGCGCGTCGTTCTCGAAAGGTTGCCGCTCACCGGACAGGAGAAAGCCGAGGAAGCCGATCGGCGCGAACGGGGAAAGTTCTATAAATGGCTGAAAAAGCTGCGCGGAAATATGGAGAAGATCCAGTGGCTTCTCATTACCATGCTCTACTTCCTCATCAGCTTCCGATTCGGACATTGGCACCTCACGTGGCTCCTTTTCCTCGGCGGTTTCATGGGTTCGATTCTGCTCGATATGCTGATGAAATATAACCACGGTGTGCCGCTCAGAAAACAAAAGGGAAGCTGGAGCGCGCTGCTCTGGCTGGCGACCGTTATTCTCTATTTCTTCATCAGCTTCACGTTCGGGCATTGGCATCTTACGTGGATGCTTTTCCTTGTCGCTCCCATTTTGCAAATCTTCATCGGCGGCAACGACAATAAAAACAGATAACAAATTCCAACTGCGAGGTGTATCCTATGAAAATCATTGAAAAATTAGCGGCGAAAGAGCATGACATGTATGGGAAGGCACCTGTGACCATCGCTTTCCTCGGCGACAGTGTGACCCACGGCTGCTTCGAGGTCTATCGTGTCGGCGAAAACGGACTCGATACCGTCTTTGAAGCCGAAAACAGTTATTCCCATAAGGTCAAGACGATCCTCCATACCCTTTTCCCTCGTACCCAAATCAATGTGATCGGCGCGGGCATCAGCGGGGATAACGCCGCAAACGGTCTGACGAGAGTCGAACGCGACGTGCTGCCGTATCGCCCCGATCTTACCATCGTATGCTACGGACTCAACGATTCCTGCGGCGGACCGGACGGTCTGACCCGCTATCACGACAGTTTGACCGGGATTCTCGCAAAGCTGCGGGATGCCGGAAGCGAGAGTATTCTCATGACACCCAACACCATGTGCTTCCATACCAGCCCCCATTGCCGCGATCCCTTCTTCGTTCGATTGGCAGAGCAGTTCGCGGAGATTATGCAGAACGGCACACTCGACACCTATATGGATACTGCCAGAACTGTCGCACGGGAAACCGATACCCCACTCTGTGACGTATACGCGATGTGGCAGACCATGGAAAAATCCGGCGTGGATACCACAGAACTGCTCGCAAACTCCCTCAATCACCCCACAAGGGATATGCATTGGCTGTTCGCACACGAGCTTGTGAAAACGATGTTCCGGTAAGGAAAAGCAGATCATAAAAAGAAGGACGCAGGAGAAATCCTGCGCCCTTTTTAAAAAGTTTGTGCCAAGGATGGAATGAACCAGTTCGGGACACGAATACATTCGTGTATTCAAAAGCTGCGGTTCCTTGTTCCCTTACTCCATGTCGTAAGCCGCAAGCATATCCTGAAGCTTGATTTGGGCTTCCGCTTCCTTGGCGGCGTAGCTGGAGGCGAGATCCGTTTTGCCGTCGCGCACCAAGTTGACGAAAATGTGACCTACACCGTTCAGAGAGGTCGAGCAGAGGTAGCCGAGGTCAAAGGAGAGTGTGTCGCGGATCAGGTCGATCATCTCGGCAGATTCCTCATCGCGGGAGTTCTTCACCTTCAGCACTACGTCATAATACTGCGGGATCACACGGCGGTACGATTCCGCAGACAGAGCCTCTGTAATGAGGCCGGAAAATTCCACGTCCGGCACGTCCACCGGGAGGACAAAGAGGTCAAAATTGTCGCGGGAGGTGCTGATGTAATTCGTCTGCGCTTCGTCGAGCATCGGATAGGGCAGAATACCGAAATCTGTCTCCATGTCGCGCAGTGCCGTTGTCACTTCAAAGAAGGTCGGGTAGAACAGCGCGCGGTTTTCCGAGAACATCGTGTTGTATGTTGCAAAATCGCCGCCCTCGTTGAAGGAATACGCGCCGTGCGATTCATTATACAGCTTCACGATTTTTTCGAGGATTGTCATTGCCCGTTCCGAATTGAGCGTCAGCGCGAGAGAGCCGGATTCCGTTTTGGATACGATCTGCATATCGCACGATGTCTGGAACGTGTCGATTGCCGTGGACCAGTTCGATACCAGACCGTACGCATCCGCCTCGGTGTACTTGCCGTCGCCGTCTACATCCACCACGCAGAGATCGCACAGCTCCTGCAGCTTGTCCAGCGTCCATTTGCCCTCACGCACCAACTCGTACAGATCGCCGACACCGTGATCCTCTGCTACCTGCTTGTTGAAGAGGAACGCGAACATGTTGTCCCATAGCGAGAGGGAGTAGTCGCCGGTCGTCAGGAACATCTTGCCGCCTATGGTGAAAACATCCTTGACCTGCTCGCTCCACCACGGCTGGCTCATGTCAATGTACGGCACTGTGTTCCAATCGAGGAGGATTCCCTTCGTCACAACTTCCGGGATCGTAGAAGCGTAACCTGCTACCAGATCATACGCCTTGTCGCCCGCCATCACGCCGTTTACGAGCGTCTCGTTCCATTTCGTCGATTCGGAACCCCATTCGCATACCTGCGACACGTACTGCATTTTCACGTTGAATCGATCGCTTACGGTGGCGTTCCGCTGGTACAACGCGTCGTTTACGGCCTCCCCGTTCAATTCCTCCGGCATGAAGGAATCCTCGTACTTTACCCGCGTGAACAGCGTGAAGGTGCGCCCTGCATAGTCCTTGTCCGGGAGATTGTCCGCAATTTGCTCACGGGTCGTTTCGGTTTCGACAGGTGCGGTGTCCGCCGTGGTTGCGGCATCTGTATCTGCGCCGGATGTGTCGTCTGTCTGGGGTGCGCTGTTTCCGCAGCTTGCAAGAGAGGAAGTTAAAAGAAGCGCGGCGAGCAGCAAGGTAAGAATGTTCTTATGCATGGGTATGTCCTCCGAATATGTTTTCGTTTTTGGAAAATCTCTGTATTCTGTATACAGTATAGCACAAATTTACGATTTTACAAGTGCGATTTTCAAAATGCCACGGCAGCGGTCGCAATGTTTTTGACAGAATCCGACAGAAAGAAAAATCACTGTTGCATTTCGGCGCACGGTATGATATAATACAAGAAATTGAATGATTTACGATGGGAGGACAGTCGGCAATGGCAGAAAAAGAGATGGGAAAAGAAGTGTGCGCCGCAGCGGAAAAGGACGGACAGAAGGCGCGCAAACGGAAAAAGGAGCGGGAATTCCGCCGAGTAAAGAGCATACCGCCGATGTCCGCTATGATCCCGTTTATCATGGTGGATCGCGTGGGATCGCAGAATTTCATCCACGACACGACCGATGTGGAAAAGCTGGAGCGGTACATCAAGGAAAAGCAGCAGGCAGGAATGACGAATCTGAGCATGATGCACGTGATGATCGCGGCATATATCCGGCTTGTGGCGGCGCGTCCCGCGCTCAACCGATTCATACGCGGACAGCGGGTATGGACCAGACGGCATGTGGAGGTATCGCTGACAATCAAGAAGGAGATGCGGCTCGACTCTCCGGATAGCGTGGTGAAGATCTCACTTTTGCCGGATGCGACGCTGGAGGACGTATACAACGCGCTGAACGAGAAGATCGTGACCTACCGTGAGAATCCCGGCGGGGATTTTGACAATACGGCGCACTGGTTCTCGTGCATTCCGGCGCTGCTGCTGAAATTCACAATCTGGTTTCTGCGTCTGCTCGACTACTTCGGACTCCTGCCGAAATTCTTAACCGATGTGAGTCCGTTCCACTGCTCCTACTTCATCACGTCGATGGGTTCTCTTGGAATCCCGCCGATCTATCATCACCTCTACGACTTCGGTACGTGTCCGGTGTTCTTTGCGTTCGGTGCGAAGCGGCGCGTATACGAAACGGATGCCTCCGGTGTGGTCAAGAAAAAGCAGTATATGGACTACACCTTCGTGACCGACGAGCGCATCTGCGACGGCTACTACTATGCCTCCGCTCTCAAGCATCTCCACAGCATCTTCCGCAATCCCTGGCAGCTCGACGAACGCCCGGAAGTGATCCCGGATGTGGATTAATTGGGGAGACGCGTTTTCCGCATCCTCCTAAGCCAGATACATGTCCTCCAGCTGCCGCGTCATAGCCGAGGCGGTGAATTTATCGGCGTAGGCTTCGAGCGCGCCAGCGGAGAGTTTTTTGCGGAGGGCGGGATCGTCGATGAGGGTGCAGATTTTTTCGGCCATAGCGGCGGGATCGCGTTCAGGAACGAGAAATCCGTTTTTGCCGTCCGTAACCATGTAGGGATTACCGCCGAAGGTGGTGGCAATGCAGGGGATTCCGAGACTCATGCCCTCGGAAAGTGCGAGAGAGGAGGTTTCCGTCCCGATGGAGCAGTTCAGATTCACATCCATAAGGGCGTAATAAGGCGCGACGTCGTCCGCGAATCCGGTGAAGATCACGCGATCCGATACCCCCAGGGAGGCAGCCTGCGTCTCCAGTTCCGCACGGCACGATCCGTCCCCAATGAGGAGAAACTGCACGTTCGGATGGTCGCGCAGCACGATTGCTGCCGTTTCGAGAAGATAGCGATGCCCCTTGTACGGTTCCAGACGCGCGGAGATCCCACATACAAAGTCCGTTTCCGCGATCCCCAGCTTTTCCCGAAGCGCACGGACTTCCTCGTCGGAGGCAGCACGCATCGGCTCTACGCCGTTGATGATCACGCGGATCTTTTTCGCATCCACACCCGTGTCGGTCAGATTCTTCTTTGCCGCCTCTGCTACCGCCACAATATCTGTTGCGAGTGTGTTGTTGACAAGTCCGTTGATCTGCCTGCCGGGAAAGGTCGTTAGGAGTCGCGGTGGATCAAAGGCACAGTGGCGCGTGTAGAACCGCTTTTTCACATGGCACTGCCACGCCGCCAGTTTGCCGGAAAACGACGAGTGCGTGTGGACAATGTCCGGCTGGAATTTACGGATCATAGCACGAAGCTCCGCTGTTGCCTTACGGTCAAAACTGCGGTCGCGTCCGTTGCGCATCTCCCACACCGGATATCCCTCCGCCTCGACCAGCGGTTTCAGCGCGGCATTCTCCGGCAGCACGACCACAATGTCGAATTTTGAACGGTCGAAGTTGTGGAGGTAGTTGATAAGAAGCCTGCCTGCGCCGCCAATGTTGGAATCGGTCAGAATATGCATGACTTTTTGCATGGATGTCGTCTCCTTTCGGGACATAGTAAGAAAAACATGGTTATTTCTGCCGCCGCAGGATCGTCGCAAGCGTCTCGGAACGGAGCAGAACGGCGCATACGGCATACACGATTACTCCGGAGAGCGTGCCGACGGCGAATCGTGTGAGATTGCCCGTGAAGCAGCCGGACACAAGATACACAACCGCAGACATTGCCGCCGCAGCGAGGATGGTTTTGCATAGCTCCAGAAAATCCGCACGTGCGAAGCCGAGTCCGCCGATTTTTTTCGTGAACGCAAGGTTGAGAAGCATATTCACGACCGTGGCGATTCCGGCAACCGAGGCGATCCACGCGACCGGATGGGCGCTGTCGAGAATCGCGCTGCCGCAAAGAAGAATCGCCGCCGCGTTGACTGCCATGGCGCACAGGGAGGAGAGCATCGGCAGCTTTGGTTTCTGCGCGGCGAAGAAGGATTTTGTCAGCACTTCATTGACCGCGGACGCTGTCATGGCGAGGGTGTAGAAGCGCAGAGCCTCGGCAGTGAGGAGCGTGTCGTCATGGGTGAACGCGTTGCGCTCATAAAGAAGAGCGACAAACGGCTCGGCAAGTAGAAAGACGCCGGCGGTCAGCGGAACGATGATGAAGCACAGGGTTTTGATCGATTGGCGGGTGAGTCGGGTGGATTCCGCCGTATCCCCGTTTGCCGCCGCGCGGGAGAGCATCGGGAATATAAGGTTTGTGGCGACAAAGGAGAATAACCCCACGAGGATCACGTACAGTCGGTTCGCGTAGCCCAGCACGGTCAGGCCTCTGCCACCGTCGATGGAGGATGCCAGCCGCGTATTGATAAGGTTGCACACCGGGGAGACCCAGGTCCCGATGAGAATGGGCAACGTGGTGGCAATCGCTTTTTTCAACGGCGGCGTAGCGAGCGGCGCAAAGCATTTGTACCGATAGCCGAGCCGTCGAAGGGACGGGAGCTGCACAAATGCCTGCGCCGACCAGCCGAGAAGCATGGCGACGGCAAGCCCGACAATGCCGAAATAGCGGTTGAGGGTTAAGAGATACGCGACCATAATCCCGTTTGCGACGAGGGAAATGATCGCCGGAATGCGAAATTCGCCCATGGATTGGAGATACCCGACAAAGGTGAACGCCAATCCCGTAAAGACGATCATGGGAAAGAGAATGCGCGTCAGCTTTGTGGCGAGGGTGTGCGTGGCGTGATCCAGTCCCGGTGCCATCCATTGTACAAGCGGCGAGGCGAATGTGATCCCGAGAATGGTAAGCACGGCGGTAATGAGCAGGATGAACCGCGTGTAGGATTGTGCAAACGACAGTGCTTTCTCCTGTCCGTCCCGCACCAACAGTTCGTTGAATACCGGAACGAACGCCGCTGTCACTACCCCGCCGATCACGAGATCAAACAGTGTGACCGGCAGTTTAGATGCAGTCTCATATGCGATAGCGGCCGATCCGGTGCCGTATGCCGCCGTGATCAACATGTCCCGCAAAAGTCCGCATACCTTTGCCGCAAGGATCATAATTCCCATCATCACCGCTGTGCCGGTGAGATTTTTTTTATTTTGCATGATTATTGTATAAGAAAATTGGGAATGGGGGACGAGGAAAACGGGGAAACGGCCGCTTATGAACCAATGAATCATAGATTCGTTGCGCTCCGCAAAACTTTTATGAGGGGGATGGACTTCAAAACTATATTCCAGTCCATCCCCTCTATAAAGTTCTTGCCCAAAATGCGCAGCTTTCTGACTTCTATTCAAGAAGCGTCCCGTTTCCCCCTCCCCGTATCCTCACTTAGGATTCAAAATAGAGTGTGAAGCTGTCGCCGTCGCTGCGGGGAAACTTGGAAATGTTGAGTCCGGCGTTCATGAGGAAAGCACCGGAATAAGAGAGTCCGTTTTCACGGCAGCGGTAGATTTTGGCGGGATCCAGCCCCTTGAGGCGGATGTACTGCTTCATATTGTGGTGGTAGCGCATGGTCACATGGGTGAGAAGAACTTTGCACTTGTCAGGTGAGACGAAAGACCACGCGCAGCGGTAGGCGTTGTCGAACGGAGAGAGAATGCGGTAGAGATCGCCGTTGTGAATCAGGTCGTAGGTGAAGTGGTATTCGTTGACCTGACGGCGGAACAGCGCACGATCCTCCTCAGAGAGCCGGTTCGGATCCAGCTCGTAGCCGAACGTACCCCACATGGCCACATTGCCTTTTGTTTCAAAGCCGGTGCGATGGCTCATCGATACGTGTGCGCCCATCGTGGCGGCCGGATAGCAGAGCGACGTGCCGAACTGGATTGCCAGCCGTTCGATCGGATCCGTGTTGTCCGATGCCCAGATTTGCGGGGAGTAGTAGAGCATACCCGCGTCAAAGCGACCGCCGCCGCCGGAGCAGTTTTCGATGAGAAGATCCGGAAATTCGCGTGTCAGCCGATCCATCACCGCGTAGGTGCCAAGCACGAAACGATGATAGATCTCCTCGCCGTGCTCCACATCCAATAGCGCACTGCCCGCCTCGGTGAGATTCCGGTTGAAGTCCCATTTGACGTAGTCAATGGCGTATTTGCCGAGGATCGCCGCCATCTGTCCGTAAATATTGTCCTGTACATCCTTGCGCGACATATCGATCACGTATTGGCTGCGCGCAATGGAGTTTTCGCGGTTTGGTACATGGAGGCACCAGTCCGGATGCGCACGGTAAAGATCGGAATCCGGAGAGATCATCTCCGGTTCGTACCAGATCCCGAATTTCAGTCCGAGAGCCTTCACCCGGTCGATGAGCACACCCAGACCGCCCGGCAGCTTCTCCTCGTTTACGTACCAGTCGCCGAGGGAACAGTTGTCGTTGTTGCGCACACCGAACCAACCATCGTCCATCACAAGCATCTCGATCCCGATGTCCTTGGCGTGTTCCGCAAAATTGACGAGCTTGTCCGTGTCAAAGTTGAAGTACGCCGCCTCCCAGCTGTTGATCAGCAGCGGCCGCTTTTCCGTTTTCCACTTGCCGCGAATGAGATGCTCCCGGTATAACCGATGGAAGATCCGCGACATTTCGCCTACGCCGCCGTCTGTGTAGACCATCACGGCTTCCGGTGTCTGGAACGTTTCGCCGGGCGCAAGACGCCACGTGAAGCCGTCCGGATTGATTCCGGCGAGAAGGCGTGTCGTTTCGTAATAATCGCAGTCCACGGTGATATCAAAGCTGCCGCTGTATACGAGATTGAAGCCGTAGACTTCACCATTGTCCTCCGTCGCACCGTGACGCACCAGGGATACAAACGGATTGTGGTAGTGGCTGGACGAGCCGCGGCTCGACGAAATGCTCTGTTGTCCGTGGCGGAGGGGCGTGCGTTCGAGATTCCGTTCCGCACCCCATCTGCCGTAGAGGTGCCAGAGATCGTAGTCCATGTCGTTTAAGGAAACCACCGCAGAGTAGAGTTTTTCGATGTCGAGCGCGTCTGCGGACGGATTGGCAAGGCGTACCGACTGCGTGATGACCGGTTTGTCCCGGAATGCCGTGTAAATGAGGGTCAGCTCCGCCGCCGTTGTGCTGTCGCGCAGGAGAATCTCAAGGGTGTCCGCTTCGTTTTCGTTCGCGTAGGTCGCCGGAAGTCCCGTGAGCTGCGGCTTTCCCGCGTAGATTGTGTGGGAAACATAGCGGAAATCGGTCGCGTCGTTGCCCCAGTGGTTCCGGATTGCCACGGCTGATTTGCGGAAATCACCTGTGCCAAAGCCGGAATACGCGATCGGCACTACATCCGGCGAGAAGGAGCCGTCCTTTACATGGGCGTTGCGCGGGGAGAAGGAGGCGGAATAGTCGCGGAAATCGTACCCGTCAAAAGCGCCGTAAAAGGGTCCTGCGGGGAGAGCCTTGCCGTAATAGAGCGAGAGAAGATAGTTTTCGTCGGCGACGCGCAGGATGAGCGTGGAGTCTCCGGCGTTGAGCTGGAAGATCCGTTCGGATTCGATGAACTGGATAGACATAGTTACCTCCCGTTGATGGAATGTATGGAAATGTTTGGGTGTTATGGATTGGATGAAACGCGTGGCGGCAGATCAATCGAGACCTGCTTTGTGCAGCAGCCGTTCGATCGCCGCCTTGTAGCCGTCCGTATCATAGAGCCACGATTGGGCGTGAGGCGCGTCCGGCACGGTGAAAAATTCCGCTTCACAATGCTCCCTTGCGGCGGCGTAGATCGCTTCTCCCATGGAATACGGGACAAAATCGTCTCCGGTGCCATGTACCAGCAGGAGCGGCAGACGGTTTTTCGTGATCGTTTCCCGACAATCGAGGTCGGGCAGCCAGACACCTGTGCGCAGCCAGATCCAAAGCAGTGCGGTGTAATAGAGCGGGAACGGCGGGAGATGGAACCATTGGCGCAGCACCTTTTTGCATATCGCTGCCGGGGATGTGTAGCCGCAGTCCGCGAGGATCGCCCGCACATTGGCGGGGAGCATTTCCCCGGCCGCGGCGAGAACCGTCGATGCGCCCATCGAAACGCCATCGAGGATTACGGGCAGATCGGGGTACTGCTCCTGCAGCCAGCACGCCCAGTCTACGATGTCATCCTTTTCCCGGATTCCGAACGTGATGTATTTGCCCGCCGAGGAGCCGCACGCGCGCTGGTCGATGAAGCAGAGCGAGAAGCCCTTGTCCAACAGCCACTCCGCCGCGCCGGAAAAATCAAAAATGGCGTGGGAGCGGTAGCCGTGACAGCATAAGAAGATTCCGCGCGGCCGTTCCGTCCAGATCCCGCCCGGATGGATAATACGGCAGGCGAGGGACAGGCCGTCCCGGCTCACCCGGTAGTACGGCTTGGAGGCGTTCTCAAGGATCCACTGTCTGCCGCGCGTGACAATTGCCGCGTTCTCCGGCGACATGTGCTTCGGCGGCTCCAATTCTTCCGGATGCGTCCACCAATCCGGCGTTTTTTTGTTCCGCACGATGGCGAAGCGGTACATGCAGTACCCGCCGATGACAGAAAAGGCAAGGAAAAGCAGGAAAATCGCCGCTAAGATTGCGTACAGCATGATCATTCCTCCAGCATGGCGAGAAACGCGTCTTCATTCAGCACCGGGATGCCGAGCGCGTTTGCCTTGACCAGCTTTGAACCGGCTTCCTCTCCGGCGACGACGAACGAGGTTTTTGCCGAAACGCTTCCTGTGACCTTGCCGCCGCGCGCTTTGATTTTCGCCGATGCTTCGTCCCGGGTCATGGACGAGAGGGTTCCGGTCAGCACAAAAGTTTTACCTGCAAACGCCGTGCTTGTCTGTACCGGAGATTGTGCAGCAGTCTCCGCTGCGCTGTCGGTTCGCACCCCGGCGGATTTCAGCTTGTCAAAAAGACACTTCGTCTCCGGCAGCGAGAAATAATCCGCAATCATCTCCGCCGTGATTTCCCCGATGTCCTCTATGGCGCATAGCGCGTTCGTCTGAATTCCAAAGAGCGCGTCCACGGAGCCAAAATGCGCGATGATGGCTTCCGCGGTTGCAGCGCCGACGTGCCGGATTCCCAACGCATAGAGCAGACGCGCCGGGCCCGCATTCTTGGCGTGTGTGATGGCGGTCATAAGATTGTCCGCCGATTTCTTTCCCATGCGCGGCAGGGCAGCAATGTCCTCCGCATGGAGCGAGAAAATATCGCCTACATCGCGCGTCAGTCCCTCCGAGATGCACAGCCGGATGAGGGAGGGACCCATGCCATCGATGTTCATGGCGCCGCGGGAAACAAAGTGGATCATGCGCCGCTCCAACTGTGCCGGACATCCGGGGTTTAAGCACCGCAGTGCACCGGATTCCATCGCCGGATCCATGAAATCTGACAGCTCCGCGCCTGTACCGTCATCGGATTCTTCCCCGGTTTCGTTGTCCCAGAACAGCCGCTCACCGCAGGACGGACAGACCTCCGGAAACAGAAACGGCACAGAATCCGCCGGACGATCGGCAGGATCGACCCCAACGATCTCCGGGATAATGTCCCCCGCCTTCTGGACGTACACCATGTCCCCGATCCGAATGTCGCGTGCGCGGATGACGTCGATGTTGTGGAGCGTTGCGCGGGAGACGGTCGTTCCGGCAAGGCGTACCGGCGTGAGGATTGCGGTGGGTGTGAGGACTCCGGTTCGTCCGACCTGCACTTCCACGTCAATCAGACGCGTTTTCTTCCGTTCCGGGGGATATTTGAATGCGACCGCCCATTTCGGGGTGCTTGGCCCCTCGCCGAGGATCGCCCGCTGCGTCAGAGAATCGATTTTGACGACCGCCCCGTCGATGTCGTAGGGCAGTCCCTCCCGCTCTCTTCCGATCTGTGCCACAGCCGCTAAGATTTCGTCCGGCTTTCCGGTCTTTGCCGCCACGCGGATTGTCGGAAAGCCAAGTTCCCGCATCCGCTCGATCGTTTCGGCGTGCGAGGTGGGTGCGTGACCATCCTCCCATAGATCGCCGGTCTGGTAATTGAACACAAAGATGGATAGTCCCGCATCGCGTGTCCCGGCGGCATCGAGCCTGCGCAGATTTCCGGCAGCGGCGTTACGCGGATTCGCCCATAGCTTTTCACCGTTCTCCTCGCGGATTCTGTTCAGACGGGCGAAGCTGTCGTGCGGCATATATACTTCTCCACGCACCGTCACGGAGACAGGGGCGGTCAGACGGTGCGGAATGGGGGCGATGGCGGCGATGTTTTCGGTCACGTTTTCACCGACAGTGCCGTCTCCGCGCGTCGCGCCGAGGGTCAGAATCCCGTTTGTATAGGTCAGTCCGACCGAGAGTCCGTCGATTTTCGGCTCCACGGTGAACAGAATGTCTTCCTGCGCGATTCCGGTGTCCAATAGAGCGGCGATTGTTTTGGTCAGATAAGCGGACAGCTCGTCCTCGCTGAAAACGTCGGTCAGACTGCCCATCCGCACGGGATGTGTCACCTTGGCGAATTTCGCGGACGGCGCGCCGCCGACATGGTGGGTGGGTGAGGACGGATCGTCCCACTGCGGATACGCCGCCTCAAGATCGGTCAGTTCCCGGAACAACGCATCATAGGCACTGTCGGACAGCACCGGCGCATCCTTTTCGTAATATAAAACAGCGTTGCGGCGGATCGTCTCCCGCAGATATGCGATTCGCTGCTTGGCTTCCTGTTCGGTCATGGTGTTTCCTCCTTGGGTGGAAGATGCTATCCTATATTATACCGGATTTGCCGGGAAAAATCTACCGGTATTTCGGAAAAGTTTTGTGAAATGGGAAAAAGGGATCTCCCGGTAAGGAAGATCCCTTTTGTGCGAAATGGGCCAGCGGTCAGGTGAGCGTGGCAGTCCCCCGGTATGCGGCATAGAGCTTGGCAACGTCGTAGTAGTCCACCACCCCGTCGTTGTTCACATCCATGGTGTCCGCGTCTACCTCCCCGGACTGGTACGCGGCATAGAGCTCGGTTACGTCATAGTAGTCGAAGACACCGTCGCCATTGATGTCGCCGGGGACATAGTCCACAGTGATGGGTGGAATTGTCTCCGTCTTGGTTGCATTACAGATGGAACAGGTGTATGTTGTTATGCCAGAACTATCCTCAGTAGGTTCCTTGGTTACTTCGCCATTGTCCCAGGAATGGCGTTGATATTCAGTTTCCCCACATTCACATTCGCGCGAATGTTTTACAGAACTGTATTCAGACCATTGTCCGTAATCATGTTCGTGATTTTCTACGATATAGATAATTCCGTTGTCCAATTGTGGATTTAAGATATTACCATCGTTACTAATTACGCCGTTACGAGGTATGTTAATTTTGATGTGTAAATCCTCTTCGACAGCAGCAGACAATTTGAAAGTTAATTCAGCAACAATTCCATTACTAACACTTCCGCCATTATTTACCCATGTAAGAGTATAAGGAGAACCATATTTGTCTGAATGTTCGTTGCCGCTTGCTAAGCCTGTATCCTGTACGCTTAGCAATGTCATCAAGTTTTCATCGTACTCTATTTCAATTGTTGCAACAAAGAAATCAGGAGCATCGACCATGGTAATTGGTACAATAACTGTCTCACCTGCCGGAGATTCAGAATTCCCGATAGAAATCAGAAAATTATCAACAGCAGAGATTGACGTGCTCATCAGAATTGATACCATTATGCTTGTTATAAATCCTGTTATGATTGTATTAAATTTATTCATCATATAACCTATCTTTCTTTTTGAATCTTGTTATTCACATATCGGTCTAAATATTCTTAATTGTTTAGTGCCTCCATTTTAGCTCTATTATTTTTATGTGTTGACGTATACTTATCAAGCTCAGCTTTTAAACTGTTTGTTTTACTATCTGGGAAACAATCACAGTAATCCTTAACGAGTGTCATCAGCGTATCAACCCACAAATTACATGACTTATAATATTGAATATACTCTTCTGTGCCTACTATAGCCGAAGAAAACTGATTTCGGGCATCTCTTAAAGAAGATGAGGTTGTTACTAAATTTAACTCGATATCGTATATTTTCGAACAATCATAGCCAGCCAAACCTATAA
>CAVIKO010000007.1:0-29290 GCA_963643035.1 bacterium
GCTTCGCGGCAGGCAACCCGAATCCGCTCTCCTTCCCCGTCGAGGCACTCTCGAAAATTTCTGCGGATATCTTTGCCTCGGACGCCGCCTTCGCGCTCCAATACGGCATCACGGAAGGCTACACGCCGCTGCGGGAATCGATCGCCGCACGGATCCGCGAAAAATTCGGCATCGGGCGTGAATTCGACCAAACGATCGTCACAACCGGCGGACAACAGGGAATCGAGCTGGCGTGCAAGGCGTTCTGCAATGAGGGAGACGCTGTAATCTGTGAAAATCCGAGCTTTATCGGCGCGCTGAACGCGTTCCGTTCCAACGGTGCGCGAACCCTCGGCGTACCACTGCGCGCGGACGGGATCGATCTCACGGTTCTGGAGGAAATCCTGCGCACGGAAAAGAAAGCAAAGCTCCTCTACCTGATCCCAACGTTCCAGAATCCCTCCGGCATCACCTCCACGCTTGAAAACCGCCGCGCCGTCTATGCGCTGGCAAAAAAATACGGCGTGGTGATCTTAGAGGACAATCCATATGGTGAGCTGCGTTTTGCCGGCGTAGATGTACCGACATACAAATCCTTCGATACGGATGGGATCGTCATCTACTGCTCGTCGTTCTCGAAAATCCTTTCGTCCGGTATGCGCATCGGCTTTGTGAACGCACCTGCTCAAATCATCGCAAAGATGGTAGTGGCAAAACAGGTCGAGGATGTACACACAAATCTGTTCGCGCAGATGCTCTGCCACCGGTATATGACGGAATACGACATGGACGCGCATGTAGCGATGATCCGGGAGCTATATCGGAACAAGGCAGGCCGGATGCTCGCCGCCCTGGATGCGGAAATGCCCCAGTCCGTCGCGTATACCAGACCCGAGGGCGGTCTGTTCTTATGGTGCACGCTGCCGGACAGCCGGGACGCGGCGCCGTTTGTGAAAAAGTTCCTTGAGAACAAGGTCGCCGTAGTGCCAGGATCGGCATTCATGTGTGTGGAAAACGCACCGTCCGATTCATTCCGTCTGAACTATTCCATGCCGTCCGACGCGGATATTGACCGCGGGGTGGCGATCCTCGGCAAGGTGCTGCGGGAAAATTTGTAATCGCAGAAAAAAGAGGAAAGCTGCAGGAGCATTCATGTTTATCGATAAAATCAAAATTTACGTAAAAGCCGGTAACGGCGGCAATGGGATCGTATCGTTCCGGCGGGAAAAATACGTTGCCAAAGGCGGACCGGACGGCGGGGATGGCGGCAACGGCGGAGACGTACTCTTCCGCGTGGACGAGGGAGCCAACACCCTGCTCGCATTCCGGTACAAGCGCAAATTCGTAGCGGAAAACGGCGGCGACGGCGGAGGCGCGAAATTCCATGGAAAGAATGGCGAAAACGTCGTGATTCTTGTACCGCGAGGGACGATCCTCCGCGACGCGGAATCTGAAAAAGTCCTCCATGACATGGCGGATGGAGAAGATTTCGTGCTCTGTCACGGTGGTCGCGGCGGCTGGGGCAACAAGCATTTTGCCACCCCCACTCGGCAGATCCCGCGGTTCGCCAAAGCTGGACTGCCCGGAGAAGAGCGCGAGGTAATCTTGGAACTGAAGATGATCGCGGACGTGGGTCTTGCGGGACTGCCGTCCGCCGGAAAATCGTCTCTTCTTGCCGCCCTGTCCTCCGCACGTCCGAAGATCGCAGATTATCACTTCACAACGCTGGAGCCGAATCTCGGCGTGGTGTCGACCGGCGGGGAGTCCGGATTCGTGATGGCAGACATTCCGGGACTGATCGAGGGCGCATCGGAAGGCTTAGGGCTTGGGCATGCGTTTTTACGCCACATCGAGCGGTGTCGGATGCTCGTGCAGGTCGTGGACATTTCCGGTTCTGAGGGACGCACGCCGCTTTCCGATTTTGAAACGATCTCAGCGGAGCTGGAGAAATTTTCCCCGGAGCTTGCCGCCAGACCGCGAATCGTCGCCGCGAACAAGGCAGATCTGATGGTAAACGGAGAGGACGAATTCATTGAAATTCCAGAGCTATCTCCGGAAGCTGCGGAATTGGAACTGCGGTGCGCGGAGCTTGGGTATGAGCTTTACTATATCTCCGCGTCGCGCAAAATGGGGCTGTCCGATCTCGTGGACGCAATCGCCGCCAAGCTGCGCACGCTGCCGCCGGTGCTGACCTACGAATCGGAGATCACGCCGGAAGAGGAAGTGATCGTGGACGAAGGTGCTGCGGACGTGACCATTCGCCGAGGAGACGACGCATCGTACATCGTCGAAGGCCGCTGGGCGGAGGCACTAGTGAACCGCGTGAATTTCGAGGACCGCGAATCGCTCATGTACTTCGAGCGCTCCCTTATCAAAGCGGGCATCATCGACCGGCTCCGGGAAGCGGGCTGCGAGGAAGGCGACACGGTACACATCGCGGATGTGGAGTTCGACTTCATCGACTGACGACGAACGCACGGCTGATTTTCTCTCCAAACGCTTCATACAACTTCCCTGATACGCCCTGTTTTTTCCGCTGTCTGTCCGGTATACTATAGGTGCGATCGCAAAAACAAACAGCAGGAGGACGCGTTTCTCATAGAGGATACCCCAGCTGCCGTCTATGTCAAAATCCTGACGACCATGTGTAGCTGGGACGACTCCGTAACATACGACGCGCAGTTCCTCGCGAATGCAAAGCGGGTTTCGCGAAAAAGCCGCAGGCGTACGGATTGCACAAGCTGCCCCTGTTATTGTACACGCTCTTTTCCCTCGCCGGACAATTCGCAGATTTTCACGAAGCGTGGCACGGGCTGTGGGGATAAATTTGTTGACACCACCAGCTGATGTCTGCTTGCAAAATATCAAAATTCCCATCACATCAAAAGAGGATGGCGCACGCCATCCTCTTTTTTGTATATTCGTTTACCGCGCCTGTACGCTGCAGTACTGTTTCTTATGCAATAACGTTCGCTCTATCCACAGCGCTGTTTTCGCCATTCACCAGATGCACTCCACACTGCTCTCCGTTTTGTCCCGCTTCACCCGGATCTGCCGCTCAATGCGCTCCTTCAGGGAATCTACGTGGGAAATGATTCCGCACAGTCTGGCTCCCTCCGAAAGGTGATTCAGTGTATCGATCGCGCTGTCCAGAGACGCCGCATCCAGAGATCCGAAACCCTCATCGATGAACATCGCCTCGATCCGCACGCCGCCGGAGGAGGATTCCGTTTCATCTGCCAATCCGAGTGCCAGAGAGAGAGATGCCTTGAACGATTCCCCACCGGACAGTGTGCGCACATTCCGAATCGTACCGCTGTAGTGATCCACCACATCTAACCCGAGTCCCGTTTTATTTTTCTTGTTTTCCGCCTCCATCTGCCGACGCAGCTCATAACGGCCGCCCGTCATCGCAAACAGACGCACATTGGCGCGGCGCACCACTTCGTCGAAGAGCCGCAGCTGTGCATACGTTTCCAAATCCAGCTTTTCCCTGCCGCTTAATTTTCCGGACGCGGTATCGGACAGTCGTTTCTGTGTCGCGAATCGGGCGGCGCATTTGCGATACGCCCCATACGCATCTGTCAAACGGACGGAAAGCGGCTCGTTTACGGCAATCGCTGTATCCAAAACGGTTTCACGCTGCCGTAATGTCTCGAGGGCATCCCCCGCCAGTCTTTCCCTTTCCCGCAGGACAGGCAATTCGTCTGCCACGCTGTCCTGAAGCCGTTCCCGCAGCGTATCGGCAGCGGCGCAAATCGCCGTTTTTTCCCGTTCCAGAGCATCGCGCCTTTCCGTACATTCCGCGATGGATCGTTCGTATCGCTCCGTCGCCAGCCTGATCTCGTCCAGCCGTTTGTATACCGCCTCCCGCGTGGTGTCCGGTGCCGATTCCATCAGCTCCGCCGTTTTCCGGTTGAGCGTTTCAAGCTTGGATTTTGCAGACTGAAGCCGTTCCCTTGCCGATGCCGCCTCCGCTGTTTTCTCCTCGACCGCCGTCTGTCCGACCGCAATCCGTCTTTCGCAGTCCGCCATCCGCGCTGCCTGTGCCATATCCGTCTCCAGCGTGCACCGCAATGCCGCAAGCTCCACCGACAGCTTTTGGAGATCGTCTCGGATCGCCGCGCATTCCGTTTCCGGGAACCTATCCCACTGGAATGTATCGTCCTCCGTGCCGTAAAACGCATGATACGCCGCGTCGAACGCCGCCGACTCGCTTTCCGCATTGCCCCGGATTCTGCCCGCTGCATCCGCCTTTTCCGTGCATTCCCTCTGCATCCGATCCCGTCTTTTCCGCACCAGTTCAAGCGCATCCGCCGTGGGAATCTCCGATGTACGATATGCCGGGGCGGGATGCTCCGTTGCGCCACATACCGGACACGGCTCCCCATCGACCAGCGATTCTGCGAGAATGCCCGCCTGTCCATCGAGATACCGTTTTTCCGTCTCCCGATACCGCGCGTCTTCTTTTTCATATTCTGCGCGGGAATGCAGATACGTCTCCCGCGCCGCCTGCCACAGAAGAAGCTGCTTCTGCCAACGCTCCCCCATTTCCGAAAGCGCGGACAATTCCCGGATTCTGCCGTTTTTCTCCGCGAGGATTCCCTTCTGCTCCGTCACCCGCTTTTCCGCCGCTTGTGCCTGTGCCAGTTCTTCTGTCAAAACCGCGCATCTCTCTCGAAACCGTGTGAGTGTACCTGTGACGGAGGTGCATTCCTTTTCAGCACTCCGCACCTCTTCCGCGGCGGATGCAATGTCTGCCTTTCCCCGCGCGATCGCATTCAGAAGCGGACATAACGCGTTCAGACGGTTCGCCTCCGTGCGCATTTCATCGATTTCCGCCTGTCCCGCACGTAAATCGGCAAGGGATTTTTCGGCATACGCGTTTTTCTCCTCCGACAGCCGGAGCTTTTCCATAGTTTTTTCGTATTCTGCCGCCGTATTGGCATCCACCTCCGCCTTGGTGATAGCAGACAAAAGTCCGTCCCGCTCCGTCGTCAGCTGCTTCCGCGCTGCGGAAACCACCGCCTTCTCGTCCCGGCACCATGTCAGACACGCGGTAATCGATTGAGTCAGCGCATCCTCATACGGCACAGGTTCTGCCTGATACTTCGCAAGCGTGTCTCTGTCCGGATATTCCTGTGGTACAAAAATTCCACCGGCACACTGGCGCAGCGTGGATTCCGCACCATCCAGCTCCTGTCGCGCCTTTGCTGTATCCTTACCCAGATTTTCAGTTAACTTCCGGTACACATCTGTGGCAAACAAATTGCGGAACAGAGGAAGCCTTTCCTCCGTTTTCGCGTACAGGAAACGGAGGAACTCTCCCTGCGCAATCATGGCGCACTGTCGGAACTGCGCCGCGTTCAAGCCGACCGCCTGCCAGATTGCGTCGTTAACCTCCTCTGCCTTCGTCAGCACACCGCCGCCTGGCAGCCACAGTTCGCATTCCCTGGAGCGTATGAATTGTTTTTCCCCGGTTCGCTTCCGCTTTTCCCTGCCGAGTACCCGCCGCACCCGATAGAAGGCTCCCCGACACGTGAAGGTTAATTCCACCTCCGTCTCCGTTTTTTCATCCGCCTGCTTGCTTCGGAGCATCGTATCATCTCTTCCGGAGCCGCTTGCCGTACCATACAGCGCGTAGGCGATCGCATCAAAGAGCATCGTTTTTCCAGCTCCCGTATCGCCCGTGATGAGATACAGTCCGCTTTCGCCGAATACAGAAAAATCAACTGTCACCGTGCCTGTATATGGTCCGAACGCCGTCATGGTCAGTTTACAAGGTTTCATCCGCATCCTCCTTCTGCGCAAGCAGAGCCGTGATATACGACCGTTCCTCCTCTGTCAACGCTCTGTCATTCTGCATGGCAAAAAACGCCGCGAATACCTCCTCCGGCGCACTGCCGCGATCACACGGCACGACGGAGAAAGCAGTATCCTCTTTCCCTCCGACCGCCGCGAGACGGTTCTCATAGGCGAGAAAAAGTAGGCGCGGATACAAAACGGACAGCTTGGCAGCGGCATCAGGTACGTCCTCTGTATCGGTCAGAAGTACACGATAGTAGTCATCCTTGCGCAGATTCTCCCAGAATGTTTTTGCCGTCAGCTCGTCGTAGGTTCCGCGCAGAGTGACAAGTCTGGAAAGAGGATCCCGGTACGCGAGAAAGGTCGTAGCCAGTGTCCCCCCATCACCGATCTCGACAAGCACCGCGCCCTTTTCGTCCTCCGCCTCCCCAAAATCGTAGCACAGCGGACTGCCGGAATAAACAACCCTCCCGTCCAAGAGAGACTGATGGCGATGCAGATGTCCGAGTGCCGTATACGTAAATGGCGCAAAAGCTGCTGCATCTACGTTGTCCAGTCCTCCGATCTGCACCGATTCGGATTCTGCGCGCAGGCTTCCGGTGATAAACTGATGCGCCAGTGCGATATTGCGTCCGCTTCGATCGATGGGCAGGGAATCAATCACGGCAGCCATCGCGTCCGTATAGGTATAGGACTCCGCGATCCCGGCGTCCCGTACATCCGCAGGACGACAGAACGGCAGAAGCCATACAGTGACATCCCCATACGCATCGGAGAAGGTCGCATGACAAATTCCCTCCGCGAGCGGCGGCGACACATACACCTCCGCACCGGAGAGCAGCGCGGAAGCGAACGAGAGCCGCTCCGTACTGTCGTGATTGCCGCTTGTCATGCAGATCGGGATACCGCGGTCATGGACACGGGAAAGAAAATGATCGAGCGCGACAACGGCGTCCGGTGCCGGTACAGCGCGGTCGTACACATCCCCGGCAATGAGCAGAACATCCGCGCCTGTATCGCACAGCGTATCGTACACCCAATCGAGCATGGTGCGCTGCTCCGCAAGCAGGGAGAACTCACCGAGCCGCCTGCCGAGATGGAGGTCGGAGATATGGAGAAATTTCATGCTCACAAGTATCCTTTCTGTCGATATTCGCCGGGTGTCATGCCGATCTTCTGCTTGAAGATCCGCAGAAAATAGAGCGTATCGCCGTATCCGCACGCCTGGGCAATCTCCGTCAGCGTATCGCCGGTTTGGAGTAAGAGATCGCACGCACGCTGCATCCGCAGGGCAATCCGATATTCGTTGGGAGACAATCCCGTGCAGTCGCGGAACACGCTCCGGTAGCGGCTCTCGCTCAAATGCTCCATGGCGGCAAGCTCCGCGATGGAAATGTCCTCCGTGAAGTGGCAATGCAGGTACCGCAGGGAGGTCAGCGCACGGGTGGGAATCGCGTTCTCCCGTTCCATGCACCGCGCCAATCCGGTGAGCAGCAAGGTCAGACAGGCGGCGCACGAATCGTCAAAGCCAATTCCACGCCCGATGAATTCCCGGAAAATCGCATTGAACCAGCCGTCCACTGTCTCTGCGTCAGTATGGAAACGATATAGCCTGCCCGTCTCGATTCCCAGCGTAGAGAGGAGTCTACCCGCGTGGAATCCGGTGAAATGCGCCCAATTGTACGTCATTTTTTCTCCTTCCGCGAGTACGTAGCGATACGGCGTGTGCGGCTTATAGATACAGAACATACCCTGCGAAAAGTCCTGTGGCACACCGCCAATCCACGCGGTCAGTCTGCCGTCAATCATGACCTGCAGATAATAGTCGTCTCGCCCAGACGGTACGTTGGTCACGAAAGGATTTGTTAAATTGCAACAACCTGCACAGTTCACAACAAGCGGTGCCTCATCGATCTGTGGATGGCTGTCCGGCAGATGGATTGAGCGATAATATCCCTGGTTTTCCACATTCGCACTCTCCTTTTCTTTATAATGTCAATCAATTGGCGAAATGTCCATAAAGTCGGTCGATTCCTGTATTGTACGGCGATGCGTTTTCCGTTACACTTATGTTAGTATACGCAAAGTTGCGCGATGTACCCGAATCGCCTGATACCCGATCCGCTCAGCACCTGAGCCGATCGATATAACGGTATTATAGCATATCCTCAGCTTGAGGAAAAGCGCATTTTATGAACGAATTTTCTTTTTCCAAATAAGGAGGAAATGGCAATGAAAAAAGCACTGAACGCTTGGACCCTCGACAGCTCGCTCGATATGGAGCAGTCCTTCAAAGCGGTAGCGGATGCCGGATTTGATGCGATTGAGCTGAACGTGGACGCACCCGGAGCCGCACACGGACTATCTCTCGACACAACCAAGGCGGATTTTGCCGCAATTCGCGCACTTTCCGAGAAGTATCACCTGCCCGTCGCCAGCATCTCCAGCTCTCTCTGGAGCAGCAGAATGGGCATCGCCGCCAATCACAAGGACGCGGAGTTGCTTCTCTGGAAGCAGGTCGAGGCAGCAAAGGAACTGGGTGCGGACGGTATTCTGACCGTTCCCGGCGGTATGGGCAGCGGTGTAACCATCGCGGATGTGCGGCGGGATTCCGTGGCGTTTCTGAAGGCGATGCGTGCGGACATTGAGAAGGAAGGCATTTTTGTCGGACTGGAGAACGTCTGGAACGGCTTCTTCCTCTCTCCCTACGATATGGTATCCATGATCGACGAAGTCGATTCTCCGAAGATCGGTGCCTATCTGGACGCAGGCAACATGATCGCGTTCTCCGTTCCGGAATACTGGATCGAGATCCTCGGCTCCCGGATCGGCAAGGTACACGTAAAGGATTACAAGCGCACGGGCGGCCTGAACTCCGGCGGCACCTGGCAGGACATCACGCACGGCAGCGCGGACTGGCAGGTCATCATCCCGGCACTTCGCAAGGCGGGTTACGACGGTTATCTGGTCGGCGAGGTATTCAAGGCAGATGAGAACATGGCGTGGGAGGACTACTACAAGAAGGTCTGCGACGAGATTGCAACGATCTGCGCATACTGAGTGAAAGCACTGGGTACGGCGGAGGATAACATATGAAAACCATACGTATGGGAGTAATCGGACTCGGCGGGCGCGGCTCGTGGTGGCTTGGGGAACTGCTCAAAATGGACGACGTGCAGGTGAACGCGGTATGCGACATCCACGAGGATCGGATGGAAAAAGGGCGCGAAATGTGCCGGGATAGGTACGGACGGGAGGTTTACGGCTCGCTGCGGTCGCATGATGTGGTGATCCGTGATGATCTGGACGCTGTGCTTATCACCACATACTGGAATGACCACGTGAAGATCGCCATCGACGCGATGCGCCACGGGAAGTACGCAGCGTTCGAGGTCGGACCGGCGCAGTCCATCCAACAGTGTTGGGATCTGGTACACACATATGAGGAGACAGGTGTGCCGTGTATGCTGATGGAAAACTGCTGCTACAACCGAGAGGAAATGACGGTTTTGAACATGATCAAAAAGGGCTTGTTCGGCGAGGTACTCCACTGTCAGGGCGGATATCAGCACGATCTACGCTCCATTGCAGGCGGCATGGCAACGGATCACGAGCGGACGTGGCACCATCTTCACCGAAACGCGGAGGTATATCCGACGCACGAGCTTGGTCCGATCATGACGTATCTCGACATCAACCACGGCAATCGGCTCCTTGCGCTCAATTCGATGGCTACCAAATCACGTGGGCTGCAAAAATACGTAAAGGATCACTTCCCGGCGGATCATCCTCTGCAGGGAGTACCGTTCCGGCTCGGAGACATTGTGACAACGACGATCCGCTGCTCAAACGGAGAAACGATCGTTCTGACGCACGACACAAGCAATCCACGCCCGTATTCGCGCGGCGGCAGAGTACAGGGTACCTGCGGGATCTGGATGGAGGATCTGCACGCATTATGCATCGAAGGTCGCACGGAAGGCGAGGCGTGGGAGCCGATGGACAAATACTGGGACGAATTCGAGCATCCGCTCTGGAAAAAGACGCATGCGGCAGACTTCACAGGCGGACACGGCGGCATGGACTGGCTAGTGATGCGCGCGTTCCTGGAAGCGGTACGCAAAGGTACACAGACGCCGATCGATGTATACGACTCCGCAACACTGATGTCGATTTCCATTTTGTCCGAGGAATCCATCGCAACCGGTAGCGCGTCCGTGGCGATTCCGGACTTCACAAACGGCATGTGGCTCAAGCGTGAACCCGGACCGCGCTCGATCTTCAACCTCTTCAACCTGGACGACACCGTTTACGAAGGAGCCGTGGAGTTCTAAGGAAGAGACGGGAGACGAGGAAACGCGGCTTTTGAGAACGAACTTGTTTGTTCCAGCCTGTGCAAAACCTTTATGAATAGGGATTTGGATAGCGTTTGTGCAGCTTCTTCGATCACAATTCAGGTATCATTTCTATCAAAAGTCAGATTGCCTGTTTGGCGGTCTTACAATACAACACACTTCTAAGGAGAAAAAACATGAAAAAACTCGCAATCATTGGCTGCGGCGGTATTGGCGGCTATCATCTGGGACACTTTTTGCAGTTTACGGACATCGTGGAACTGGCAGGCTTCTGCGATCTGATCCCGGAACGCGCGGAAAACTTCCAAAAGAAGGCAGGCACAGGCAAGGCGTACACGGATTATCGTGTGATGCTGGACGAAGTGAAGCCGGACATGGTATTTGTATGCATTCCGCCGTACTGCCACGGTCAGGTAGAATTTGACCTCATCGAGCGCGGGATCCATTTCTTTGTGGAAAAGCCGCTCGCTCTGGAACTGGATCTGGCGCGGAAGATCCGTGACGCAGCGGAAGCAAAAGGACTCATCACTGCAAGCGGTTTCCAGTGCCGTTATTCCAATCTTGTGGAACCCAACAAGCAGTTTGTCGCGAACAATCAGGTGATCATGGTCGAATGCTCCCGTATCGGCGGCGTACCGGATCAGCCATGGTGGCGTCACAAGGATCTCTCCGGTGGTCAGGCAGCGGAGCAGACAATTCACCAGTTCGATATCATCCGGTACATGATCGGCGATCCGGAAGAGGTATTCTCTTTTGCGAACCGCGGTTACATCTCCGATGAGGAATGGCCGGGCTACGACACCGATGACCTTTCCACGACCGTTGTGAAGTTCAAGAACGGCATTCTGGCGACTATCTCCACGGGCTGCTACGCAACCTCCGGCAACAGCTTTGACTCCAAGGTCACGTTCAGCACGCGCGACAAGAGAGCAGAGCTGAAAATCCTCGATACATTCAAGATGTACGGCGAAAAGCCGGCGGAGCCGGAAGAAAGCAAGGACGGCTTTGTCATCAAGGGCGACGGTGCGCTCTCCGCGGCAGGGGACGCGATCGTGTACCATCAGGACGGTGACGCGGGCATTCTCTGCGACCGCACCTTCATCGAGGCAGTGATCTCGGGCGACGGCTCCAAGATCCGTTCTCCCTACGCCGATGCATTCAAATCCGTAAGCTTCACCCTCGCTTGCAACGAATCCATGGCGACCGGCAAGCCGGTCAAGGTGGAACTCGAATAAGGCGAACCTGCGGAGCAAAACAATCTAAGCAACACCGCACCCACGTGATACCACAATAGTATCCGCGGGTGCGGTGTTTATTTTGTTTCACTGCTTCTCCACGAGATATACCTCCACGCGGCTTTGTAACACCCGTGCGGTTTCTGCAGCGTCTCTCGCATCGCTGATGTACGCGTCCACTTCCTCCGTGATGATTGAGGTGAGCATCGGGTCCGGGGTCGTGACGGCGGCGTTTTCTGTGATGCTTTGCAGGATCGCACGGTCCGCGTCGGTGTAGGAGACGACCGGATAGTCCCAACCATAAGTCTCTGCCGGATCGGTTCCGGTAAATCCTTCTATAGTGTCGATCCGCAAGGAGGTGATCCCATCGTTTGTTTCCTCCTGCGTTGTATATTGTGGCCAAATTCCCGTAAAACAAAAATCACGGACGATCCCTCTCGAGCCTCCGTGATTTTTCCTGTTTCGCTATGTTTTATCTGTTTTCCCGCTCGGCGATCACCGCGAAGGCTTCTTTTGCCACGTCTACGGTTTCCGCGATGTCCGCGTCGGTCAGGCTGGCGTTGATGAAGTGGTTGTGGTGGTTCGTGAAGAACACGCCGCGCCGCACACATTCCGCGATCCACGCCTGGTGGAGCATCAGACTCGGGTCGTCCGCAATCCGGAGATAGAACAGCGACGGCACGCCGGACACGTGCAGGTCATAGCCATAGTCCGCCGCCGCTTTGATCAGCTCCTTCTTCAGCTTCGCGCCCTTTTCGATGAGGAGGCGCGGGCAGTCGAGCCGCTTCATCTTCTCAATGCACGCGATCCCCGCCGCGAACGGTACCGCCGACAGCCAATAGCTGCCCGTATACGACATGGACGAGATCGTATTCTTGAGGAAATCCTTGCCGCACAGCGCAGAGACGTTGTAGCCGTTCGCGATCGCCTTGCAGAAGCAGATGAGATCCGCCTCGAAGCCGAAATAGTGGTCGCTGCCCGCGATGTCGAGCCGGAACCCCGCGCGCACATCATCGATGACCAGCACCGTGCCGTTGTCCGTACAGAGCTTGCGCACCTTCTGCCAGAATCCGTCGGCAGGCAGTGTATTGTCCGCGAAATTCCCGTGCATATACGGCTGTCCGATCACGGCGGCGATCTCGCCCTTATGCTCCGCAAACACGCGCTCTACGGCGGCGATGTCGTTCCACGGCAGGTAGATGTTGTTTGACACATCCTCCTCAAGCACCCCGGCGTAGTCGATCTTCTGCGTCCACGGCGCGATCCCGTGATAATATCCCTTGAAGAACACGATCTTCTTCCGATGCGTGTACGCACGTGCCGCCATGACCGCCATCGTCGTCACATCGTTTCCGTTTTTCGCGAAGAACGCCCAATCCGCGCTTGCCACCGTATCGACAAGCAGTTCCGCAAAATCAATCATCACCGTGGACGGAGACGTGGTGCAGTCTCCCTTTTCCCGTTGCTTCCGCGCCGCTTCATCCACGTCGGGATCGTTGTAGCCGAGTACGTTCGGTCCATAGGCGCACATATAGTCAATGAACCGGTGTCCGTCTATGTCCCAGAAATAGCTGCCCTTGGCGTGGTCGCAGAAAAGCGGGAACGCTTCCACGGGGATAAAGCATCCCTCCGCCGGGCCGAGATGTCCGTACACGCCGGACGGGATCACCTTTTCCGCACGCCGGAACTGTTCCTGACTATTGGGGTATGTATAGATTTCTCTCATTTTCGTAACGTATCCTTCCATTTATAGAAATATCGTATCACCGAAGCGCTTTTGCCGCCATCATGTAGTAGACGGAAATTCGAAATCCCGCCTTACCGTAGAGCTTATCGAGTCCCGTGTACGTATAGCTGAGAAAGCCGCGTACCGATCCCAGTTCCGTGATGTACCGGGTCGCGCACCGCACCATATCCGACGCCACGCCGCGTCCACGCGCCCGATTTGCCACCGCTACACAGCCGATGGAGCCGCATCCGCCTTTTTCCCCATCTGCAATCAGACAGCCAACCACCTCGTTATCCACCGCAGATACCGCGCAGACAACAGAGCCGTTTCGATATATTTCTTCATCCTTATAGTATTCAGTAAAATACGGTGCCGCATCATCGGTGCAGCGAAGCACGGAATCCCGATCCGCAGGAACTGCCAGCCGAATCGTCACCCCGTCACGCCTATATCCGAGCAGATACCCATCATTTTCCGGATACGGCAGTGTCGCAACCATGTCAAACGCGTTTGACTCTCTGTTGTGTGTATACCCGTGGTGCCGGAAGAACGTCGCGCCCTCATCGGTCAGACCGTCATACAGCACAGGCGCGCATAGGCTTTCCTGGTACGGCATGACAGATGTCGGAACACCGGGCGTGATATAGCCGTCCTTTCCCACACCAACCGTTATCCTGTCATATCCCGCATCCACACACGTTTTTTCCGCCGCCGCGAGCAGTTCTGCACCAATCCCGCGATGCCTGTACTTTGGCGCGACAGCGAGGAAGTAGATATTCCCCCCACCGACGATCGCCGCTCCCACAAGCGTATCGTCCACAAAGCATCTGTGTACGACGTTGTTCGCGGCAAGCTGAGGGATGGCATCTCTGCCGGATACAAGGTACGGAAAGCATTCGTCGAACAGTGCGTGCAGCTCCGCGATCTTTTTTTCCTCCATGGCACTCACCCGATGTACAGTGCCACGCGATCCATGATCCGGTTCACATTGTCGATCTGCGAAATCATCCCGCCGACCCGCACGTCACCCGTGCCGATCGCCGCGACACTGTTGACTCTGCCGTCAAAGAGAGCACGTGCCGTTTTCATATCGGAAAAAGTCATGTACGAGAAGCATTTTTCCGGTGCGCGGCGGCTGTAGGAAAGATGATGATTCCTTGCCGTGATAGCGGCGCAGGGGCCGTCCGTAATCGACAGCCGGATCACGCCGTCCGGGATATACGACGCGCTTGCCATACCGACCTTGTCATGGTTGCCGATCTGGCAAACCGCCCGCCCGATCACGCCGAACATAAGAGTGGTGCTGATGCGGGCAAACGCCGGATCCTCCATATCCGCCTCGTCCGGACGGAGGTACCGCGTGAGCAGATCGGTCAGCTTTGTAAATGTACCGAGCAGAAACGGAATATGTAAGAGTCCCTTTGTCGGAATCGGCGTAACCGTACCGTCGATCATGCCGTTCCATTTCTCCGGCGTAGAAAACGAGAGACGGATATCGCCGTCCTCGTCCGCCGCACGCATCACGCATCTGCCGGAATGGAACGTCATAGTGGCGACTGGGCCGTTTTTGACCGCGATTGTCATAGTGCGTACCGTATCGCCAAGAATGGCACGCGCTTCGTCAGACAACTCTGTGAGCGTGGGCAGCGCACCGAGAATAGCGTAAAGATTGATATAGGCAAGCGTCATTGCGTCTTTCATGATATGGTTTCCTCCGTAATCACAGATCCTCATTCGTTTGCCGGGAAGCAGTCCCCGATGGATGCCTGTCCCGGAATGGTTTGCACCGCGAACCCATGGCTCTACTCTCTTCGGCGCAAAAACAATTGATTCCGTTTATTCTTAGTATAGCAAAAAGCGTGAAATTTGTCAAGAAAATCTACCGTTCCCAGCACAAAAAAGTATACAAAACACGCTGTCTTCCATCGCTGCGTTCTTCCGTTTGTATCTTTTTTGTTGCACCCGTTTTACGCGTTTGTACTGCGTTTGTGGAGAAAATTCGGTGTATTTTTGTATAAATCAACACCAGAATCGAATTTGCACGGATTTTTCTGTATTTCCCTTGTATGCGGATCGATTTTTGTACTGTCTCTATAATGACACCGGAGGAAAAACCTGCTATAATGAAGTTGGTTCTAAAGGTATCCGGTGTAGTATGCGCTCGGATACACCCCAAAAACCACGCCATTGAATACGAAGCTTTTTTTACGGAGGATATTATACTATGGTCAATCGTTTTGTTCTGAATGCAATCTCCTACCACGGCAAGGGCGCAATCAAGGAAATTCCCGGTCTCGTCCAGGCAAAGGGTTACAAAAAAGCATTTGTTGCCTCTGACCCGGATCTCGTGAAGTTCGGCGTAACCAAGAAGGTAACGGATCTTCTCGATGAAGCAGGCATGGCATATGAAGTATACTCGGACATCAAGCCGAACCCGACCATCGAAAACGTACAGTCCGGTGTCGCCGCATATAAGGCAAGCGGCGCGGACTACATGATCACCATCGGCGGCGGTTCCTCCATGGACACCGGTAAGGCGATCGGCATCATCATCAACAACCCGGAATTCGCCGATGTACGCAGTCTGGAAGGCGTTGCGCCGACCAAGAACCGCACCGTATTCACCATCGCTGTTCCGACCACTGCAGGCACCGCAGCAGAGGCAACCATCAACTACGTCATCACCGATGTAGAGCGGAAGCGCAAATTCGTATGTGTAGACACGAACGACATCCCGGATATCGCCATCGTGGATCCGGATATGATGTCCACCATGCCGAAGGGTCTGACCGCCTCTACCGGTATGGACGCGCTGACCCACGCCATCGAAGGCTATACGACCCGTGCCGCATGGGAACTTGCCGACTGCCTGAACCTGGAAGCCATCCGTCTGATCTCCAAGAATCTGCGCGCCGCTGTCGCCAATGAAGCCACCGGTCGTGAAGGTATGGCACTCGGTCAGTTCGTCACCGGTATGGCGTTCTCCAACGTGGGTCTGGGCATCGCGCACTCCATCGCACACACCCTCGGTGCCGTATACGACACCCCGCACGGCGTTGCCTGCGCAATGATGCTCCCGATCGTTATGGAATATAACGCGGACGTGACCGGCGAAAAGTTCAAGAACATCGCAGAGGCGATGGGTGTGGACACCACCGGTATGACCCAGGAAGAATATCGCAAAGCGGCCGTGGACGCAGTCCGTCAGCTCTCTATCGATGTAGGCATCCCGACCAAGCTCCCGGCAATCAAGGAGGAGGATCTCGACTTCCTCGCAAAGTCCGCAGCAGCAGACGCGTGCGCACCGGGCAACCCGAAGGAAGCATCCGTTGAAGATCTCAAGGGTCTGATCCGCAAGCTCATGTAATTTTCCTACCGAGAAAACGCGCTCTATCGAAATTTTCCTTGCAAACCAAATAGGATGAAAAAAAGACGGCATATGCTTCCTCGGCGTATGTCGTCTTTTTTGGCACACACAATTTTTCTCTGAAAAAGCCGTAATTTTACCGTAAAAGCCTTGATAAAAGGAAAAGATTGTGGTATAGTAATAACGGCAAAAAATCTATATTATTGAGGAGAGTTCCTATGACCTACAATAAGAAAAGTGTAGAAGACATTGACGTAGCCGGCAAGCGGGTACTGGTCCGCTGCGACTTCAACGTTCCGCTCAAGGACGGCGTCATCACCGACGAAAACCGTATCAACGGCGCGCTTCCGACCATCCAGTATCTGATGAGCCACGGCGCACGCGTGATCCTTTGCTCCCACCTCGGTCGTCCGAAGGGAGAATTCAATATGAAGTATTCTCTTGCACCTGTTGCAAAGAGACTTTCCGAAAAGCTCGGCGTGGAGGTTCCGCTTGCCGCTGACGTAATCGGTCCGGACGCACAGGCAAAGGTTGCCGCACTCAAGGATGGCGATGTGATGCTCCTTGAAAACGTCCGTTTCCACGCGGAAGAAGAAAAGAACGATCCCGCATTCTCCAAGGCTCTCGCTTCTCTGGCAGAAATCTTTGTGAACGATGCGTTCGGCACCGCACACAGAGCCCATTCCTCTACCGCCGGTGTGGCAGATTATCTCCCGGCTGTATGCGGCTTCCTTATCCAGAAGGAACTGAACATTATGGGAAAAGCGTTGGAGGATCCGGCCCGTCCGTTCGTGGCGATCCTTGGCGGTGCAAAGGTTTCCGACAAGATCGGCGTGATCAACAACCTCATCGAAAAGGTGGACACCCTCATCATCGGCGGCGGTATGGCATATACCTTCTTCGCAGCTCTCGGCAACACCACCGGTACCTCCATCTGTGAACGCGACAAGCTTGATCTCGCTCGCGAGCTGATGGCTAAGGCAAGAGAAAAGGGTGTCAACTTCCTCCTCCCGGTTGACAACGTAATCGGCAGAGAATATAAGGAAGACACCACCTTCATGCGCATCTACTCCGATTCCATTCCGGACGGCTGGATGGGTCTGGACATCGGCGAAAAAACGCAGGAACTGTACTCCAAGACTATCATCGGCTCCGGCACCGTAGTCTGGAACGGACCTATGGGCGTTTCCGAATGGGAAAACTTTGCTTCCGGTACCCGCACGGTCGCTAAGGCTGTCGCTGATTCCGGTGCGGTTTCCATCATCGGCGGTGGCGATTCCGCAGCGGCGGTAGAACAGCTCGGCTACGCAGACAAGATGACCCACATCTCCACTGGTGGCGGCGCATCCCTCGAATTCTTAGAGGGCAAGGAGCTTCCCGGCATCGCCTGCCTGCTCGACAAATAATTTTTCGACAATACGTCCGGGACTCCGTTTCCATCGGTTCTCGGACAGAATGGAATTTTTAGTTACGAAAGGATCGGGAGGAAACACGAGTTTCCTCCCGGTATCGGTATACCATCATGAAAAAGTCTCATCGCAGTGTTGTCATCGCCGGCAACTGGAAAATGAACATGACCCCGTCCGCCGCAAAGACTGCTGTGGAAGAAACAGCCGCTCTTTGCGCTGGTAAGGAAGGGTGCAAGGTCGTGCTGTGCGTTCCGTTTGTAGATCTCGCTGTCGCCATTGCAGCGGCTAAGGGTACGAATGTACACATCGGCGCGCAGAATGTGCATTTTGAAAAGAAAGGCGCGTTCACAGGGGAAATCTCCGCGGATATGCTTCTGGAGACCGGCTGCGAATACGTCATTATCGGTCACAGCGAGCGGCGTCAATACTTCGGCGAAACCGATGAAACCGTCAACAAGAGAGTCCGCGCCGCTCTGGACGCAGGTCTGAAGGTCATCCTTTGCCTCGGTGAAGTCCTCGCGGAAAGACAGTCCGGCATCACGGAGGAAATCGTCTCCATGCAGACAAAGCTCGACCTCGCCGGGATTCCTGCAGAGCAAATGGCAAACGTCATTATCGCGTATGAGCCGGTATGGGCGATCGGCACCGGCCTGACCGCAACCCCGGATCAGGCGGAGGAAGTCTGCGCCATCATTCGCAAGGTTGTATCCGGTCTTTACGGCAATGACATCGCGGAGGCTCTGACCATCCAGTACGGCGGTTCTATGAACGATGGCAACGCCGCAGAGCTGCTCTCCAAGGTGGATGTGGACGGCGGTCTGATTGGCGGTGCTTCCCTCGTTCCCGCCAAGTTTGCGAAGATCGTGGACGCAGCGCAGGCATAACCGAACCATAGAAATAGAAACGGCGCAGGCGCATCCGACCGCGCCGTTTTTTCCATAAGGGGAAATACCATGTTTGAAATCAAAGAATGCACCTTTGAACCGTTCGCCGTGATCGGTCTGGTCGGCAAAAGCGATGAGGGTCCCGGCTATGTGGACGCACTCTGGCAGCGGATGAATCGATACGGCAAGTCCATCATGCACCTTGCAAAGAAGGATGATGACGGCGAGATCATGGGCGCGTGGGGACTGATGAACGACGAATCGCTCTCTTTTCTGCCGCCGGACGAACGAAATTCGAAAAAGGTCGTCTATCTCGCTGGGATTGAAACAGAGTTGGACGCAAAGCCGCCGAAGGGATACACGAAATGGATCGTCCCGGCGTTTGATTACGTATATGCGCCCGTGACACAGGACAAAGACAAAATCGCCGTAATCCGTGAGGTGATGGCGTATCTCGACACGCACGACCTGACTTTTGCCGCCTGCCCATTCGATTTCATGCCGCCGGGAGGCGGGGATATGTATCTGTTCTTCCCTGTAAAAGCGGATCCCGATAAATAAGGATGATTCTACGGCTGTTTTTGCTGTGCATTCACCCGCTCTCCCCATGCCAATATCCATCATAAAAAATGGAGGACAAACCGATGCTCCCGAATGAACCCTTTTGCTACACGGATTTACAGTATCTGGTTGTACCGCTGCCCGCTGAAATCGCCGCGCTACGGGAAAACGCGGATTTCGTCGGAGAGGTGCGCCGGATTGACAGAATGCTGCCGTGCATCACCGATACCGTCATGCGCAAACGGCTGCAGCTGGAAAGATTTATCGCCGAAGGACTGACGAATGATTACAAAATCGGCTTTGATGAAATGCTCTCTCTGCTGCGGAAACACCATCCGTATGTAACCGCCACGCATCTCTATGCCATTCTCGACATGGGCTTTGCCGATGTAGTATATCGCGCGGGCGGTGTCCATTTTGAAAACGCCGCATGCTCCAACATCCTCTCTCAGTGCGACACCTATCTGCGCCGGATCGCCGACCCCGCCTATACCCCGCTGCCTGATTACCGGATCACAGAGAAGCACATCGCCGATTTGCACAAATACGGGAAGGTGCAAATCCGATATACGGTACGCGAATCGGTTCGTCCGGACGTTGTGCGGGAGGGCAAAACACTCCGTGTCTGGCTGCCGTATCCCGCCATCACACCGGAAATTACAGATATCTGCACCCTCTCGTCCTCCCATCCCATGCGCATCGACAACCATCCCCTCCGGTGCGCCTATATGGAGCTTCCCGATTACCACGGCGAGGAGGCAGAGATCACCCTGTCGTTTGTAAATACCGCATATTATCGGGAAATTACGCCGGAGCTTGTAGAGGAGGTACAGCCGGAGATGCCGGAATACCTCGGGGAACAGTTTCCCCACATTCATTTTTCGCCGTATTTACGGATGCTGGAGGCAGAGATCACCGGACATGACAAAAATCCCCTCGTCCGTGCGCGCCGGATTTACGACTACATCACGAAAAACGTCTGTTACTCCTTCATGCGCCAGTACCGCTATTTTGACGACATTCCGACCTTCTGCGCCGTCAACCATCGCGGCGACTGCGGTGTGCAGGCTCTTCTCTTCATCACCCTTGCCCGTATATCCGGAATCCCGGCACGCTGGCAGTCCGGCAACTTTGTGAAGCCTGCACTGTCCGGAAATGACGGTGGACACATCGGTTCACACGACTGGGCACAGTTCTATATCGCACCGTTCGGGTGGCTGTTGTGCGATCCCTCTGTCGGCGGCGGTGCGTATCAAAGCGGTAAGGAAGACATCTGGGATTTCTATTTCTGCCATGCCGACGCGTTTCGGTACATCTGTGCGACCGCGTTCCAAAGCGATCTTTCCCCGTCAAAAACGTATATGCGCCTCGATCCCTACGACAACCAGAGTGGAGAGGCAGAATACGCAGATATGTACCTCGATCCGGACGACGTGACCTGTCGGAAGGAACTGCTCGAAACGGAGGTATCCTGCGGCGAAAAAGAGAACTGAAATGTTCTGGCTTGACGCGGGAGACACCGCCATCCGGTACCCGATCACCTCTGCGTTCCGGCTTTTGGAATCTCTCCGGTGTGCGCCGGGTATGCGCGATCCCCTGTTCTGACATACAAAACGACCCTATACCGTATAAAAAACACGGTATAGGGTCATTTCATTTCAGCCTGCCAGATAGGCAATCCACGCGACAAGCACGATAACGGCGACCAGTCCCATCGCAACGACCGGTAGCCAAAGCGCGATCCCGGACAGTCCGTTTGCTCTGCCCTCCCCCAACCGGAAGATCGGCACAGCGGCAAAACAGACAAAGAAGATCGGTAAGACAACGCTGAGCGGCAGGATGTGCGCCCAGAGATAGAGGCAGCCGACCAGTAAGGCGACAGCACAAATGCATAACTCTGCGGCACGGTATTTTGTGAAAATCGGTTTCATGTACACTTCCTTTCTTTATCGAACATGGTACCGACTGCCAGGATGACGGTACGACTCTTCGTTTTCGGCACGCTCCGCTTCTTCGCGATCCCGTCGGCAGAGAAGTGCAATCGTACAGATTGTGAAAATCACCGCCAGCACCACAAAGTATGTCGCGTAGGTGCCATGTCTGGTATCGGTTTCCGTTTGATTGGTCGGTTGGAAGCGGGATAACAAGGTCCTTCCATCCTCCGTTCTGCTGCCGGCTGTTACGCGCGACACTTCCAGAGTTACATCGGACTGGGCATAGATAAGGATTCCGACATACTCCACGCTTGCGGCATAAGCATACTCCGTCAGGTTGCAATGGACGGTGTACACGCCGTCCTCTGTAATGGGATCAATGGAATATTCTGCCCGACAATCCTCAGCGCCTACGAGAAAAACCAGCGTCACCGGACGCTCCATGCCATGCACGGCAATGGTGAAGGTCAGGTCAGACACGCTCCGACAGTCCACAGGCATATCAAAGTTGCCGAGCAGGATACCTCCCGCGATGCCCTCGTCTGTATCGGTATAGCGCTCCATCGGCATGATGCTTTGTAAGGATCGCTCTTCCTCACCGTCATGGGTGGAGAAAATCGCGCTGTAATCTGTAATGAGGGAGGAAATCCCGCCGCCCGCCAGCCAGTTGTCGTTGTGATAGAGGTTCGTAAAATCCCACAGTCGGATCTGCCCGGCAAGCCCCGCCGCAGTATCTCCTACTACAGCGGTCAGATTCACAACGTTCCGTTCCTCCGAACCGATCGTGTTGATCGCAGCGTAGGTTTTCTGCGCAACTGCGGAATAGATTTGTCGCAATGACAACACCACAGCGCGTGGCTTGTCCCGGTTCACGGATGTGGAGAGCGCATCGTATCGTTCGACCAGATTTTTCTTTTCCTCTGTGGTATTGTCCGGCTCCCAGAAATACACAATTCCGGAAAACGCGTCATTTTCCCCCATAGACGCAGATACAGTGCTGGTCACAGCAGATACAGCGGCGGTATCCGTGTGGAAATACCAGCCAAAGAGCCACGCAGTATCGCCTCGCGCGTCCATGGCGGAAGCAATTTTCGCACATACCCCCTCTGGATTGTACGTAACCGCATCCGGACAGCGCAGTGCGTCGCCGTTATAAGTATAGCCATCGGAATAGGGCAGGACGACCATGATGTCCGGGGATTTCGCGGCAGCCACCCGGTATGTATACGCCGCCAGTTCCCCCAGTTCTTCCATAACGGTATCCGTAAGCCGCGCGCCGACGTATTTTTCACAGTTCAGACCGCGTCCCAGAATGAATCCGGCAACCCCGCTGTACCGCTCCGTCAAAAACGACAGAATCGCTCCATACATTTCCTCTGCATGTGTATCG
This sequence comes from bacterium, assembly GCA_963643035.1. Taxonomy (GTDB): domain Bacteria; phylum Bacillota; class Clostridia; order Oscillospirales; family CAG-272; genus UMGS1696. Next base: position 22,649 of record CAVIKO010000007.1, read on the forward strand.
GCAAGATGCGGCATATAGGATATGGCGGCGACGGAATCGTAGGTCAGTTCCGCAACCGGTGTATCAGCTGTGATACGGAGCCAGACCTCCAGACCAGCCTTGGTGTAAAACGGGATATCGCCGTCAAGCTGTGTGAGAAAATCGAGATTGAGGGACACAACGGAATCCCCGCGGCGACAGAACACGGATTTCTCTCCAAACGGAACGGTGAGCAGTGTATTGAGCGGCACATCCACGATCACATGAGAAACGTTTGATTCATATACGCCCATTGCACTGGCGTTTTCCAGGCCGAGCGTGGACACCTTAGAGGCGGCCGGCTCCTTCCCTTGGAAATAACTGGGCTTCGTGAGGTAGAGATCGCGCGTCTCCCCCTGTGCGTCCGTCGTGCGGATCGCCACGGCGTACAGCCATGTATCCGCCTTTTCGGAAAGCGGCGCGTAGGCGACACGGAAATCAAACGTATTGGCAACCGGTTCAGCCGCGAGGGTCAGCGTCTCGCCCCCGATCCCATCCGGCAGGGCAAGCAGCACAATGGAATCGTTATTGTATTGGCGTACAAGCTCCCGGCGGATTTTTCCGCTGCAGTCGAGCTGCCGGTTCCCCGCCGTTCCGCCGAGCGTCAGCGAATACTTTTCCAAACCCCCGACAATCGGCACGCTCGCCTCCGCGGTATCGGCATACACCTCAACCGATACGGAACAGATGAGGAACGACACACCGTCTGTCGGCACTACGTCCTCAAACCGGAGGGTATACGAACACCACGACAGTTCTCCCTCCGTCTCTGTGCTGCCGATCGGAATCCGGTAGACCATTCCGTCCGCGATACGCACCGGTTTTGCGGAGATCGTCTCGCCGTTCTCCCCGGTTACAGAGCAGGTCAGAAGTCCGCCGTCCGTAACACCATCGAGGAGCAGATTCAACACCCGTTCTCCCGCCGCGTATGTCTGCACCGTCTGCACGATTTCGCCGGTCACGGTGACGTCTCCGTTCGTATCCGGGAAAAGATAAAGCCCTTCATCGGAGATACACTGGATATGTCCGACTGTCTCTGTAAACGAAGACGCAAGATACCGGACGACATACCACGGTTCCCGGTCGGTCAGGCATGGCGGCAACAGCTCAATCTTCTCTGGCGCGTCCTCCGGCGCGTAAGTGACAATCAGATCGAGCGTTGTTAAGGTCGATGGCAGTCCCGCCGCTGCGCAATGGAGGATGCTCCGCGTATTTGCCGGAACCTGCGCAGTGTAAACTGTCTCTTCCCCACCGCCGCGGCAGGTGATGGTGACGGTATAGGTATGTGCGCTCTCCTCGCCATCAGCCAGATACACGCCTACAGACAACGCATGCGCGGTACGAAGGCGAAGAGTCCCGGTACAGCGAAAGACCGCCCTGCCCGCCGTACCTGTGATATTCGCCGACAGCCGCTCTCCGTCATCCAACACATTCGCATCCGCGCCATCGCTGCGGTAGTACCAGGTGATATCGTTCGTTTTCGTGCCATTTTCGGAAAAAGGAACGAATGAACCGCGCAGTGCCGCCTGCCAGTCTGCAAGATGCGCCGCCTTTTCCACATAAACGTCCTGACACAGTACCGCGGCGCAGGGGAGAATCAGAAACAGTGTGATACACACCGCGCAGACACACCATATCAGTCGTTTTTTCATCATTCGCTCCTATTTTACAGTGCTTTTCAAACAGCGCAGAACGCCGTTGATTTCAGATAGATCGCTTCAACCAGCACATTTACAGCAGATCACAGGTCAGACTGTGGCTGGCGGGAACCTCGAGGGTTCTGCATATGCCGTTTACCTCCACCGTTGCCTTACCGCAGCCCGTGATCGTGTACCGCGTAACCCTGCCTTGTTTCCACGTGATATCCACCTCAAAACCGCCGCGCGCTCGCAGTCCCTCCACGTGTCCCTCCGACCATGCGGGATCAGACGGCAGCGCGGGCAAAAGTACAATACGACCGGCGTGGCTGGCAATGAGCATTTCTGCGATCCCGGCTACACCACCGAAGTTGCCGTCAATCTGGAACGGGGGATGTGTGTCAAAGAGATTCGGCAGCGTGGATTTGGCAAGGAGAGCCTGCAGATTGTCGAGGCACTTGTCCCCCATACCCAGTCTTGCGTAGAAATTGATGATCCACGCACGGCTCCATCCGGTATGTCCACCGCCGCCGGACAGCCGTCTTTCGAGTGTTTTTGCGGCGGCAGCCATCCATTCCGGTGTTTCCGTGGTGATCTGCGCGGCGGGATGAAGGGCGTACAGATGCGAAATGTGCCGATGCCCCGGTTCCGGCTCGTCAAAATCCTCGCTCCATTCCATAATCTGTCCGTGTTTCCCGATTCGGATCGGCGGCAGCTTGGCAAGCGCGTCCCGGATCGCATCGAGACAATCGTCGTGCGTATCCGTAATCTCATGCGCCTTCAGCGTAATCTCAAAAATATCGCGGACGATCTCGCAGTCCATGGTCGGTCCGGCACAGATGGCAAACGAACGGCCTGTCGCGGGATCGGTGAAGTGATTCTCGGGAGAGTTGGATGGGCAGGTAACAAGATATCCCGTGTTCGGATCGGTACAGAGAAAATCAAGGAAGAAGCGCGCGGCGCCGGTCAGCACGTCTAGGTATTCCGTAAGCACCGTTTTGTCATTCGAGAAGAGGTACCTCTCCCAGATATGGCGGCAGCACCACGCGCCGGCGCACATAAAGGATCCCCACGACACACCCTCGCCGGGAGCGGTGAAGCCCCACGGATTCGTGATCGTATGGGCGCACCAGCCGTTCGCGTGATACTGGATCGCCGCGGTTCGTTTGCCATGTGCGGAAAGGAAGCGGATATAGCGCAGAAACGGCTCGGTCAGCTCCGGCAGTCCGCAGGTTTCGGCAAGCCAGTAGTTCATCTGGATGTTGATATTGATGTGGTAGTCGCCCATCCACGGGGTCAAATAGGTATCTGCCCACACACCCTGGAGATTCGCAGGCAGTCGGCAATTGTAGGAGGACGAAATGAGCAGGTATCTGCCGAACGCGAAATAGAGGATAAACAGTCCTGTATCGCGCTCGCCCTTTTGGACGCGCAGAAGCCGTTCATCAATCGGCAGAAGCTCGCATTCTCTTTCTGCAAGCGGCAGATCCAGCTTGACGCGGTTCATGAGTCCGGTCATGCGCTTTCCGCTTTCCTGGTACAGCTCCTGGGTGCTTTCCCGGTCATACGCGGTCAGGCGATAGAGATTTTCCCGGCAGCGGCGGATGCAGACGGCAGGATCCTGCGAGAGGGCGTGTTCTTCATCTGGTTTCGGCGGCTCATAGGTAGTGCGGATGTCGATGAGGCAATGGAACGCCGTGATTCCATGTCCGTTCCACGCGCCGTCCGCGGTGGATACCGTGCCGCCCTCGGAAACGATCCGCGCGACCGCGCCGTATGCCATTCCCTCCGGAAAGACACCGGTCAGCGTCAACTCCCCCTCGGCGGCGCCGGCAGTCGCTTCCTCGCGGACAAAGCGGGCCGTGGCGGAAAACGGCGCATCCGATTCATAACGGCAGAAGAGAAATCCGGCAGCAAGGGAGGCGAACACGTATTGCCGGAACGCGGTTCCGTTCACCTTATAGGACACACTGACCAGTCCGGTTTCGAGATCCAGCGCGCGGCGGTAGTCGGTGATCCGCGGCTCCGGCGTGCCGTAATCGAAATCGATGTGCAGTTCCCCGGCGGTTTCAAAGGAGCCATACGCCATTCTGCCGCGATGTCTGTGACTGCCCTCTCCCCGGCAGATCATATATTTTGCAGCAAGCTCCTCGCCGCGTGCGTAATCTCCGGCAAAAATCGCTTCGCGGATTTCCGAGAGATGCGCCGCACAGTCCGGGTTGTCAGCATGGGGATCGTATCCTCCGCTCCAGAGGGATTCTTCGTTCATCTGGAGGATCTCATGGTCATACCTGCCATATACGACGGCACCAAGTCGGCCACAGCCAATAGGATTTCCCTCCGTCCAAACGGATGCGGGCTTGTTGTAGAACAGTTCCATAGTTGTCCTTTCCGGAAGCGTCAAACCGCAGTTGCGATGTGCGTTCCTCCCTTTTCTATATGCTATTTGCCAGTAGCAAGTGTACTTTGCGTAGTTTGTCTACATACTATCATAAATGGTGGAAAAGGTCAAGAGGTGAAATGTTACGTTTTCAAGAGAAATGCGCATTTTGCCCAGATCGATTCCTTACAGTTGATACCGTGCGGGAATATTGTATCGGTAAGCTATGTATGGTGTGATCGAGACAAGTCCCGGAGAATGCAAAGAAATTCAGCAAAAATCGTTGCAAATTGCATTTTAATGATGTATAATAGAGGATGAATATTTTTCGCTGCACCACAACGCACGACTGCCGCGTGGTTTCATTTGCCGCGCACGGGCAGGAAAGGTTCGGGTAACGTACAGGATGAGTAAGGACATTGGCATCGATCTTGGCACCGCTACGGTTCTCGTCTATGTAAAAGGACGCGGGATCGTCATCAAGGAGCCGTCGGTCGTCGCTATCGATAAAAATACAGGTAAAATATTGAAATTCGGCAGGGAGGCGCAGATGATGCTGGGGCGCACTCCCGGCAATATCACGGCAATCCGGCCGCTGCGCGACGGTGTCATCACGCAGTACGATATCACGCAGAAAATGATCCAGCACTTTATCAAAAAATCCTGCGGCACCGTCATCTTCAAGCCGCGCGTCATCATCTGTGTGCCGAGCGGCATCACGGAGGTCGAAGAGCGCGCCGTAGTCGATGCGGCTACCCAAGCAGGTGCGAAACGAACCTACCTCATCGAGGAGCCGGTCGCTGCCGCCATTGGTGCTGGAATCAACATCTCCGCTCCACGCGGCCATATGGTTCTGGATATTGGCGGCGGCACCTCGGACATCGCAGTCATATCGCTCGGCGGCGTGGTCGTGTCCGAATCGATCAAGGTTGCCGGGGACAAATTCGATGAGGCGATCATCCGCTATGTCCGCCGTAAGCACAATGTACTGATCGGCGAACGAACCGCGGAGGAAATCAAAATCAAGATCGGCTGCGCATGGCCGCGTGACGAAGTGCGCACCATCGATGTAAAGGGACGCTGCCTTGTACAGGGACTGCCGCGTATGGTGCGGATCACCTCGACAGAGATCCCGGACGCACTGGAGGAACCGATCACGTCAATCGTCGAGGCGGTTTGCTCTGTCATCGAACGAACTCCGCCGGAGCTCATCGGCGACATTCTCCAAAACGGCATTGTCATGACCGGGGGCGGTTCCCTCCTCTATGGATTGGACAGACTCATCACCTATGCTACCGGAGTTCGCGCCAGAGTTGCCGACAAAGCCATTTCCTGCGTGGCGCTGGGTACCGGACGCTCGCTGGAAATGCTCAGCCGGCTCCCGGAGGACACAGTGAACATCTCCCGAATGGGATAACGACCCGCTGCATCAGCGTTTTCTCAAGGATGTGCTGCTTACATCGCATCCTTTCATCATACGGTTCGGACATATGGACTTTTGACACAAAACAACCTGAAATCAGCGTTTTCTTCATTTCCTTTGCCTTTTTTCTACCAAATCAAATATGAGGTATGTTTATGATTACAAAGCATATGAAAACCGCGGTCGTCACAGAGCTTGTCATGGAAGCACCGTGTCTGCCGGAGGAGGAGCGTGTGCGCCTCTATACCCTGCTTACGGATACCTTCGCTGTAGAAATTCCGGACGCACTGTCGGACGGCTGGAAGCTGCGCGTCCTTCTGCGAAACGGCTCCACGGATTCCGGCAATGCGGATCCCGCAGAGAGCTGGGGAGCGATTGCAGAGAAAATGGACGAAATGGCGTATACGGTGTCCGTTTCCCTGCCGATTCACGAAATGCTCGTGGAGGGCGGTTCCCTTCCGGCGATTCGTGCGGGACTCGTTTATCTGCTCGGACGACTCGGCACCTCCGTGGGTACGTGCGACGGACGTCCGCCGCTTGTCGTATCCTCCTTTGCCTACGCCAAGAATTATCGGGAGAACCAGATCGACAACGCACGAATCCTGCCCGTGATCCACTCTGACCGCAATGTGGAGCTGCTCTCCGCCGGGGCAAATGCGGAAGGGATCACCACACCCGATTTTCTCTCCGATATGGTCATGGCGGAGGTGCATCTCGACACCGCCGCACGGGACGGATCGTTTGCCACTGCTGCCGCGCTTGTGGATTTCTACGCAACGACCGGCGTGAACGCGATCTGGCTCTGTCCGATTTACAACCGCGACAAAATCGGAAACGGCTACGGCAACCGGGGATTGCATACCATCGATTACGCCTACACCGGCTGTGCAGATCCCTCCGATGGATGGAACGTCGTGCGCAAATTCGTCGATTATGCCCATCAGAGACAGGTACGGATCTTCCTCGACGTGATCTCATGGGGCGTGATGAAGGGTTCTCCTCTCTGTGCCGGTCATCCGGAATGGTTCGAGGGGGAAGCGTGGGGCGGCCGCGCCTTCAACTGGAAAAACGACGCATTCCGCGCGTGGTTCATCGATAAGGCAGTCGAAAATCTCATGTACACCCACGCCGACGGCTATCGCTGCGACTGCGAGCCGAACTATGGCGGTTACGATGTCTGGGGC
>CAVIKO010000007.1:29300-60357 GCA_963643035.1 bacterium
GGGGCGAGGTGCGCCGGAGAATGTACGCGGCAGGCCGAAAGATCGCCATCATTGCAGAGGACAACTGCATCCGCAACGGCGTTTTTGATTTGGAACAGGATGGCGTACTCGACTACTCCGACCACGATCGCGGCGCGCAGTATCGCAATCCCACAGCTCCGTATCTCTCCGGAATCGACATCGTGGACAGCGTGAAAACAGGATACGCCATCGGATCCACGCCGGCACAGACCGATCCCGAGACACGCGGCACAGCACGGTATTACACGCACACCGTAACCAATCACGACTATCAGAGCCGCCTTGTGCGCGGCAATCGGCTTGTGATCGGCTATCAGGCAATTTTAGCACCCTTTATCCCCATCTGGTTCTGTGGCGACGAATTCGGTATGAACGAAACAGGACATGTGATCTACTTCTCGAAAATCGAGTGGGAGCTTCTGGAAAAAGCGGAAAACCGGATCTTCTACGAAGACGTGAAGCAGATGCTCCGTTTGCGCCGTATGTTCCCGGATATCTTTGCCTCCTTCCCGGAAAACCACCGCGATGCAAATATAGAGCGGATCCCGGTGCAGAAGGCGGGCAAAACCACGCTCACCGGATACGCCAGAATCGGCAGCGGACGGGCTGTACTTGTCATTCCGGCGATGGAAGACGGCGTATACACGGCGGCAATCCCCCAGCTGCTCCAGGGGCAGATCACTGTGACGGATCTCACGACAAATCAGGTGCTGTACGACGGAGACGCCGCGGCATTTTCGGAGTTGCGTGTTCCTCTCGCGAAGGAACGGATGGGACTCTACTTCATGGAGGAAAATCCGCTGTAAGGTATTCTCCAATCCTAACCACATCCCCTGAAAAATCAAATTCCATATTCTTATTCCCCTCAGAAAGGAACCCATAATGAAAAAACTCACCACCATTTTACTGCTCATCGCCATGCTTCTGCCCCTTGCGTCCTGCGCAAGCGGTGGGAAGAGCGAATCTGAAACCACAAGCAATGTTTCCGCGGAAACCGACACTGCGGTGTCTGAAGATACCGCGGAGACAGAAACCACGCGCGAAAACTATGAAGACGGACTGCCGGAAAAGGATTTCGGCGGGAAGACCTTTACGGTCCTTGGATATGATTTTACCTACGATTACCTCTACGCAGAGGACTTAACCGGAGACTCCGTAAACGACGCGCTGTATAACCGGAACATCAAGGTTGCGGATCGATTCGGAATCAAGATTGATATCATAACCGGCGGCGAATACACGAATGTCACCTCTCTCTGCAACAATTCCGTCGCTGCCGGAGAGGATCTTTACAATCTGGTCACGTCTCACGTGGTGGAAATGGGCTCGAGCATCACCAAGGGACTCTATCAGGCGCTCAGCGACCTGCCGTACATCGATTTCACCAAACCGTGGTGGTCGGACAACAACGTTACCGATCTGTCCTATCGCGGTAAGACTTTCCTCGCAGTCGGCGATTTCGACCTATCCACCGTCGGCATCACGATGTGTACCTTCTACAATAAGGATCTCAGCGAGGAATTCGGCTATCCGTCCATTTACGAAACCGTGCGCAACGGACAGTGGACAAAAGATAAGATCAACGAGCTGTGTGAAGGCACGTACATGGATGTCAACGGCGATGGGCAACGGGACGCGGGCGATCGTTACGGCTATGCGATCGATTCCAAAGGAGACGCAGACGCATACTACTGGGGCTTCGGGAAAAAGCTGATGACCAAGAACGACAACGATACATACGACGATACCTTCTACGATGAAAAGCTCGTCTCCATGATCGAGTGGCTCTACGACATCAAGAACAATCACGACTACACCTGGACGGACGAAAACTGGAATACCGGCTACAATGCGTTCATTCTCGACAACACCCTGATCGCCTGCGGCTATGTTTCCATGGCTCTTTGGGGACTGCGCGATCTGGACATCGATTTCGCAATCCTGCCGCTGCCGAAGTGGGATGAAGCGCAGCAGGAATACAGCACCGTAGTCGGCGGCTCTCATGATATTCAGGGAGTACTGATTACCATGCAGGACAAGGAACTGACCGGCTGCATCACAGAAGCATTGAATGCGGAAACCTGGCGTACCGTCACCCCTGCATACTATGACAGCACCTTGAAGTATAAGGGTACGCGCGACGAGGATTCCCTCGAAATGCTCGACATCCTTATGGCGGGACGCTGCTACGATTTCGGCTACGTATACGGCGGCTGGGACGCACCCTCCTTCTATGTCCATAAGGTTCTCGACAACAATAAGTCGAAAGACATCACGTCGTACTACGAAAAGAACAAAGCAAAATGGGAAACCTACTTTGCCAAGATTGTCGACGCGTTTGAAAAATATACCAATGCATAAGAAAAACCGTGTTTTCAGAAACACCCCCTCAGGAAGGAACCCATAATGAAAAAACTCACCACCATTTTACTGCTCATCGCCATGCTTCTGCCCCTTGCGTCCTGCGCAAGCGGTGGGAAGAGCGAATCTGAAACCACAAGCAATGTTTCCGCGGAAACCGACACTGCGGCATCCGAAGATACCGCAGAGACGGAAACCACGCGCGAAAACTATGACGACGGACTGCCGGAAAAGGATTTCGGCGGAAAGACCTATACAGTGCTCGGCGAGGGCATGTCTGTGTATTTCCATGCCGATGAACTGACCGGTGAGGTATTGAATGATGCCCTATACAACCGCGATGTCAAGGTCGGCGATCGCTTCAACGTCAAGATCGCGCTGTCGGAGACTGCGGACGCGCAGACCACCATCGACACGGCGAAAGCTTCTGTACAGGCAGGCGAGGACGAATACGCCGCCGTCGTGTCCTTCGTCATCTACATGGGCATGGCGGTTACGAACAATATCTTCCAACCAGTCAGCGATCTGCCGTACATCAATCTCAACCAGCCCTGGTGGTCAGCGAGTAACCTGACCGACCTGACCTACCGTGGCAAAACGATCCTTGTGATGGGTGACTTTGATATGTCCGGTCTTTCCCAGACAAAGTGCATGTTCTACAACAAGGATCTCGCCGAGACGTTCGGTCTCCCGGACATTTACGAAACGGTGCGCAGCGGACAGTGGACAAAGGACAAGATCAACGAGCTGTGCGAAGGCACGTATGTCGATATCAACGGTGACGGCAAGAAGGACGAGGGCGACCAGTACGGCTACGCTGTAGACTCCAAGGGTGACTTCAACGGTCTGCTCTGGGCGTTCGGCAAGCGCCTCTTTGAACAGCAATCCGACGGCACGTACAAGGACGTATATTTTGATGAAAAGCTAGTCTCCATAGTGGAATGGTGCTATGACATCAAAAACAACCACGACTACACTTGGACGGACGGCAATTGGAACACCGGCTATAACGCGTTCATGCTCGAAAAGACCCTGATCGCCAATGGCTATATCTCCATGACACAGTGGGGCATGCGCGATCTGGAAACCGATTACGCAATCCTTCCCTGCCCGAAGTGGGACGAAGCGCAGCAGAACTACTACACCTATGTAGAAGGCTCGCACTCCATCGCAGGCGTGCTGACCACAGCACAGGACAAGGAATTTGTCGGCTGCGTGATGGAAGCGCTGAACGCCGAATCATGGAAAACGGTGCGTCCGGCCTATTATGACAGCTGCCTGAAGTACAAGGGCGCGCGCGACGAGGACTCTGTGGAAATGCTCGACATCCTCATGGACGGACGTCTCTTCGATTTCGGCTACGTTTACGGCGGCTGGGGCGCGGCGTTCTGGCTCCAATACTGCATCAACGACAACAACTCCACGGACATCGCCTCTTACTATGAGTCGAAAAAGAAGGAATGGAACACCTACATGGACAAAGTGTTCACCGCATTCGACGACTTTACCATGTAAGCCGCACATCCGCAGAAACTCCGTTCCCCACATCATTTTCTTCTGATCAAGGTACGACATATGCAAACCAAATCCACCTCCTCACCTTTCTGGCGTCCGTTTTTCCGGCTGCTCATCGTCATCGCGCTGCAGAACGTGATTGTGTACGGCGTTAGTCTGCTCGACAACATCATGCTCGGCGGCTATACGGAACTGGCGTTGTCCGGCGTTGCGCTCGTCAACCAGGTTCAGTTTCTCCTCCAGATGCTCATCGGTGGTGTGTCTGACGGCGTGATCGTGCTGTCCTCCCGCTTCTGGGGCGAGAAGAACATCGAAAACGTCAAAAAAGCCGCCGCAGTCGCAATGCAGGTCGCACTGTTCATTGCCACAGTGCTGTTTGTTCTTGCGTTCTTCTTTCCGCACGCCGTGATTGGACTGCTGACCGACAAGCCGCTCGTCATCGAGGAGGGCGTGAAGTATATGCGCATCATCTGCTTCACGTACTTCTTCTTCGCGGCGACGCAGGTTCTCCTCGGCGTACTGCGAAGTGTGGAGACCGCATGGATCGGTTTTCTCAATTCCACAGCGGCGCTGTGCATCAACGGTGTATTCAATTATGCGCTGATCTACGGGCATTTCGGTGCGCCGGAGCTGGGCGTGCGTGGTGCCGCGATTGCAACGCTTATCTCCCGGATCGCGGAATTTGCCATTGTCGCGGTGTATTTATTCGTGTTCGATAAAAAAATCCACGCAAAAATTCGGGACGTGTTCCAGTGGAGACCGGACGGAACCCTCTACCGGATGTTCATGAAGGTCAGTCTGCCTGTGGTTCTCTCCGGTGGCTCGTGGGGCATCGCGATGGCGATACAGACGGCGATCCTTGGACGGATGGAGGATTCCGTAATCTCGGCAAACAGTATCGCGACGACGGTATTCTCCATCATGTCGGTTCTCCTCTACGGCTCTGCGACGGCATCCTCCGTTATGATCGGCAAAACGATCGGTGAATGGAAAGATTCCGGACGCACCGAGGCAGACTGTATGGCACAGCTGCGCCGCCGTGTGAATCGGATGCAGCTCCTGTTCCTCGGACTTGGTGCCGCAACGGGCGGGATGCTGTATGGAATGAAGGATGTGATCATCGACGCGTACAACATCTCCCCGGAAACGCGTGCGCTCGCCCTGACATTCATGACGGTGTTGTCTGTGACCGTAGTCGGAACCTCGTACCAGATGCCGTGTCTGACCGGGATCGTGCGCGGGGGCGGCGATACAAAATTTGTCCTCTTCAACGACATTATCTTCATGTGGTGCATCGTTCTGCCCTCATCGTTTTTCGCGGCGTTCGTCCTGAAGCTCGCGCCGGTATACGTATTCTGCTGTCTGAAAGCGGATCAGATCCTCAAGTGCTTCGTGGCGGTGGTCAAGGTGAACCGATTCCGTTTCGTGAAGAAATTTTAAAAGTGTACTGCATTAACCTGAATCAGCGTTTCCATAAGAATACAAAAAAGTCTCGGCTACATGCCGAGGCTTTTTTTTTGCTTACAGAGTGGGAATACTGTACAGCTGATTGGTGAAGCGATCCATCCCACTCTCGAGAATTTCCTTGACAGAAAATTCTCCGAAGCTTTTGACTTAACAGGTGAGTATACGTGTGTCAACATTGTCTCTTACGTGCACCAACGTATGAAAAATTCCACCCTGTTACACAGCAGAGTGGAATTTTCGATACAATATTTTTGTTTGTATGGCCTTCTGGACCGGGGCAGCTCACAATTCCGATATTGACGCTTTTATTATGCGGCCACCTCTTTCGGACGATTCGCAATTGTGCGATGCGGCCAAGGGTGTTATGCCAGTTTATTGAGCGCGAGGGTGAATTCGCTCTTCTTGTGGGCAGCGTTGTTCTTGTGGAGAATTCCCTTTGCGACAGCCTGGTCAATCTTCTTAACAGCAGCCTTGTACGCAGCGGTGGCTTCTTCCTTGTTTCCAGAAGCGAGAGCAACGTTGTACTTCTTCACGATGGTACGAATCTGGTTCTTGAACATCTTGTTCTGCAGGGTCTTGGTTTCGATAACTTTTACGCGCTTCTTCGCGGACTTAATGTTGGGCATTGTTTCTCTCCTATATTTTATTTTTACGCTCTTCCCGGCGGCTTTTCGAGTCAGCTATGCGGGGAGCGTCCGATTGGTTTTCGCGCCTGAGAGGGTACGACAGAAAACCAGTCCCATATACTCCATTATTGTATCACAGTTTCCCCGCAATTGCAATAGGTTTCGGTAATTTTGCCATCGAAAATTTACGCCAATTTCCGCATGCGACAAATCGGAATTTTTAGAGATTTTTCCCCTGTACATCCGCAAAAAATCCACACACAAACGGCGCACAATATGGTATAATATTGGTATCGTTATACTTGGGGAATTTTTGTCCTCGGATACGATTTGCCTTTCTTTGTATTTTACGCATAGGAGTTACTATATATGAAATATCTTGTTCTCATACCCGATGGCATGGCAGACCGACCCAATCCCGCGTTGTCCGGCAAGACGCCCATGGAGGCGGCGCACAAGCCCCTGATGGACGCACTCGCCGCAAAAGCACGCTGCGGTACCGTCTTAAACGTTCCGGTCGGCATGGTTCCCGAAAGCGACACAGCGAACCTCGCCATCCTGTCCTACGATCCGAAAATATACTCCAAGGGTCGTTCCCCGCTGGAGGCGATGAGCCTCGGTTTGACCATGGAGCCGGACGACACCGCAATCCGCTGCAATGTAGTGACACTGTCCGAGGGGGATGTACCGTTCGGTGAACGCGTGATTCTCGACCACAGTGCCGGAGAGATTTCCACGGAGGAAGCGGACGAGCTGGTCAAGGCCTTGAACGACGCGCTGCCGATGGAAGGTCGCCATCTCTACACGGGGGTGAGCTACCGCCACTGCATGATCTGGCGCGGTGCGGATCCAACGTACAACTTTGCACGTCCGCATGACCATCTCGGTGAGAAGATCGGCGCATACCTGCCGAAAGTCGAGGATGGCGGCGCGGAATTTCTGGAATTTATGGAGAAAGGTTTCGCGGTACTCGACCATCATCCGGTGAACGAGCGCAGACGGGCGGCAGGCAAAAATCCGGCAAACGCGCCGTGGCTCTGGAGTCCGGGACGGAAGCCCGCACTGCCGTCGTTCAAGGATAAGTGGCATCTGGACGCATCGATTGTGTGCGCCGTAGATCTAATCAAGGGGATCGGGATCTGTGCCGGCTGCGAGGTGATCCCGGTACCAGGCGCGACGGGCAACTATTACACGAATTATCTCGGCAAGGGAGAAGCGGCGATCGATGCCTTCCGACGCGGCAGAGATCTGGTATACGTCCACGTAGAAGCGCCGGACGAATGCGGACATCAGGGCAATCCGTTTGAAAAGACATCGGCGATTGAGAAGATCGACGCGGAGATTCTCTCTCCGGTGTACCAGTATCTCATCGATTCCGGGGAGGATTTCAAGATTCTCTGCCTGCCGGATCATCCGACACCCTGTGAGAAGCGGACACACACATCGGATCCGGTGCCGTATTTCCTGTACGATTCCCGCGTGGAGAAGACAGGCTGCCTATTCACGGAGGCGACATGCGCGGCAATGGAGGATTATAATCCGGTCGGACACACGCTGCTTGCGGAAATGATCGAAAAATAACGGAGGATTAGCAGTGAACAACGGATCGACTGGAATGGAGGAAAAAACAGTCCCAGAGGTATGCATCGGCACATCGACGGCAGAGGAAATCGCGAAAAATCCCCATGCGCGGCGGCTGATCTCGGCATACGAAGCAGTGGAAATGATCGCGTCTGTGGTAATCTTCGTGATGCTATGCTTTGCGTTTGTGACACGTCTGAACATCGTAGACGGACATTCCATGGACATGACCTTAGCGGATCGGGAATATCTCGCGGTATCGGATCTTGGCTACACGCCGCATGCGGGCGACATTGTGGTGATCCACAATATTGCAGCAGCCCCCTATGACGCGCCTCTGGTGAAGCGTGTGATCGCGGTTGGCGGACAAACGGTGGAGATTGATTTCAATTCCTGGACGCTGCGTGTGGATGGGGAGGTTGTGGACGAGCCATACCGCTATTTAGACGTGGGTTACGCTACGTTGACTGCGGAATACGGCATGAACGATGACGGAATCTTCACCTGCTCTGTACCGGAAGGTACGGTATTCGTGATGGGCGACAACCGCAACCATTCCGGTGACAGCCGCCAAATTGAAATCGGCTGCATTGACGAGCGCTGCATCGTCGGTCGTGCCTACTTCCGTCTGGCTCCGTTGTCGAAGCTCGGCTTCTTGGACTGACATGGAAAAACACAGGGAGACGGTCGCATAGGAACCAATGCCGTCCACAGGCTTCATTACGCTCCGCAAAACCTTTATGAAAAATAGACTACGTGGAGTCTTTGCGAATTTGAAAGCCGGGTTTGGCTCTTTCGATTGTACAGTATCGCATTTCTCCCCACTCTATATCCAATTTTTGGAGGCAACAATGCAAACAATCCAATGGTTCCCGGGACATATGGCGAAAACGCGGCGGATCATGCGGGAGAATCTTTCGCAAGTCGATATTGTTCTGGAACTGGTCGACGCACGGATTCCGGAAAGTGCACGCAATCCGGAAATCGCTGCCCTGACTGCCGGCAAGCCGGTTTTGACCTTATTAAACAAATCTTCTCTCGCGGATCCTGCGATTACCAAATCTTGGATATCGTTCTATCGCGGTCGCGGCGAAAACGCGCTTGCCATCGATTGTGTGACGGGAGAGGGGATCGGTCAGATCGGTGTTGTGATCCGGCAGATTCTCGCCGAAAAGGTAAAACGATACGAGGATCGCGGAATGAGCGGACGAAAGCTGCGCGCCATGGTGGTCGGGATTCCGAACGTTGGCAAATCGTCGCTGATCAATCGACTATGCGGCGGGAAGAAGGTAAAGGTGGAGGATCGACCAGGGGTGACGCTCACGAAACAATGGGTTCCAACCTCTCTGGGACTGGATCTGATGGATATGCCGGGCGTCCTCTGGCCGAAATTTGACGATCCGCGCACCGGCGAAAATCTTGCGATGACGGGTGCGATCAAGGACGACATTCTCGACACGGAGCAGCTTGCCGCCACGCTATGTGCGCGTCTGATGGCGGTCGCACCGGACAAATTCTGCGCACGTTACAAGCTGGACAGCACTATGCTTCCGGACAAACAATCACACGAGTTACTCGAACACGAGTTACTCGAACACGAACTGCTCGAAGCAGTGGCGAAAAAGCGCGGATTTCTGCTTTCTGGCGGAGCAATCGACACGGAACGTGCGGCGGCAATCGTATTGGACGAATTCCGCGGCGGGAAAATCGGACGGATCTCGCTGGAGGCTCCCGTTCCGGAGAAGAAGCGGAATACGGTTTTGACAGAGACAGACACGGATATGTATACAGAAACATCCGCTGAATCTACTGCCGGTGGGGAAAGATATGAGAGATAAGGCTCCTGTTCCGACCTGTCTGGACTGGTCGTATGATGAAAAAATCGCACTCGGAACAGGGGCGGTAATCTGTGGCTTGGATGAGGCGGGGCGCGGTCCCTTATGCGGCTCGGTGGTAGCCGGGGCCTGCGTACTGCCAGATCCCGCCACTCTGTCCGATGTAGAGCGAGACGCGCTTTCCGGTCTAAACGACTCCAAAAAGCTGTCCGAGAAAAAGCGAGAGACGCTCTATGACGTGATCACCCGGATCGCCGTCGCCTACGGCGTCGGAGAGGCAAGCCCCGCAGAAATCGATGAGATAAATATTCTGAACGCCTCTCTGCTCGCGATGCGCCGTGCTGCGGATATGGTAATTCATTCCATGCCGCATTCCGTTTTTTATCTTCTTGTGGACGGGAACAAGGGCGGTTCTTTTCCCTTTCCTTCCACCGCGGTGATCCACGGCGATGCGCTGTCCCCTTCGATTGCAGCCGCCTCAATCCTCGCCAAGGTGACAAGGGATCGCCAGTGTCTCGAATGGGACAGGCAGTATCCCGGCTACGGAATCGCATTGCACAAGGGGTATCCGACAAAAGCGCATCGCGAAATTGTGCGGGAGAAGGTGCAAAGCGGCGAACAACTGCCGGAAATCTATCGGAAGTCGTTCCTGCGTTTTGCTTACCGGAATTTATAATCGGAGGACGATATGACGGAAAATCTGCGCGCACTTGGAAAAATCGGAGAGGACGCGGCGGCACAATATCTGGTAAATGCCGGTTATTCCATGGTCGGACGGAACGTATATATCGGGAATCTGGAGGCGGACATTCTCTGTGTCTCACCGGACGGACAACACTTCTGTTTTGTCGAAGTCAAGTCGCGCCGTATCGATCCGGGAGAGACAACGACCCGTCCCGCTGATGCCGTAGATACTCGCAAACGAACACATATGCTCGCGCTCGCCCGTGCGTACATGGCGGCGCATCCGGAAACTTTTGCCAATTGCTATCCGCGTCTTGATGTCGTGGAGGTGTATCTCTCCGATGACGGCGGCAAACTGGCCGTGCAGACCGTTCGTCATTATCCGGGGGCCGTTCGTCCCGCGCGCAATTATCAGAAACACAGGAAGCCGCTGACGTAATGTATTTGACACAAAATCTCAAATGATGCAGCGATTCCATGAAAATTTATAAAATTATTATTGCATGGAGGTGCATTTATATGCGCTACTGTGATTTGCACTGCGATACCGCCACCGCACTATATGACGGCAGGCTGTCCATCGAGGACGCACCGCTGTGCGTTTCCCTGCAAAAGGCACACTGCCTTGATAAATACTACCAGGCAATGGCGATTTTCACATCCACGCGCTTTTCTGACGACGAGGGATGGCAGCGATTCTGGCAGGTGCGCAGGAATCTCCTTTGGGAATGCGCCATGCACCGGATTCCCCTGCTTCGTGACCGTCATGCGCTTGCGCTGTTCCGGGAGAGCGAGCGACGCGTCGCGTTTTTCCTGACCGTAGAGGACGGCCGGATTCTCGATAACAATATCGACCGTGTACAGTCCCTTTATGATGCGGGCGTGCGCATTCTTACCCCGCTTTGGGGCGGTGAAACCTGCATAGGCGGCTCCCACCAATCGGATAAAGGGCTGTCCGATTTCGGAAAAGCGGCGGTTCGGGAATGCTTCCGGCTGGGCATTGCGGTCGATATTTCCCACGCTTCCGAAAGATCCACAGATGAAATCCTTGATATGGCGGAGATGTTGGGCGGCAAGGTTCTCGCGACCCACTCGAATGCCCACGCGATCTGCATCCACACACGAAATCTGACAGACGATCGGATTCGGAGACTAGCGGCACTCGGCGGCGTGATCGGCATCAATCTGTATACGGCATTTCTGAAGCATGACGGTCCCTGGTCCATCGCGGATATGCTGCCTCACATCGACCACATCGCCAATCTGGTTGGTACAGCGCATATCTCCATCGGCGCGGATTGGGACGGCGCGGAATTTCCGCCGGACTGCACCTCCATCGCCGATATTCCGTATGCGGCACAGGTTTTGCTGGATCACGGCTACAGTCCGTCCGACACAGAACAAATTTTCTGTACGAACGCGGTTCGTTTTCTGGAGGATTCTCTGCCGCAGTAAGACGGCTCGCACGGTTTCCGTATGCAGCCTTCTGTAATAATACATTCACAGCCATACAAATTTCCATAGAAAGTGAGTTACTATTATGAAATATATCAGCACACGGGATCATTCCGCGCATCCGAAAAAGGTGACAGCGGCGGAAGCGATCAAAAAAGGGCTTTGCGACGACGGCGGTCTGTTTGTGCCGGATGAAATTCCGAAGCTCACCCACGGTGAAGTAGAACAGCTCATCGGAATGACCTATCCGGAGCGCGCCGCCCATGTACTTTCCCTGTTCTTACCCGATTATGACCTCACCACACTGGAGGGAGACTGCCACACCGCATATGCGCACGATCGTTTCCCGGGAGGAGCCGCTCCGCTGTACCCCCTCTCGGATGACCTCTATTCTCTTGAACTTTGGCACGGTCCAACATGCGCGTTCAAGGATATGGCACTCCAGATTATGCCGCGCCTGCTCTCCTCCGCACTGAGGATGACGGGGGAAAAGGAGACAGCCTACATTCTCGTCGCCACAAGTGGAGATACCGGCAAGGCTGCTCTTGAGGGCTATCGGGATGTAGATGGCGTAAAAATTGCCGTTTTCTATCCAAACGACGGCGTAAGTCCTATGCAGAAGCGGCAAATGTGTACGCAGGAGGGCGGCAATACCTATGTATGTGCGGTACATGGCAATTTCGACGATGCACAGACCGGCGTAAAGAAGATCTTTGCCGATCCCATTCTCGCGAAAAAGGCACACGACCACGGTTTCTTCTTCTCCAGCGCGAATTCCATAAACTGGGGCAGACTTGTCCCGCAGATCGTCTACTATGTATCCGCCTATTGCGACCTTATCCACCGCGGCGTGATCCGGAGTGGCGATGAGATCAATGTATGCGTCCCCACCGGCAATTTCGGAAACATCTTTGCCGCTTATCTCGCACGGGAAATGGGGATCCCAATCGCACGTCTGATCTGTGCCTCCAACCGCAACAACGTTCTCACCGATTTTATCGCCACCGGCACCTATGACCGCACCCGCGAATTTCACAAAACCATGTCGCCCTCAATGGATATACTGATTTCCTCCAATCTGGAACGGCTTCTTTATATGCTCTGCGGTGCTGAAGTCACGGCGGAACTGATGGATTCGCTCTCCCAAACCGGAAAGTATACCTTGCCGGAGGAATTTCTCCCCGATCTGCGTGAAATCTTTGCGGGATATTGCTGCTCCGAAGAGGAGACTGCCGCCGCCATTCACGCCACCTTCGAAAACATCCATTACCTGATCGACCCCCATACCGCGGTCGGACTGGGCGCTGTACAGAAATACCGTGCGGAAACCGGAGACGATCGCGTGATGGTTCTCGCTTCTACCGCAAGTCCGTACAAATTCGCAGCCGATGTGTGCCGTTCCATTGGCGTCAACGCCGACAATTTAGACGGTGAGGAATTGCTCCACACTCTGTCGAACGCAACCGGAACCGAGATCCCCGTGCCGCTTGCCGCCACGCTTTCCAAGCCCATTCGGTTCACCGATGTGATCTCCCCTGCGGATATGCCAAGCGTACCGTTCACTCACTGATAAATGGCAATCTACGCAATTGCGGATACCCACCTCTCCGGCTCCGTTCCCAAATCCATGGAGAAATTCGGCCGGCGCTGGACAGGCTACACAGAAAAAATTGAGCGCAGATGGCGCGCGCTGGTCAACGATACAGACACCGTAGTCATCCCGGGAGACGTATCCTGGGGGATGAATCTCTCGGAAGCGGCAGCAGATTTCCGTTTTTTGGCAAGTCTTCCCGGGAAAAAGCTGATCGGCAAGGGAAATCACGATTTCTGGTGGACAACTGTCACCAAAATGAAGAAGTTCTTTGACGAAGATGGGATCCACGGAATTGATTTTTTATACAACAACGCTTATGACGCAGGAACAGCCATCCTATGCGGTACGCGCGGCTGGTTTCTTGAGGAGGCGCAGCAGAATACCGTGGCTCCCGTCGATTATGAAAAGCTCGTCAACCGGGAGACTATCCGACTGGAGTTGTGTCTGCGGGAAGCACAACGCCTACAGGAAAATCGGTATTTGTGTGATAGAACGCTCACACCTATCCATGTGTTTCTCCACTTCCCGCCCATCCTCGGCACATTCCGCGTCGATTCCTTTGTAGAACTGTTCCACAAATACGGTGTCGGGGATGTCTGGTTTGGACATATCCATGGCAACTATTCCCTCCCTGCCACAACAATGGAAAACGGCATAAACTACCATCTCATCTCCGCCGATTTTCTGGATTTTTACCCTGCAAGAGTGACCGGAAATCCGTAAAGGGCTATAAATATTTCCAAGTTCGCACAATCCATAGTTTTGCCCGTTTCTGTATAAAGGCACTTGCTTAAGTCAGAACGAGCAAAATTGCTCTGCAGCCGCTCTCCGTCACAGAATTTTCATAAAACTTTTTGCACTCTGCCATTGACTTTTGCATGAAAAAAAGGTACAATATAAAAAGCTATGTGAATCGCGCATCGAACTGCGCGGTATGCCATAAAATTACTGGAGGTTATATACCCATGAGCAAGAAGTCCATTGACTCCATCGCAGCCAATCAATATAAACTGGTTTTTGACGTAGATCGTCCGACCTTTGAGGCTGCCATCAACAAGGTTTTTAAGAAGCAGAACAAAAACATCACCATTCCCGGCTTCCGCAAGGGTCACGCACCCCGCGCCATCGTTGAAAAAATGTATGGCAAGGAAGTGTTCTACGAGGATGCCATCAACGAAATCATCCCTGACGCATATACCGAGGCGATGGAAGGCTTTGACAAAACCGTTGTCTCCCGTCCCGAATTTGATGTGGAATCCATCGACGACAACGGTGTGACCATGACCGCCACCTTCTTCGTAAAGCCGGATGCGGAAATCGCCGATTATCTCGGGATCCCGGTAGAACGCGATGAGAAAGAAGCCACCGATGCAGAGGTTGACGAGGAGCTTTCCCGTGTGCAGCAGCGCAACTCCCGTATGATCGAAGTCACGGATCGCCCCGCACAGATTGGCGACAGCGCGAACATCGACTTTGAGGGTACCATCGATGGCGTTCCGTTTGAAGGCGGTAAGGCAGAAGGACATACCCTCAAGCTCGGCTCCGGCCAGTTCATCCCCGGTTTCGAGGATCAGATCGTCGGTCACAACATTGGCGATACCTTTGATGTAACTGTCACCTTCCCGGAGGATTATCACGCCGATGAACTGAAGGGCAAGGAAGCTGTATTCCATTGCAAGCTCAACGGTCTTGAATACAATGAGCTGCCCGTTCTGGATGATGATTTTGCAAAGGACGTATCCGAATTCGACACCCTTGACGAATACAAAGCGGACATCAAGAACAAAGTCGCTGAAAAGCACAAAAAGGCGGCTGATAACGAGGTAGAAGAACAGATCATCAAGGCTCTCTGCGAAAAGCTCGTCTGCGATATTCCGGAGTGTATGTTTGAGAACGAGGTGGAAAACTTCGTGCGGGATTATGACAATCGTCTGCGGATGCAGGGACTTGATCTTTCCACATACTTCCAGTACACTGGTATGGATCTCGATACTCTCCGCAAGAATATGCGTCCCGACGCAGAACGTCAGGTAAAGACCCGCCTTGCCCTCGAAAAGATCGCCGCACTGGAGAATCTGGAAGCAACAGCGGAGGAGATCGAAGCCGAATACGCCCGTCTCGCAGAAGCGTACAATATGGAAGTCGATAAAATCAAAGCTGCCGTTGCCAATGACGCTATCGCAGACGATCTCAAGGTCAAGAAGGCAATCGATCTCGTAAAAGACAAAGCGGTTGTGACAGTTAAGGCTCCGGAATCCGTTGACGCAGAATAAGGGTATCGTCTTTACAAGGATCGCCTTTTTAAAGCGGGCAATATCTTTATAAATGAATAAGATGGGTGCGTTTTGTGCAATTCTATAGGACGTGTATGGCGTGACAGCTGTGCAGTACGTCCGGATTTATCACACATCGCCCGTCACAGGGTGGAGGAATTGCTGGGATATTGTTATCTGTATCGCCTGCAATTCCTCTGCTGTTTCTCGGAAAGCCCAACGTTTTCCCGATGCGTCGCTCCATCTTGCGCAGACGTTATTGCGTTTCTGCACTCTTGGCGCAGCATCAACCGTAACCCGCCACTTTCCACCATATTATTTACAACATACTATCCACAAGGAGGTATATTTTATGGCACTCGTACCAATGGTAGTTGAACAGACAAATCGCGGAGAACGCTCCTACGATATTTTTTCGCGTCTTTTGAATGATCGTATCATCATACTTTCGGATGAGGTGAACGATGCGACCGCCTCTCTGGTGGTGGCGCAGCTTCTCTATCTCGAATCGCAGGATCCGGACAAGGATATCAATCTATACATCAACAGCCCCGGCGGATCTGTATCATCCGGTCTTGCCATTTATGACACGATGAATTTTGTGAAATGCGATGTTTCCACAACCTGCATCGGCATGGCGGCGAGCATGGGCGCATTTCTGCTTTCCTCCGGCGCGAAGGGCAAACGGTTTGCACTCCCGAATGCAGAGATCATGATCCACCAGCCGCTTGGCGGAGCACAGGGACAGGCATCCGATGTGAAGATCCATGCAGAACACATTCTCCGGACACGCGACCGTCTGAACAACATTTTGGCAGCAAACACGGGTAAATCCCTTGATGTAATTGCCGCCGACACCGAACGCGATAATTTCATGACTGCCGCGCAGGCTGCGGAATACGGACTCATCGACAGCGTTCTCACGCACCGGGCTTAATCGGACACAGGAAACAGGGGATGCGGTAGGAGAACGATCACCTATAAACCAATGAATCAATGGATTCATTGAATGCATCGTCAGATTCATTGAATGCATCGTTGGATTCATTCCGCACCGCAAAACTTTTACAACGGAATTGGAATAGATTTTATTTTTATAACCTAAGGCTGGTTGAGAGTGTTTGTACGGCTCGTTTGCAGCGGTAAAATACCGCTATCGTTTGGGTTCGTCTGGCTTTGGATTTTGCCGCTTCTCTTTCCATTTCTCATTTTCCTCTTTCCCTCTTATTCTCCTTCCCCTTTCGCTATTTTTACAGAAAGGTTACTTTTACTTCATGGCAAAAAACAATACATCCGGTGGGCGTATGCAGATTCGGCACAGCTGTTCCTTTTGCGGAAGAGATGAGGAACAAGTCGAATTTCTGATTCCTTCACCGACAGGACTATACATTTGCGACAAGTGCATTGAGGCGTGCAACGACATCATTTTCGATCATATGAATGATGCAGAAAACGCTGCGCACGGTTCGGATTCCCTCGACGCGGAGAAGCTGCCTACTCCGCGCGAGATGAAAGCAACATTGGATCAGTACGTGATCGGGCAGGATGATGCAAAAATCGCACTGTCGGTAGCAGTATACAACCACTATAAGCGACTGCTGCACAATGATCGACGTATGAAGCTCGAAAAGCTCCAAAAATCGAAAGCAATGAAAAAGACAGACGCGCCGCCAGCAGCGGAACCGGAGGAGGTCGAAATCCAGAAGAGCAACGTACTTCTGATCGGTCCGACCGGCGTTGGCAAAACATTCTTAGCACAGACTTTGGCAAAAACACTCGAGGTGCCGTTTGCCATCGCGGATGCCACAACCTTGACGGAAGCTGGCTATGTCGGCGAGGATGTGGAGAACATTCTGCTCCGACTGATTCAGGCGGCGGATTACGACGTCGAACTTGCGGAGCGCGGCATCATTTACATCGATGAAATCGACAAAATTTCCCGTCGGAGTGAAAATAGGTCAATCACCAGAGACGTATCCGGTGAGGGTGTGCAGCAAGCTCTGCTCAAGATTCTGGAAGGCACAACGGCTAACGTACCTCCACAGGGCGGACGCAAGCATCCGAATCAGGAATTCATTCAGATCCATACGGAGAACATTCTCTTCATCTGCGGCGGTGCGTTCGACACCCTCGATCAGATCATCGCGGAACGGCAGGGGCAATCCTCCATGGGCTTCCTCGGCGATGTGAAAACGAAGGAGGATCGACAGAAGGAGAAACTGTTCCACGATGTCACCGCGCACGATATTGTCAAATTTGGGTTGATTCCGGAGCTTGTCGGTCGTCTCCCCGTGATTGTAGGACTGGAAAATCTCGACTGCGATGCGCTTGTGCGGATCCTAAAAGAGCCGAAAAACGCAATTACGAAGCAGTATCAGAAGCTGTTCGAAATGGACAATGTCGCACTTACTTTTACAGACGATGCTCTCCACGCAGTCGCAGAAAAAGCGATCGAACGGAACACAGGCGCGCGTGGTCTCCGCTCGATATTGGAGGAAGTCATGACGCAGATCATGTTCGACATTCCCTCCCGCGACGATATTGCCGCTGTCACGATCACCAGAGACTGCATTACAAACGGTGCAGAACCGGAAATCACGTTGCAATAATCGGCATTTCGCACAATTGTTTCCGCATTTTTTGTATCTTTTATCCAATCAAAAACCGGAGGATTTCCACTGTGAGATATACCCACAGGGATCCTCCGGTTTTCTTTTAGGTTCGATAGGACGCAGATGTATATTTTTCTGCGTTTTCCACTCCCATTTTCTTTTGCACGCTTAGTCGAACCACCACACCGTGTTCTTCATCAGAACCGTGATGATGTCGATCAGCCACATAAACGGCACACCGATAATGAGTACCAGCACCGCCACGATCACGCCGCCGAGATTGTTTTTGTTCAAGCTTTTGCATATGCGGTAAATCCACCACACAATGTCCACGCCGGGCAGAGCAAGCACCAGTTTCATAATCTGCGGTAAGGCGTCTATGGAATCGATCAAGGTTTTCATGTGTATTCCCTCCTATTTTTTCTTCCGTATGCTACGGAGTTACTTTTATGCAATGATAGTATACCACATAACGCGCGCAAAATCCATGTAGAAATGCAAAGAGTTTTCTTAAAATTCGATGAAGAAACCTGTCATTTTCCTAAATTCGGCACATCCAATATATCAAATGCCCCCGACAGCGCGTCCTCTTTTGTGGCACAGGATTCCGTATACTGTCCGCGGAATATCGCTTTCCACTGTCCCTTTTTGAATTTATCCGGGTACAGCGTGATGATTTCCCCGTGGTATTTTACATATTCGTTTCCGTTTCTGCTCTTCTTACGCGGCAGTGCAAGGAACGTCTCCCGTCTTGCCTGCCGGTTTTTGAATGCATTTTCCCGCAGTCGCGCCGCCTCCGGATCCCCCTCCATACGTCCGGCACATACGCAGCCTGCACCGATTGTACGTGGATATTCCGGGTGACGCATGACATGCACATAGCGGATGATCTGCTTGCCGCACATGCGGCAGGTGCCGACCAGCGCGCCGAGATCTATCACCCCCTCGCATGTCCATCCCTCGTGCGGCACGTCATTCCTCTTCCATAAATTGGTCTCGCCGGGTTCCGCAGGCGCGCGATTCCATTCCGCATTCCGGTATCGCATCGGCATTTCCAATTTGGTGGTTTCTTCCCTCTGCAGCTGCTCTTCACGCGCTGCACGCTTCCGCTCACCCTCCGTTGGCTTGCTCTCTCCTCCGAATGCATCTGCGTTTTGTTGTTCCGCACGATCCTCTCCGTTTTGCGGTACGTTCTCGTTCTTTCCCGGATCCGCAAAAGCCATCTGCACATCGTCTGTCACCGTCGTTTCCACATCGGATTCATTTCCATTTTCTTCCTTTTCAGCCGTATCGGCTTCACATCTGCCCATACATTCTTCGGGCAGGAGCATATCCGTTTCTGCCAAATCAAGCGTACACGTTCCTGACACTTCCGCGGTATTTTCTGTATCCTCCTCTCCATTTTCCATGCCGCCCTGTGTCTTTTCCGTCATTTCACGAATTTCTGTTTCCGCAACGTTTGGCTGGGTAAGGGATTGTACAGATGCGTTTTCTGCTTCCCTCGCCATCCGAAGGGCTTCTTCCCGCATGGCGTCCAACGCGTTCCATGCACCAAAATTGTAATCCATACTCACGGGCCGAGCCGCGCCATTTTCAAATAAGATCTCATACACACGCCGCTGCGGATCCATTCCCGTTATGGTCCCTCGTCCGAAAACCGCATGCTGTACCACATCGCCGATCTTGCGAACTTCGTCGTCTGTTCTTTCATCTTCTTCCTTTTTCTCATCTCCGGGATACAGTTCCTTCGGTACGACGCCAATGCGGGTGTAATTTTCCTCTCCCATTTCAAAGAGGAATCTGGACGGACGTTTCACCGCAGATTTTCCCTGACCGATCGACGTCCCCTCAGATTCTGTCATATACAACCGCTGCATCGCGCGGGTCAATGCCACAAAACACAGCCGCCGTTCCTCCTCGAGTCCCGCTTCTTTTCGCTCTTCCAGCGTCCGTGCCGATGGAAACACCCCTTCTGACATGCCGCAAACGAAGCAAACGGGAAATTCAAGTCCCTTTGCGGCGTGGATGGTCATCAACCGCACCGCGTCCGATTCCTCCTCCCGTTCTGCAGATTCCACGGCGATTTGTTGTAAATAGAGATCCAGCGGATACGTCTCCCCCCAATCCCGCTCTCGCGCAACCGTCATCCGCTTCAATTCCGACAGGTTGTCAAGGCGCTCCATGCTGCCGTTTTCCCGAATGTACTGCTCATATCCCGTTTTGGTCAGCACCTCATCGAGAATCGCAGACGGCGTCATGTCCGTTTTACGAACGCGCAGATCCTCTATGATTCAATCAGCGGCTGGATTCTTGCTTTGTGAAACTGCTCCGAATAAAGCTTTAACGTTTCCCATAGGGACGTCCCCTGATTTGCTGCGAGCAGTTTCAGATTTTGCATCTTTGCGCGCCCGAATTGCCGTTTCGGCACGTTAATCACACGCTCCAATGCCAAATCATCGTCTCCGCTCACCAGCGACAAATACGCAATCGCGTCCCGGATTTCCATCCGATCGTAGAATCGCGTGCTGCCGTATAGGGTGTACGGGATATTCGCCTGCATCAGTGCCTGCTCCACAAATCGGGACACAAAACCCGCTCGGTACAGAATCGCCATATCCTTGTACGCTATGTTTTCCTTGTGCAATTTCAAAATCTCTCCGCTTAAAAACGCACCTTCCTCCCGTTCGCTTTTCGCATGACAATGAATCACAGCTTCTCCATTTGGATCCGTTGTGTACAGCGACTTCTTGATCCGATTCCGGTTGTGATCGATCAGGGTGTTCGCAACGCGAAGAATGTTCGCTGTGGAACGATAATTGCGATTGAGAAATATCGTTTGTGCACCGGGAAATTGTTCGTCAAATTTAACAAGCAGCGACACATCTGCACCACGCCATTCGTATATATTCTGATCCGGGTCTCCCACTACGAACAGATTGTGGTGCACCGCTGATAGGATCCGGAGCAATCGAAGTTCTCGGCGGGATGAATCCTGAAACTCATCGACCTCAATATAATACAGCCTCTGTGCCCATTTGTCCCGCGTTTCCGGATAGCGGTCAAACAGAGCGAATGTGAATGCGATCAAATCGTCAAAATCCAGTCCGAAGACCTTCTTTTGACGCGCCAGATACCGCCGAATCACCTCCTGCTCTGTCCCATCCCCTTGGATCTGGATCGACTGCAAGTCCCCTTGCAGCAACGGCTGCACATACTTTTCATCTGCCTTTAATTTATGTACCTTATCTAATATTTTTTCAAAGGTTGCACGATCCAACTTGATTTCGAGTTCTCCATAGATTTCCTCCAGGATTTTCTTCTGATCTCCCTCATCCAAGATACCGAATGCCTGCGGATAGAAGAGCCTATGGATGTCCTCTCGCAGCACACGTACACAAAATCCGTGATACGTCGTAATCAGACTGTTGTCGCATCCCTCTCCCACCAGCGCACGGACACGCCGTTTCATCTCACCGGCAGCTTTGGCAGTAAACGTAACGCACAAAATATTTCCCGGATGGATCCCGGCGGCGTTCACGAGATAGGCATAGCGATGTGTCAGCGTTTTTGTTTTGCCGGAACCGGCGCCCGCTATGATCCGGACATACCCCTCTGTCGCCGTGATTGCCTCAATCTGCTGCGTATTCAGGTTCTTGAATATATTCTGCATAACGCACATCCTTCTCCGCCTGTCATTGTAGACGTCACATCCCCGTTTGTTCGTCTGTCGGCCTACTCTTCTCTATTTCTATACGAATTCACCCATTCGTCCGTCGTCTTATGCAATGCGCGCTGATTTTCCGGGTCCCAATAACCACCGGCAATGAACTTATCCCACGCCAGAGTCACAATCTGGATCGTTTTGCGAAATTCCACATGCCGATCCCAACGCACCATGCATTCCTCATCGAGTATTTTTCCGAGAACCAGCTGTATTTTTCCTGCATCCACCGCGTTTTTCCGGCTCACCGCATCGATTGTCCCCGAAAGACAGGCAAAATACAGCTTTTACCGGCAACATAGGCGAATTTTTTCACAATCTTCTGACCGGGCATCGAGAAGTATATCCGTCTATAGTATACCATATTTTCCCGCGTTTCACAAGAGCTTTTTATGGATTTGGTTATTGTACGCGCATATTTATGCAGTGCAATTTCGCTGTCGCTCGGACCATACCGTTTTTTTGTCGCTCTTTTCGGGAAACAACAAAAATTCCCCGCGGATACGGCGTTTTTCCCGCCGCACCCATCGGGGAATTTTCAGCATATCAGGACATCATTCCACGTCGTCTGTCTTACGTTCGCCGTAATAGTTGAGAAGGAAATGATCCAGTCGTCCGGCACCGGAAGCGTTCGGCTGCCATGGCGTGAACCACGGATCGACAGAGGAATACCGCTCAGACACCATAAACTCAGGTGTTACATTATAGCGCAGAATCCCGCTTGCGTATTTATCCGCTTTCTCCATTTCGCCGCGCTCCATCCACGCATGGATCCAGCAGACTTCCGGAACACCTGTATAGTATATATGTCCATACATACCATCCGCGCCGCAGGCGTCGTTGGTCATAATACCGGCAAGTCCATGTTCGTCATCGAGGAATCCGGTTTCGCGATAGAAATTCTCCATCTGCTCAAACAGTTCGGAATGTGGATCCATGATGTCCAGAATCAACAGATATGGTGCTCCGTCCGTGTAGAAGCAGTGGTTGTAGCTGTCCTCAAACGGAACGCCGAGAATATGCGGCATATTGTAGGAATGCTCACCGTGATGCTCCTTAGCGAACTTGTCCTGAACATCCATCAGAATGTTGTGGTATTCCGTGTGGATTTCGCGGATTTTCTTTGCGTCCGGCGCGTCAAACTGCTCGTAACACTTTGCCATAATCCCGATACCATACGCGTTCACGGCATCGGTATACGTCCAATGCTGACCGATCTCGCCCCAGTCGGATGCCTGTCCGGACGAAAACAGTCCCTTGACCTCCTTCTCCGTAGCCAGCGACCGGCGGTATTGGATATAATCTAACGCAAGGTTCATTTTGTCGTGGAATTCGGCAAACAGCTTGGGATCGTTCACACACATGAGGTGATAGGACAAGCCTGCGAGGCATGCGCCATTTGTATTGTCCCACCGGACATACGGATTGTCGAGCCGCCCTTTATCGTCGCCGTCCTGTTTCTGCCATAACTTGAAGAACATCCGATACGCATCGGTGACATACGCGGACAATCCTACACGATCGAGGAGGGTCAGGAAATGAACCGCCTCCCAGATCCAGATGAATCTGCCGACATCGCCCTGTCTTGCAAAAATCATATCGGGATCGACGGAATTTTCGTACCGCTGCAGCATCTGGAGCATGACGGTGATATTCTGCCGGAACATGTTTTCAGTCAGCTTGCCCTCCGCGTTCGGGAGTACGCGCACCTGGCTCTGTACATGCAGCCAGAACTCGGTCATTTCGCAGAGTGCATCCGTATAGGACTTTGCGCCTTCCGTAGAATCCTTGCGCAGGACGAAGCGGATGGTCACGGATTCTCCGGCAGCGATAGTATAGTCGTAACGGTAGTAATCGTGCGCCTTGAAGCGATTCTTCTGCTCATCGCGGGAAATCCACTTGACACTCCCCACCTCGTCGTAGGACAGGATCCGAATCTCGCCGTACCCATTCTGATCGCGCGCAGTCAGCGGATCGGCTGCAGTGGGCGCGAACGGATTGAGCCAGCAGAGGTACCACTGCCGCACATTGCAATCGTAGGGCTCATATCCAGTGTCGTGGAGTCCGGTGAGATAATGATCCGTAGCTGACCAGCGCGGCAGAATACCGACCGTGCCGCTTGCAGTTTCGTTATGCGGATTGGTGATCTTCACCTCGCAATACGATGCGGGTTTCCGATTGGTATCGCAGAACGCCGTCATCTGGATCTTACAGCCGTTGTCGGGATCGACGTTATATAAAGTATAAATGGGAAGACCGTCTTCCGGTTTTTTCCATTCGGTCAGTTCCATATCGGCATCTCCCGGTTCCTTTCCGAAGAGCAGGTGCGCGCCAAATCCGGGTAAGTTGTAATGCCAGCCGTTATAACGCAGATCAAGATCGACGATTTTCATATCCGGCTGCACCATGATAAGCCGCTCGGAACCATACGGATGGAGATACACTCTGGAGGTTTTCGGTCTCTGCCAAGTTTCAATTTGCTTCATATAAAAAATCCTTTCTTGGGGAACATGGGGAACGTCGGTGGGCGAAGAGAGACAGTCGTGTTGCATCCAATCAAGCACTTCCATTCCTGCCGCCACACTCAAAACAGATATTTTGTTCTTGCTCATTATAGCATATCATGAAGATGTTTTCAAGCATTTTGCGTGAAAAAACCGCTCCGTTACCGAAATTGTGGTACAGAGCGGTTTGATCTTTGTATTGGCTCATACAATGGCACGAAATTCTCCCTTCTCACGCGGCTTTACCAGTTTCTGACACATAGCCGCAGATTGCATGAGTTTCTGCCTCCATTGGACCATTATGGTCTCATAACGATACTGCGCCGCGGCGCGTTGTGAGAACCGTTTCGTTTAATGCTTTTTGGATACAGCAAAGCCTGCTGCAGAAATAATTGCCGCTGCGGCTGCGATCACACCTGCATCAAAGGTTTTCGGAGCAACTACGGTTTCAGTTGCCGCGGTCGTTTCAGCCGCTGCCGCTGCAGCCGCTTCTGCCGCCGCCTTTTCCGCCGCTTCCTTTTCCGCCGCAATCAGGCTCGCTACCGTCACATCGGAAAGCTCGCACTGTCCATATACAGTGCAGTCGCTGGAGGCAGCGTCAACGGAGTCTGACCAGCCCAGGCACACATTGCGTTCGCCGTTGCCTTCTGCGTCATCGTTGTACTGGAAATCAATACCAAGGTAGTTGCCGTCTACAACCTCACTGACGTCATACGCCACCTCAAAAATGAGAGTGCTGCCGTCCTGAGAGAAGCCGTACTCGATTTCATTACCATTCGGGGTACCATCGGCGAACCATCTCAGCTGCACTTTGGATGCGCTGGAATCCTCAGCTTCGTTGTCCAGCTGTACGAAAAGTTCGATGGAGTCACGGAGCCAGTCGCTGTCGCCGACCAGGCTGATCTTGTCATCTTCCACTACGAACAGAACGTAGAGCGTGTCTGCACCGTTCCACAGAACCTTGCAGTTCAGCGTCGCGTAATCCTCACCGGCGACCTTGCTGCTGTCGCCAAACCATGCGGACGCGTTTTCCTTAACAGTATCTACCGAGATCACGGGTGCGTATGCCCATGCGTCATCGATTTTACCGTCGATGGCAATGTCCGCGATGTATGCCGTACAGGTTTTTCTGCCGGATACCGCCGGAGCCGCTGTAATGGATACTGCCATGCAAACCACTAACAGAAGCGCAAGAGACGCAAGAATTGTCTTCTTCATACTTTTTCTCCTTTACCGAATGAAATTGTCTTATGTTTGAGGATTCCGTAGCACTTAAGAAATTATTTCGGAATGCCTACGGATCTATTATATCATTGAAAACAGTTTTTGTCAATCTGGAATCATAAACAGGGACAGTTGTCGTCTGAATTTTGTTCATCTGCACAGCTTGAATCCAATTTCACAGGTGAGTCAATGTAATCCTACACAAAATTTGCATGAATACAAGCCGTCGATATAGACTGTTGAATCCCACTCAACTGTTCTGTCAAAACCTTGGGACAGATTCCTCCACTGTTCAGCTTATTCTCATTCCCACTCTGTTGTCAAGCCTACCTTTGGAGAATTTCCTGTCAAGGAAATTCTCGAGAGTGGGACAGATTCCTCCACTGTTCAGCTTATTCTCATTCCCACTCTGTTGTCAAGCCTACCTTTGGAGAATTTCCTGTCAAGGAAATTCTCGAGAGTGGGACAGATTCCTCCACTGTTCAGCTTATTCTCATTCCCACTCTGTTGTCAAGCCTACCTTTGGAGAATTTCCTGTCAAGGAAATTCTCGAGAGTGGGACAGATTCCTCCACTGTTCAGCTTATTCTCATTCCCACTCTGTTGTCAAGCCTACCTTTGGAGAATTTCCTGTCAAGGAAATTCTCGAGAGTGGGACAGATTCCTCCACTGTTCAGCTTATTCTCATTCCCACTCGTTTTCCTCGCACCTATACACGCCCATTCTCCCTGCATACTTTCCCGCCGCGTTGGATTTTTTATGTAAAACCTGAAAGATTTTTTGTATTTCGGGTTTACAAAACGATAATTATATGGTATAATAGTAATCGACAGTGTCCATGCCGCAGTGGTCGGATTTCGGTTCCCGTTCCGGTATATGCCGCGATCCCTCGGGAATACTTCACCCGCCGCCGCTATGACATCGGATTCTGAATCTATAATAAACCAAAGGTGAAGAAAATGATTACCAAGGAACAGAAACAGGCTCTTATCGAACAGTATAAGGTTCACGAAGGCGACACCGGTTCTCCGGAAGTACAGATCGCTATCCTGACCTTCCGTATCAATGCGCTCACCGAGCATCTGAAGGTGAATAAGAAGGATCACCATAGCCGCCGCGGTCTGAACAAGATGGTTGGTCATAGACGTAACCTTCTCGGCTACCTCCAGAAGAACGATATCGAACGCTACCGTGCAATCGTTGCTAAGCTCGGTCTGAGAAGATAAGTCCCGAATCGACTTCTAAACCGCTCAGCGAAAATCTCAAGTGCGGGTACTGCGGTTCATCCCGCGGCACCCGCCTATTTTCGTTCATAAGAAACCCACAAAGAACACAGGATACCAAGCATCCCACTCTTGTGTAAAAGTTTTGCGGAGCGCAATGAACCCCTGGATTCATTGATTCATAAGCGACCGTTCCCCTCGTTCCCCATATTCCCATGGAAGCAGACCACGAGCCTTAGCAATTACATATGCGCCCGGGATGAAACGGACGTGTATGTAACTGCTGAGCCCTGTGGTCTGTAAGATGTTATATTTATATTGTATTTTACAGAAAGGCCACCTACTGATATGTTTGAAAATTACAGAACATTCACCTACAACTTAGCCGGTCGTCCGCTTGTGATCGAATCCGGCAAAATGGCAGGTCTGGCAAACGGCTCTGTCCTCGTTCGTTATGGCGATACAGCGATCCTTGCCTGCGCCACCGCCTCCAAACGTCCGCGCGATGGCATCGATTTTCTGCCCCTGTCCATTGATTTTGAAGAAAGACTGTACGCCGTTGGCAGAATCCCCGGCTCGTATCTCAAGAGAGAGGGCAGACCGAGTGAAAAGGCAATTCTGACCTCCCGCGTCATCGACCGCCCTATCCGCCCGCTCTTCCCGAAGGATCTCCGCAACGATGTGGCAATTTCCCTGCTCGTCACCGCCGTGGATCATGATTGCTCGCCGGAAATCGCCGGTATGATCGGTGCCTCCATTGCTCTCGCCATTTCCGATATTCCGTGGAACGGTCCGATCGGCGGCGTGTTCGTGGGTCTGACCGAGGAAGAGGGTCTGATCATCAACCCGACTGCCGAGCAGCGCGAACGCAGCTCTCTGGAGCTCACTGTGGCAGGTACCGAAAAAAAGGTTGTCATGATCGAAGCCGGCGCCAAGGAAGTCTCCGATGAGAAGATGTTTGAGGCAATCATGTTTGCACATGAGGAGATCAAGAAGCTCGTCGCCTTCATCAACTCCATCGTTGCCGAAATCGGCAAGCCGAAATTCACGTATCCCTCCTGTGAAATCGACCACGATCTTTATGACGCCGTTGATCAGTTCTGCCACAACGATGTTATGGCAGCTCTTGATACCGATGACAAAAACATCCGCGATGCCCGTATGCAGCCCATCACCGAAGCCGTTTACGAAAAATTCGGCAATAACGATGAAGCACAGTTTAAGGTACTCGACGAGGTGCTGTACAAAATCCAAAAGCAGATCGTTCGCCGCTGGCTTCTCGATGAACAGAAGCGCGTGGACGGTAGAAGAATGGATCAGATCCGTCCGCTTGCCGCTGAGGTTCACCTCTTTGATCGCGACCACGGCAGCGGTATGTTCACCCGTGGTCAGACACAGGTTATGACCATCGCCACCCTCGGTCCCATCTCCGATGCGCAGCTCCTCGATGGCATCAGCGAGGACGAAACCAAGCGGTATATGCACCATTATAATATGCCCGGCTACTCCACCGGCGAAGCAAAGGCTTCCCGCAGTCCCGGACGGCGTGAAATTGGTCACGGTGCGCTCGCAGAACGTTCCCTGATCCCGGTTCTCCCCTCCGTGGAAGAATTCCCGTATGCCATCCGTTGCGTATCCGAAGTTATCAGCTCCAACGGCTCCACCTCTCAGGCGTCCGTCTGCGGCTCTACCCTCGCCCTCATGGACGCAG
Source organism: bacterium (assembly GCA_963643035.1). Classification (GTDB taxonomy): domain Bacteria; phylum Bacillota; class Clostridia; order Oscillospirales; family CAG-272; genus UMGS1696. Next base: position 57,707 of record CAVIKO010000007.1, read on the forward strand.
GTGTGCCGATTAAGGCGCCGGTTGCCGGTATTTCCTGCGGTCTGATCACCGAGGGCGACCGCTGGATGACCATGATTGATATTCAGGGTTTGGAGGACTTCTACGGCGATATGGACTTCAAGGTCGCCGGCACCCACAAGGGCATCACCTCCATCCAGATGGATCTGAAAATCGACGGTCTGACTCCCGAAATCATTAAGGAAGCACTCGCTGTCACCCACCGCGGCAGAGACTACATCATCGACGAAGTGATCCTCGATGCCATCCCGGCTCCGCGTGCGGAGGTTTCCGAATACGCGCCGAAGATGACCTCCATGAAGATCCCTGTTGAGAAGATCGGCGATGTCATCGGTCCGAAGGGAAAGATCATCCAGCAGATCGTTGCGGATACCGGTGCGAAGATCGATATCGAGGACGACGGCAGCGTGTTCATCTCCGCGGTTGCCAAGGACTCCGTGGACAAAGCGCGTGAGATCATCGCCGGCATCATCTTTGAGCCGGAGGTCGGCTGCATCTACGAAGGTAAGGTCACCCGCATCATCCCGATTGGTGCGTTTGTGGAATTCGCACCCGGCAAGGAAGGCATGGTTCACATTTCCAAGCTCGATAAGAAGCGCACGGAGAAGGTCGAGGATGTATGCAACGTCGGCGATGTAATCCGCGTGAAATTCCTCGGCACCGACGAAAAGGGTAGATTTAATCTCTCCCGCCGTGATGCCATGGATGAATAATCAAGTGTAAACAATATACACCCTTTCCCCGGAGATTGCAGGATTTCCGGGGATTTTTTCTTCCGCAGACAGAGCTTTTTGCCTTACCCAGTTGATTTTTCACAGCATTTGTGCTATCATAGAGAAAATCAATTGGATACCATAGGAGGTCTATTATGCTCAATAACAACAACGGCGCGATGTTCTTCCCCGGCGAAGATTGGCGCGTTGCAATCAAGAAAAAAGCCCATGCGCTGAATCAGCAGTACAATCTGCTCAATGAGGATCAGGTGGAAGAGCGGCGCGCGATCCTTACAGAGCTGCTCGGCGAGTTGAACGAGGGTGTGAGCTTCAACGGCCCTATCCGCTTCCATTACGGCAGACATACGAAAATCGGAAAATTCACCTTCTTCAACTTCAACTTCACGTGTCAGGATGACGGACCTGTCGAGATCGGTGAGCACTGCGATTTCGGTCCGAACGTCACCATCACCACAGCGATGCACCCGTTCCTCCCGAACGAACGACAGGCTCTCCGTTGCCCCGACGGCTCCGAAAAGCGGCTGTGCTGGGCAAAACCGGTCAAGATCGGCGCGAACTGCTGGATCTGTGCGAACGTTACCATCCTGCCCGGCGTGGAGATCGGCGAAGGCTGCGTAATCGGCGCGGGCAGCGTTGTAACCCGTTCGATTCCCGCCCATTCGCTTGCCGCCGGAAATCCGTGCCGCGTGATCCGAGAACTGACCGATGCGGATTCCATAAAAAATCGTCCGGAGCTGCTGGGCGACTGTGAGGTCATTGAATAATCTTCCAAATGCCGTGGCGGCTCGCTCTGCCGCGGTATTTTATTATGGAAATTCGTTAAAATTTACGTTCTTGCCCTTGCAATCCGGCTCTGGCTTTCGTATACTATAGGTAATCACTTTTCCCTTGGAGGACAGGATCTTGGCAGACAATCGCAACACGCGTCCCACACAGCAGAATGAAAATGGCGCGATGCCGCTGAAACCAGATGGCACGCCGTACACGATAGAAGAGATTCGGCAGATTCAGGCATATCGGAAGGCGATGGCGGCAAAACGGGCAAACGCGGCGCAAAACAGCGGCGCGGGAAATCCGCAGGTTGGGCGTTCGACACAGAATCCGCATATCGCGCAGGGTGGGCAACCGAGCAGGCAGGCGCAGGTACGATCTCAGCCGCGACAGCCGGAGGTATCATACCGCCGCCGGAAGCCGGACAAACCCAATCCCGCGATTTTGCTCTTTCTCCTCGTCGCTGTGGCAATCTCCGCCGTAGGGATCACGCAAATCGTGAAAAACCAATCAACCGCATCGGAATCGGCGGTGTCGGCGACCCAGCCGCTGACGAGCGCATCCGAAACGATGAACACGACAGGTAGCGATACAACGGACGATGGAGCCGCGGATACAGCTGCCGAAACGGAGTCAGCGGAATCAGAAATGCTCTGGAACACGGTGACGGTCGCGGCGGATGCGCTGTGGAAGGGCGATCTCATTCTTGTGAACTACAATTACTCCTATCCGGACGCGGACACGATCGCCGTCAAGACCGTCTACGGCAATAAGAGCGCATCGTATCAGGTATCGAACACAAATATTGCGCTGACGGACGAAGCTCTCACGTCGATGAACGCAATGGCAGACGCTTTTTACGCAGAAACCGGCTCGTCGGAAATGATCATCGTGAGCGGCTATCGGAACGTGGAGGATCAGCGGCAGATCTACAACGACCGGGTGGCATCGCAGGGGGAGGAGCTTGCCGCGCTCTATGTGGCTACGCCGACCTACAGCGAGCATCACACCGGACTTGCAATGGATCTGTCGTTCTACACCGCAGACGGCAAATCAGTAGCGGTCGAGGAATACGAGTACGGTTCATGGATCGATGAGCATTGTGCGGAATTTGGCTTTGTCCTGCGT
>CAVIKO010000007.1:60367-67443 GCA_963643035.1 bacterium
GCGTTATCCCTCCGATAAAATCGACATCACGAAAATCGGCTACGAGTCGTGGCACTATCGCTACGTTGGTATTCCCCACGCCGCAATCATGACGAGCCGCAACCTCTGTCTGGAGGAATACATCGACGAGATCAAACAGTACACCACCGACACCAGTTTTCTCTGGGTTCAATCCGACGGTTCTTTCGCCTCCGTCTCCCCCGATGCTGCGCCTAACGAAGGCTACCTCATCTATTACGTTCCGAAATCCGCCGGCGGTGACACCGAAATTCAAATTCCCCGCGGCAATCGCTTCCAAAACTACTCTATCTCCGGCAACAACGTAGACGGCTTTATTGTCACTATATTTTTAGGAAGCACGAATTAAATCGAGATTTTGCGTCAAAAGCTTAAGATTGAAGTTTTTTTGATGCAATAGGTTTAGCGGAGTTTACCAAAAACAACCGTTCACAGTCTCGTTTCCCTTTTCCACAAAAATTTCACGATATTCTTCAACGAAAATCCCGGACAGCTTCATATGATTGTCACATTGGGGCTGTATACTATAGGCACAAAGGATGAGGAGCAAGAAAATAGAAAAAATCGATCGCTAAGATCGAAATGCTCCTTTCGGAAAGGAATAGTAACCATGAAAGAATTCTATGAAAATAACAACATGAACGAGAATGAGAACGTGAACAACAATGCCGCAAACGAGAACGAAATAACGGCTAATGACAATAATAAGAACACCGACAATACCGAGAACGCGACGTCCGTGAACGGCACGGTAAGCAATACTCCGGCACAGGATACCGCCCCGCACGCACCGGTTGAGAATCCGTATCTCACGCAACAGAACGGCGCAAATCCGTCTCCGGCACAGAACAGCACGCCGCAGCAGAACCACATGCCGCAGAATTCGTATCATACCAATCCGTACGGCACGCAGCAGCAGAACAACACGAACCCCAATCCCTACGGACAGAACCCATACTCCACACAGCAGAATAACACACAACAAAACAGCAACCCGTATGGGCAGTATCAGCAGTACCAGCAGTATCAGCCGCGTCAGGGTGAAATTTCCTATCGTCCCACACAGCAGAATCAGAAGAAGACACGCAAGAACGGTAAGGCAGGCTTCGTAGCTCTGGCAGTCGTCGGTGGGATTCTTCTCTCTACCGGTTTCGGTTTCGTTGGCTCCGCAATCGGCAACCAGTACTTCGCTCCGACAGCCACCGTTTCCGCGGAATCAGATGCCTCTGCAAACAGCACGAATTCGCCTACCGTGATCTATAAGGGCGTGGATACCGTAACCACCTCGACTACTGCGGAAGGCGGCGATCTCACCAGCGCCCAGGTAGCCGCCCTGGTCAAGGATTCCGTTGTGGAGATCAACACCGAGTACACCACCGTCAGCCTGTGGTACCAGTATGTATCCGGCGGCGCGGGATCCGGCGTGATCATCTCCGAAGATGGTTATATCATCACGAACAACCACGTCATCTGCGGTAGTGACGGCACCACGATCGCCGAAAAGATCACAGTACGCCTGACTGACGGTTCCGAATATGAGGCAACCGTCATCGGCACCGATGCGGACGCGGACATCGCTATCATCAAGATCGACAAGACAGGTCTGACTGCCGCTGTGATGGGCGACAGTTCCAAACTCTCCGTCGGTGAGGACGTGATCGCAGTGGGTAACCCGCTCGGCGAGCTGGGCGGTTCTGTAACCAACGGCATCATCAGCGCACTCGACCGTGAGATCTCCGTCAACGGTGTGGAGATGAATCTTCTCCAGACAAATGCGGCGGTCAACCCGGGCAACTCCGGCGGCGGTCTGTTCAATATGCGCGGTGAACTCATCGGCATTGTGAACGCAAAATCCTCCGGTGACGGCGTGGAAGGTCTTGGCTTCGCGATTCCTGTTAACGATGCGCTGGACGTTGCGGAACAGCTCATGGAATACGGCTACGTAAAGGGTAAGGTTATCATCGGTATCAGCCTTTACGATGTCACGGACGCTTCTATGGCTCGTTACCTTGGCCTGTCCGGCTACGGCACCTATATCACCGAGGTCACGGAAGGCTACAATGACGATGTACTCAAGATCGGCGACAGAATCATCTCCATCAACGGCGAAGAGATCAGCTCCAGCGAGGATGTGACCGCCATCGTGAAGAAGGCTTCCGTTGGCGACAAGCTCACATTCCAGGTATCGCGTCAGGGCAAGATCACCGAGGTGGAGGTCACCTGCTATGAAAAGGTACCGGAATCCACGGGAACCGAGCTGCCGATTACCAGAGGCTAAACGAATCCAGAGGAAAACAGGGGATCGGCTCATCACTGATCCCCCTTTGCCTTTTCTGTTCTCCTGTGTACGGATTACGGAATCCATTGCGTTTTGCGCCAAAAAGCGCGGGATACCGCCCGCGGGAATCCCCACCGTTAGACCTGCAGAAATAACCCGAAACCAGCGTTTTCCGAAACCAATGACTTTCTTTCCTTATTATTCTGACCCATTTTTTATCACCCGAAAGGAGCATCTGACCTATGGGATACCATATTCTTGTCGTAGACGATGAAGAAATGATCCGCAAGCTGATCGCAAAATACGCCGTGTACGAGGGACACACCATCACCGAGGCAAAGGACGGCATGGAAGCGGTTCAGCTATGTAAGGAAAACAAATTCGATATTATGATTATCGATATTATGATGCCTGAGCTGGACGGCTTTTCCGCATGCCGGGAGATCCGCAAATTCTCCCAGCTTCCGATCATCATGCTCTCCGCACGCGGGGAGGAATACGACAAGATCAACGGCTTTGAGTTGGGGATCGACGACTACGTGGTCAAGCCATTCTCACCGAAGGAGTTGATGCTCCGGGTGGATGCCGTAATGAAGCGCACACAGGGGCGACTCTCCGGTGAGTCTGCTGCGGAATCACAACCCAACGAGATCGTCTCCTTAGCAGACGGCGGACTGCAGGCGGATCTAACCGCGCGGATTGTATACGTGGACGGCAAGCGCGCTGATATGACTCCAAAAGAGTATGATCTTTTCTTCTACATGCTCAAAAATAAAAATATCGCCCTGACCCGGGAGAAGCTGATCTGCGAGGTCTGGGGTTACGACTATTTCGGCGACGACCGAACGCTCGACACACACATCAAATTGCTGCGCAAGAGTCTCGGCAAATACGCGAAATACATCGTGACGCTGAGAGGAGTTGGTTATCGTTTTGACGCGGAGCAATGATATAGCGGAGGGAACTGTAAATAAACACCCGCTCCGCCATCCGATGACAATGCGCACACGGTTGCTATTGTCGTTCGGCGCGTTCATCGTGGTGGTGATTGGAGCGATCTGGCTCTTCCAGACATTCTTCATGGACAGCATGTACCACACTGTAAAACTGCGTGAGCTCCATCGCGGGGTATCCGAAATGGAGGAAGTAATCGCCACATTGGATGAGATGGCGGATACAGTGGAAACAGAGGACAAGGCGGAAGCAATTGAAAATGAACTGCGGAACACAGCGGCATCGGTGACACAGGAATCTAATATGTGCCTATCGGTATTCACAATCCGACAGGGTTACGCGGCAGAGGTGATTCGCGAGCATTCCAACGTATTCTGCTTTGTCCACAATATGCTCTCATCGGAGCAGCTGAGCAGGATCTATGTGAGCGCACAGGAAGGCGGCGGTTCGTTTGAGGAAGAATTCGCAATCGCTTCTCTCTTTCGCCCGGATGATGAGGATGTAGATGCGGATGCCATTGAGCGGACGCGGAGCGTGATCCACGCAGGGTTGAATGAGGACGGCGACATACTCTATATCATCAACATGCAGATCGCGCCGTTGAACGCCACGGTATCGGTACTCCGGATGCAGCTTGTCCTGATTTCTGTGCTGATGGTGCTGCTTGGCGCGGGCATGGCGTTTGCTCTATCGGCGTATTTTGCGCGTCCGCTTACGAAAATGAGCGGCGAGGCAGCGCAGCTTGCGATGGGAAACTACAATGTCCACTTCGATGGTGGAAATTGCAGTGAGACGGTACAGTTGTCGGAAACATTGAACCGTGCAGCCCAGGAGCTATCGTCCCTCGACAAAATGCAGAAGGATCTGGTAGCGAACATTTCCCACGATCTGCGCACCCCTCTGACGATGATCTCCGGTTACAGCGAGATGATCCGCGACATTCCGGGAGAAGCAACAGCGGAAAATATGCAGGTGATTATTGACGAAACGGCACGCCTCACCTCCCTTGTGAACGATTTGTTGGAGGTATCACGTTTTCAAAATGGGGTTGTGGTTCTCCATCCGGCGCGATTCAATCTTACAGAGGTACTCCGCGAAACGCTTGACCGCTACAGTCGGCTACGGGAGCGCGAGGGTTACGACATTCGTCTGGAGGCAATGTCGGATGTATTCGTGAACACAGATCGTGAACGGATTCTGCAGGTAGTCTACAATCTGATGAACAATGCGGTGAACTATGCGGGAGACGACAAGCAGGTGATCGTGCGACAGGAGATCGCGGATGGCTATGTGACAATTTCCGTGATCGACCACGGTATTGGTATTGCTGAAGACAAGCTGCCCCTCGTCTGGGAACGCTATTACAAGGTACACGACTACCACAAACGCGCCGACATGGGTACCGGACTCGGTCTATCGATCGTCAAAAACATCCTCGTCCTGGCAGGAGCGCGCTTTGGCGTTCAATCCACCCCCGGTTCTGGCACTCGCTTCTGGTTCTCTTTACCGACAGATTGATCTTGTACATGCGCTCGACACTCGACACTCGATGGGGGAAAAAACGGAAAACGCGGCTTTTTGAATCAGTGAATCCTTTGGATTTCATTGAGCAAGAAGCCGCGTTTTTAATTTTCTTCGTAATTTACAGTCTTTCTTGGATCGCTGGAACCAGGTCAATGGCTTCCCATGGTGCGTGGAGGTCTTCACGACCCATGTGACCATAGGCGGCGAGATCCCCGTAGATCGGACGGCGGAGGTTGAATTTCGCAATAATCGCGGCGGGGCGCATATCCACCAGATCCATCACAAGCTGTTCGAGGATCGCATCGGACTTCACACCGGTACCAAACGTATCCACACGCACAGATACCGGATGTGCCACACCGATCGCATAGGCAATCTGCACCTCGCACTTCCGTGCAGCTCCGGCGGCAACGAGATTTTTCGCAATATAGCGCGCCATATAGGATGCACTGCGATCCACCTTCGTCGGATCTTTGCCGGAGAAACAGCCGCCGCCGTGCCGTGCATATCCGCCATAGGTGTCTACGATGATCTTCCGTCCGGTTAGCCCTGTGTCGCCCATCGGTCCTCCGATCACAAACCGCCCCGTCGGATTCACGTATACCTTCGTTTCCGCGTCAAACATCTCTTTCGGTATGATCGGCAGAATAACCTCTCGGAGAATGTCCGCGTAAATCTTGGAAAGCTCCACACCCGGATCGTGCTGCGAAGATACTACCACTGTTTCCACACGTACAGGACGGTCGTTTTCGTCATATTCCACGGTCACCTGTGTTTTTCCATCCGGACGGAGATAGGGAAGCACTCCCGATTTGCGTACCGCTGTCAGCTTCTTTGCCAATGCGTGGGCAAGAGAAATCGGCAGCGGCATCAGTTCCGGCGTTTCATCGCATGCGTATCCGAACATCAAGCCCTGATCGCCCGCTCCCGTGTCAAACTCGTCTGTATCTGCGCCGTTCTTTGCCTCCATGGACTTGTCCACACCGAGCGCAATGTCCGGGGACTGCTCGTGGATCGAGTTGATCACTGCACATGTCGAGCCGTCAAAGCCGTATTTTGCCCGATCGTAGCCAATATCCAAAACCGTCTTACGCACCACGGCCTGAATATCCACATACGCATTTGTTGTGATCTCCCCCATGACCATTACAAGGCCCGTCGTGCAGGTCGTCTCGCAAGCTACACGGGACATCGGATCCGCTTTCAACATTTCGTCGAGAATCCGATCGGAGATTTGGTCGCAGATTTTATCGGGATGCCCTTCCGTCACGGATTCACTGGTAAACAAACGTTTCATATTTCCTCCAAAATGGATGCATATTTCAACAAAAAAGCTCTCATACCGCACAGCATGAGAACCGGAACAATTCATCGATTCACCATTCTCATCTGTCAGGAATTGGCACCTTGTCTCACGTTTTTCGCTCGATAGGTTGCCGGGCATCGCAGGGCCAGTCCCTCCGCCGCTCTTGATAAGAAAGTTTCGGATGTGAAGACTCCTTTATTTTCAACTATAGTATACCACAAATCCGCATTCACCGCAATAGGCACTCTGCACGATCTGCAACGGCATACCTCCTTCATACTGCACATTTATGTACAAAAAGCCGACAGATTTCTCCATCGGCTCTCTGCCAATTCCATTTGCTTTACGTATATCCGCTCAACGTATCGTGAAACTTCCGTTCAGCGCGATAAAGAAATAGAAGAGACACGCAATCACGATCGCGGCTGAAATCAACGGAACGAGAATTCTACGCCGCGCTTGCGCTGCTGCCGGAAGCCCCGCGTGGATCGAGTCCACGGAAATCGGCGCGCGTTTGGGCAGAAATCCGGCGGAAATCAACGCCTTTGTCACAGGCTTGTACAGCAGAAAGACTACGGCGCTGTTGAAAATCGTTTTCGTTACATTGAACGGCAGGAGGAGAGTTGGAATCAGAGCGATCACCTCTGCCGTTTCCACGTGCATATACGCCGGCGTGATGACGCAATTTGCGCCGATCATGATCGCCACCGTTGCTACCGATGCAGATGCGATCCCAACGATAGCCCCCTGCATTGTTCTATGTCGCTGATAGATCGCACTTCCGACACAGACGTAGGTCAGACTGGACAGCAGGTTCATCACAAATCCGTACACCCCTGTCGAGCTGATTGTGACAAGCTCTACGAGGCAAACGATGACCGCCATGGCAGTTCCCGCGACCGGCCCGAGACTCATTGCCCCCACCGCCATCACCGCGTCCTTCAGTTCAAAAGAGAGAAAAGACACGCGGAAATGGAGCAGCACACAGCATACATA
>CAVIKO010000007.1:67482-69951 GCA_963643035.1 bacterium
CTCCTATATTTGGTAAATATAAGGAGAAAAGTCCCCGATTGCCTAAGAAAGAATGGCATCGGGGACATATACGGCTTGGAAGATTCGTTCCAGAGCCATTTCTCCCGTCCGGACTGTCACCGTCGGTGCAGGAATCACACCTGCTCGGCACACGCGCTATGGCAATACGCACAGTTTCGTGTGTTCGCGGACTATACCGCCGGTAAGGAATTGCACCTATCCCCGAAATTTGTTTCGTTTAGGATGCGCCGATGAGATGGAAATTAAGGGATTCTTGATGCGAAATCCATCTGAAATCAGCATTTTTTAGTCTTCAATATTCGCGATGAATTTGTCCATCGCGGTCTGCATGGTCGATTTGATTTTTTCGAATTTAGATGCGAAATCAGCGTTCTGCGTCGTGGTCAGACCGGAGAGCGTGCTGAACAGCCCGCCCCAGTTGTACGCCACGGACTGATCGATGGTCCGGTTTTCCAGAATGATCGCCAGCATATCGCGGCTTTCCTCATCGCTCATGTATTTTCTCTGGAGTGCGACGTTGAAATACGCGGGGGTGAGGGTCTTCATGCTTTCAAACGCCATAGCTTCCAACACAAATCCGGTGTCGGCAACGTTCTGGTTGGAGACCGGTATCGTGACCGTGGAGCAGTTGCTCTGATTGATCGTCGTCCAGTAGTTACTCTGCGCTTCGTCCAGCTTCGGCAGCGGCAGGAGTCCGTATTCGCTTTCCATATCGCGCATCAGGGTGTACGTCAAAAGCCCTGCAACGTAGAAAAGCGAGAGATCGTTGCGGAAATTACCGCGAATCAGGTCGCTCCATACATTCGAGTAGGTATTCTGCGCACGTTCCACAACAAGGGTGGAATTTTTGTCCTGCTGGATTTGCAGCACTTCTTCTATGACGGAATACACGCGATCCGTCGGCAACTGGATCGCGGGCATATCGTTCTCATCTTTTACAATGAAGTGCTCTCCGGAGGAGAAGAAAAGAAATCCTGTATTTTCAGCACCGCCGACCGTTCCCCACAGATCGTTGTCGTCCATCTGTCCGTTGCCGTCGAGATCCTGCGCAGCCGCAGACGACAGCGTATAAAATGCGTCATACGTCCACTTCCCCGCACGCACGGTATCGTAAGGCATTTCAAACCCGTTGTTTTCCATCAACACTTTGTTGAAGAACACCGCCCATGTAGCGTTGTTGTCCATGATGTTGATGTCGCCCATAGCATTGTAGAGCTTGCCGCCGATGGAGAGATCCTTCGCGATGACGCCATCCCACCAATCCTGCGACAGATCGAGATTTTCCACTTCATTCAGATTGTATAGGACGCTTTTCGGAATGATCGTCGCAGAATCCGAGAGATTGAGCATCGCGACCTGATAGGTATCGTCTCCGCTTTGCGCCAGTTTGTTTAGCGTGGAAGCAAGATCCTCACCACTGCCGCTGGGCGTTTCCGATATGGTGAAATTGTATGTATCTGCAAGGGTCAGATTCCGGTTGTAGACAGCATCGTTGATGACCTCTCCGGTCTGTTCAGCGGAGTATATCTCTACAGAGTAATTGTTGGCATTCCGTTCGATCCCCATGACATAGAAATGGAAATCTTTTCCTTCCAAATCTCTGTCCGGCAGATCACTCGTCAGCTCTGTTTCCGTTTCGGTCTGCACAGCAGTTTCGATGGAAGGGTTGTCCTGCGCATTTTTAGATTTTGTCGTATTGTCCGTTTCTGTTGTTCCGCAGGATGGCAATAGCATTGCAATGGTGAGCAGTACAGCTAAATTCTTTTTGTTCATGATACGAAACTCCTAAATGCAAAGCAAGGCTGATAGGGAACCCATCAGCCTTGTACTTTTACCCGGAATTCTTCCCTAGGAAAAATTACGGTTATGAACGGCAATTAGCCTTCGATTTCGGAAACAACGCCGGAACCAACGGTACGACCGCCTTCACGGATAGCGAAACGCAGACCCTTTTCGATAGCGATGGGGGTAATGAGCTCAACTTCCATGTTTACGTTATCGCCCGGACGGCACATTTCAACGCCCTCAGGGAGCTTGATGGTGCCAGTAACGTCGGTGGTACGGAAATAGAACTGCGGTCTGTAACCGGAGAAGAACGGCTTCTGACGTCCGCCTTCCTTTTCAGTCAGAACGTACACCTGGCCAACGAACTTGGTGTGCGGATGAATGGTGCCGGGCTTGCAGAGAACCTGACCTCTTTCAACACCCTTCTTGTCGATACCACGGAGAAGCAGACCTACGTTGTCGCCAGCTTCAGCGGAGTCAAGGAGCTTACGGAACATTTCAACGCCGGTGATAACGGTGGTCTTTCTTTCGTCAGTCAGACCAATGATTTCAACGGTGTCGCCCATCTTAACGGTACCACGTTCAACTCTACCCGTAGCAACGGTACCACGACCGGTGATGGAGAATACGTCCTCAACCGGCATCAGGAACGGCAGGTCAGCC
>CAVIKO010000007.1:69961-70567 GCA_963643035.1 bacterium
ATTCGGGAGCGTTCGGATCGGTAGCAGCGGATTCCAGAGCAACACGAGCGGAACCACGGATGATCGGAATATCATCGCCCGGGAAGTCGTACTCGGAGAGCAGTTCGCGGATTTCCATCTCAACAAGCTCAAGGAGTTCTTCGTCATCAACGAGGTCGGTCTTGTTCATGTAAACAACGATAGCCGGAACGCCAACCTGACGGGCGAGCAGGATGTGCTCACGGGTCTGCTGCATCGGGCCGTCGGAAGCTGCAACTACGAGGATAGCGCCGTCCATCTGAGCAGCACCGGTGATCATGTTCTTAACGTAGTCGGCGTGGCCGGGGCAGTCAACATGAGCATAGTGACGCTTGTCGGTCTCATACTCGATGTGAGCAATGGAGATCGTGATGCCGCGCTCGCGCTCTTCGGGAGCCTTGTCGATGTCCTCGAATGCCGTGAAGTCAGCGCTGGCCGTGCCGTGAGAGCCGTCGTTGCTGGACAGCGTCTTGGAAATAGCGGCGGTAAGGGTGGTTTTACCATGGTCAACGTGACCGATCGTGCCGATGTTAACATGGGGCTTGGTACGCTCGAACTTCTCCTTAGCCATGTGTCATCCTCCTAAAA
>CAVIKO010000008.1:0-32795 GCA_963643035.1 bacterium
CAAGTAGACAGTGAAAAAAAACAAAAAGATTTTATCTGGAATTCCACCCTGCTGCGCAGCAGGGTGGAATTTTTCACGCGACGGTGCGATGAAATTCCATCGGCGTCATGCATCTGAGTCTCTGCTGGTAACGCTTGTTGTTGTAAAAATGGAGATAACACTCGATTGCCGAAATCAGATCGTCACGCGAAGTAAACTTTCTGAGATATTACATTTCAGATTTGAGAATACCCCAAAATCCCTCCATTGGGCCGTTGTCAATGCATCTGCCAACGCGTGACATGCTCTGCCGCATATTGGCGGCAATCAGTTTGTCGTGAAAGCTTTTGCTTGTGTACTGAAACCCACGGTCGCTATGGAACAAAGGATGTGCATCCGGATTTGCCTTTACCGCCTCGTCAAAGGTTGCAAACACAAGCGAATTGTTGTTGCTGTCTCCGATCCTGTACGAAACGATTCTCCTGTCATACAGATCGAGGATTGCACTTAAATATATTTTCCGGACTTCCACGCCGACATAGTATTTGAATTCGGTTACGTCGGTCAACCACTTTTCATTGGGCTTGTCTGCATGAAAATCTCTGTTCAGTATATTTTCCGCAGTTACCTCGGACGTTGATTGGATATAGTTGTACCGTTTCCTTCTGCACACAGATTTCAGATGGAGTATCTGCATCAGTCTCCGAATTCGTTTCTTATTGTAATGTACATTGTAATCCCGATTGACCGTGATCGTCATCTGCCGATATCCGAGTATCCCGTCTTGTTTTTCATACAGCGTCTTGATCCATTCGGCAATCTCCTCATTCTCAATCTGTCTGTCGCTTGGCGTCCGTTTCAGCCATTTGTAATATGCAGACCTGTTTACATGTAATCTTCGGCACAGCTTTTCAATGGGGTATTCTTCGGATATGTGTATGTTTTGTATTGCTTTGTAGTAATCCTCCTGCCTTACTCCGCTGATCCATCGCCCCCTCTCAACTCCCGCAATTTTTTTAGCAGCTTGTTTTCCATCTCCGCATCTTTGAGCTGCGCTTTCAATATCCTGTTTTCCATGCGAAGGCGCTCTTCTGCACTCATTTCGTCTGCCGGCTTGGTTCTTCCTCTGCCGTCCCGCAGACCGTCTATCCCTTTCTCCTCATACTTCCTCACCCATGCATATATTTGCTGGTAGGATACCCCGTATGTTTGGATCGTCAACGGATAGTCCTTCCCATGCTCTATGCAGAATGCTACGATTTTTCCTCGCTCTTCCTGTGTTGTTTTTCTTCCCTTGGCCATATAGATCTCCGTTCCGGCTCCTCGCCTCTCTTTGCATTCTTTATGACCATTATACCACTTTACCCAGCGTTTGAGTTGCGTTACGTTTACTATTCCGTATTTTTTCCGTAAAGTTTCATAACTCCCCTCGCCATTCAGGTATGCTTGCACTGCTGTAAGCTTCAGTTCTTTGCTGTACGTCCTCTTCCTTCTCCTTGACATAAATTACCCCCATAGTGTAGACTTGTTTTCTTTTTTTCATGTGTCTACTCTATGGGGATTATATCAGAACCTCTGAATAATACAACATTATCCTGTTCCCTGCAGATATACAAGCTGATTTTTGGGCTTGTGCAGGAAAACCACCGCAAAAATACAACCGTTCATACTTCTTTTTCTGCTCTTTTTCCTGAAAAGGGCAGACTGTCCCTATATCAGGTTGTGGAAAGTTTTCGCCCAGCGATGGCTAGGGATACTCTGATTTAAGGTTATTTTTGCGATAAAAGCCCTTATATTTCAGCCCTTTATCGCAAGAATCCGATTTATTCAACCGTTTTCTTGTAGCCAAACTGACCCTTGATGATCCGGAATGCGTGCTCTACTTTACAGAGGATTTACGGTTTATCATGCAGCGTTCCCAGTCGATGGCGTTGTCGCTAACCTTGGGAAGACTACTCGGGCGGCGTTTGATGCGGAAGTCAATGTTGGAAAAATGCTCGTTGTTTGTGATTTCAGGACGCATTTGGTTGAACAGTGCCGTCGGCGGAAACGGAACATCCTCTACAGCAAAGCTGCACATTGGCAAAAGACAAAAAGTATGGTATCATATCTCCATCACCCCCAAACGTCGTGTATCAAAATAGGTCACCTTTTTCATATTTGGACACCTATTTTGATACAAGAAAGTACCGAAATAGGTGTCCATTTTTTTGTGAATGCGTATCTCCAGCCACAATATATGCAATGCATACAAAAGCAGGCTCTGCATTGACATAAACCATAGAGACAAAGGACTCGCGGCAGCGGGATACTTTCGTATCCGAACTGCTGTGAGTCCTTCGTCTTTTCATATGCGGTGGTGCGAGAAGGTTGGCTGCTCGATTGAAACAGGGAAGGGATATCCGGAATTATCTCCCGAATCCTTCGAGGATTTCGTCGTTCGGCAGATATTCCCAGGTGCTGTCTGTGATCTTTATCGTCAGGCTGTTGTCGCTGTCTATGTAGATCACGCCGGACAGTTCGTTTTCACTCGGATCGAGGATCGTGAAGCTCATCTTATGCTCTGCAAAAGTTCCGATGCCATTTTCAAGATTGCACAGCCGGATGATGCTGAAGGCAATTCCAAACGTGCCGTCACCATTGTCCGTTATGGTAAGAGAGCTTTCGTCGGTGCTTCTTATATGCTCACCGAGGAAATAATTGTTCAGTTCGGTTTCACGATCCCCCTCCGGATCGTCTGTCGCATCGCCCTGTACAGGAGCGTACAGCGTGTTTGCGTATGTCTGTAAATCGATGCCGTTCAAATCCTGTCCTGTAACGGAAAGGGAATAGGTCACGCCGACTACCATGTTGTACCAGTTTACGAGCTGTACGTCGTTTGCCGTTTCGTCGTCCGAGACATAGGTGTAATACATTGCATCCATACCGGCGACGGTTCCGCTGCTCTCATTGCTCCACGGTATTGACAAGCCGGAAATATCCGTTAACGCGTCTGCCATCTGGATTCTGTAAATCCATTCGGCACCGTCCAGCGTATAGCACATCTGTGCTAACGCGCCCTCAGCCATATAACTGTACGAAATATCCGAGGCACCGTCCGGCGCTGTCATTTCAAAACCGGTCGCTGCCAGGACGCCGTCCTTATCCGATTCCGTCCACGGATTGGCAATTTCTACAGCTTCTGTTTCCGTCTCTGCCACTGTTTCCTCTGCTGCGGTTTCCGTTGTGACCGCCTCCGTCTCTGCTGCAGTATCTGTTTCCTGTGCCGTGGTGGAGTCGCATCCTGTCATCACAGAGCTGCATAATGCCAGCACAATCAACGTTACAACGAAATTCTTTTTCATACTTTCATACTCCTTTGTTTTGTACACTGCGTGGCTTCCTTTTGAGAAGCTGGGGTAATTTTGGGTTTCAGGCTGTTTTTGCGGGATAATTCCTGAAAAGCAGTTGTCAAGCGACTTCATTGTCGGAATTTGAAGTGATGTTTGCTTAGGAAATCTCTGATTTAAAGTGACGTATTCAGAGGTTCCTTAGAGGTCTTCAGAACTCTTCAATATCCTGCAGATGAGAAGTGTTCGAGATTTTCCTTACGGCATATCCCTTCATACAATCAGCATTATTTCTATTTTTCGCTTAGGCATGCATTTTTCTCACTCTTCTCTCATAACACCGGACACAGTATAACATAATACGTTACCTTTTTCAAGGAACTTTTTTGAATGAATGCGTAACTTTTTTGGTCGGAAGTAGATACTATTTAGAAGTAGCTTGATTGAATGTAAATACTCGTCTGGGTACACAAAAAGGATGGATTTTTTCCACCCTTGTCTTTGTGTTCTTTTTTATAGGATGTTCTAATCGGCTGCTTCCAAGATCTTTTTTGTCCATTCCATATCCATGGCGATAGGAACAATATCATAATGCCTCGCCATCCTGAAATCAGTGGGTACCTCGAATCGAACAGAAAGTTATTCTTCTTCCATATTCCCACAGCCCAGTACCATCAACATGGTAACCTCCAGAGCTTCCATCATTCCTTCTAAACTGATGCATTCATCTGGTTGATGTACGCCGCCATGTCCTTGTGGCAGTGGAAACGGAACCGGTTTCCAGAACATGGGGCCGATTTCCGCTGCACAAGGTAGATGCATCGCATAGGTTCCACCTGCGTTAATCTGTGTTTTTGCGGTAACATCCCCTGTGAAAGTGCGGTAGATATCCATACATGTACGGATATAGGGGTTGTCTTCCGAGGTCAGGTGTGCCTTTTCAGCACTTGTGATTTGTACTGACCAGCCGTTTTCGGTAAATACAGCTGTGCTTTTTTCAGAAATTGCCTCCGGTGTGACCGTGTTGCCGTAGCGGATATTAAAATCCAGCGCAGGGCGGCTGTCTGTGGTACGGATGACGCCATTGATGCAGGTCAATGGTCCAAATAACGGATCTGTATTTTGAATTCCAAGCGTTCTTCCGTCATACTCATTTAGAAGCGCATCCATAAAACGCAGCTTTTTGCGGTCCGATACGGAAAGAAACGGACAATCCATAAGCAGGGTTGCAATCATTCCTCCGGCATTTCGGGAACCTTGCGGCAGAGCACCATGGCAAGAAATCCCTGCCGCATGTAAACAAATGGTATTGTCTTTTCTTTCCACTGTCAGGTCCGGTGTTTCCCGTTCCTTGAGCCAACAGTACAGGCTTTCCGAATCGCGTAATACGGCGTTTGCTTTTCCAAGCGTGATATTCAGAGACTCACCACCGGAAATGTTGAGAATATCATCAAACGGCGCATCTGCTTCTGTGTGCAGGAACATGGAACCTTTGTTTCCTCGGTACAGTGGAAATGCAGTGTCACATACAATTCCAAAATCCGGCGGAGAATGCTTCTTACGATATATGCGGATATCCTGCATACCGGTTTCTTCGTTGAAACCGGTATAGCATAACAGTTTCGCGTTAAAAGGAAGATCCAGATCTGTCAGCATCCGAGCACAGGCAAGAGAAATCACGACAGCCGCTTTATCATCAAGTACACCTCTCCCAATGAGAAAACCATCTTTTTCAACAGGTGCAAATGGTTCTGCATAGAGCCAATTCTCTCCAGGAGCCACTACATCTCCATGAGCGAATAGCCCTATAGTGCGTGTTTCGATACCGGTTTCCACCAACAGATAGCCGCCTTCTCTGTCTGCATAGGGAGTAAATCCGTACGCTTTATATAGGGACTCGACCGCATCCAAACCATTCGCACATGCTTCTCCATACGGTGCACCGGGAGCATAAGGTTCCCGGACAGTGGGGCATTTGACAAGAGTTTTCAGAATGTCTAACAGTTCTTCCCGGTGGGAGCGAATCCAGTTTTGGATGACTGGAGAATAAGCGAATACATTACTGGATGCTTTCATAGAACGTATCAATTTCCTTTTGTGCCTTTTCTGCTTGTTTTGCGTAGAATGAGGCAAAATCATTATCACCATTGCTGACTTTGGTGGAAACATAATACAGCAGGTTCTGCATACCGCCGCCATTGAGTCCAAAATAGGTCATTCCGCCATCATACACCACGCTGTCAAAGATTGTGTCCAGCATTTCGATGGTATCCTCATCGCGTGCAACCTTTCCTTCTAGAAGGCTTTCATAGTATGCCGGATATACATATTCCTCTGTGTAATATCCAAGCATTTCGCAGACCTTTCCTGCCATCTCCAGATCTGCTACCGTTACCGGGATGCAAATCAGACGGCTGTAGTCATTGATCATATATGCCTTTTGCGCTTCATTCAGCTTCGGGTACGGAATAATCCCATATTCTACCTCGCTGTCACGGAGTGTATACAGGCTGTCTGTACGGTTCAGTTCAAACAGCGTTCGATCAGAACTCATCTCTACCTTTTTCTCTGCATTGTCCTTGTCGCCCCAACCCCAATGGAAGGTATTGTCTCCGACGTTGAGCATCGTGTACAGCTTGTCGTACATGGAGAGACTGTCTTCGTTGTACAATGCCACTTCCATGCGGCCCTGATCGTTCAGTTTTACAAGCGTTTGTCCACAGGCATAGATAAAGCAGTCTAGCGGGTAATCCTGCATACAAGTCATGCCGTACTGATCTGCAATTGTCATTTTTCCATCACCATCCAGATCCACTGCGGCCTGTTCTATCATCGAGATGAATACATCCAGCGTCCAGTTACCCTCTCTGACGAGTGTATACAGGTCTTCCGTCTGCAGATCCTGTGCCATCTGCTTGTTGAATACAACTACAGAAACGGATGGTAAAGTATAAGACGATTTTGCAAAATAGGTTTTGCCGTCGATGGTCAGCTCTTGGAGTGCGGAGGCATTCCAGTATGGATGTGAAAAGTCGATGTTCTCTACGGTGCCAAGATCCGACAACATACCGGAGGAGACAAGCTGCGTATTGCCGCGCATACTGTCCGCCAAAACAAGCTGATAGGTATCATCCCCCGACTGTACGGACTGACTGACAATATTGGCAAGCTCATTGATCTGACATTCCGCTTCCCATGTCAGATCAATGTCTAGCCATTCCTCTGTCATTAGGTTTCGACGGTATACGCCATCATTTAAGGTTTCTCCGTTTTCACCATCGGAGAACAAATACATCAATGCTGTGGTACTGGTAGGTGTGAGAATGCGAAATTCCGCACCACCATAAGAAGTAGTGGGAATATACGGCTGCTTTTCCGTCTCTGCCAATTCGCTTTCTGTTTCTGTATCCTCTGTCACGGATTCTGTTTCTGCCATATCACCGCCGCTGCAGGAGGATATCATTCCGGATAACATGGCGATAATCAGCAGTATCGCGAATTTCTTTCCGTACTTGCTCATATTGTACCTCACTATAGAATAGGATTAATAGTAACGATTTTATTATAACACATACCATTTCATATAGTAAATGCACAAATCGTGTAATCCGCACAAAAACCAACAGAAGTTTGTCTTGACAGATTGACTTTTTACTTGTTTCGCCGTATAATACCTGCAAGGATGGTGATACATATGCACAGCTTACTGGATCTGAAATCGTTCGATTTCCAACTGCATTCTGTACGATGCTCACTGGCGAAAGTTGGATTTTTCCAAAATTATCCCCGTACACAGTATGAAATGGTATATAAATTCGACGGTTATTCTCAACAATTTTTTGAAAATGTGGTGATTAACCTGGTGCCGGACAGTATCTATATTATCCCGCGTTTTTACAACAATACCTATACTGTTACCGAACCGGGCAGCATTGTTAACATTGTCTTTGAAATTTTTCACGATGAAGAATATTCATTTTTGGAACCTGAGTTAATTAAGCTGGAACCGGATAACCGATATAAGAATCAATTTCTCAAAGCTGCCAAGACGTGGGACGAAAAGTCACCTTCTTCCTATTTTCGTACGCATTCTATTGTCAGTGCGATATTTGCTGACCTGATCGCTGACAGAGAAAAGCAATACTTCCAGAGCAGCAAGTATAGTCGTATCTATCCTGCTGTGGAATATATTCGTCAGAATTTCCGCTGCCGTATTACTATGACCATGTTGACAGAGCTTTGTGGCATATCCGACGAGTATCTCCGTACTTTATTTCGAGGTTACACAGGGCAAACACCGTTGGAATATATTCAAGCGCTCCGTTTGACCTATGCCAGAGAATTGCTGACCAATGAGCAAATCTCCGTAGCTCGCGTGGCAGCTGAATGCGGATTTGACAATGTGAATTACTTTTCGCGATTATATAAGAAGCGGTATAACGTGTCACCCAGTCGGGCGAATACTATACAGTTTCAGGACCCTTACAAGGAGGAAATCTCAAAGTGACCGAACGTATCCGACATTTGTTGCAGATGACATTGAATGGGGAAATGGCTGTATCGCCTGTATCCGTAGAATTTGATCGATTGGATTATCTTTTGCCGCAGTCTGAAATGGATACCAAACGGATTGCGACATATATTCTGGCGCAGGAACCGCGCATCACATCAGATAGCGCCTTTACTGGTTTTTTTCAATTTAACGGTTCTGTGATCGGAGATGCTTTTAACCGCAGTGGACATCGTTTTACATCGGAAGGTATGCGGTATTTTTATCTCAAACCTATCGACAATCTTTCTACGATGGAATGGCAGCATGCCACAGCGGATTACCACAAAGTTTTGCGCGTCGGCATTCGTGGTATCCTCAAAGAAATCGACGCGTCTCTTTCTGTACATACTGCGCCAGAGGAAATCATGTTTCTGACAGGTTTGAAAACTGTGGCGGAGGCAATGATCGGTTGGGCGCGGAAATGCGCAGATAAGGTAGAACTGTACTGCAAAGATATAGACAATTCTGAGGATAAAAAACGGCTGACATTACTTGCGGAAACGTTACGATGCGTACCGGAGTATCCTCCAATGAATTTCTATGAAGCAGTTCTCTGTATTTATATTTGCTTCAGTGCCGATCCAGACAGCTTCGGAACGCTGGATAGATACCTGGCTTCCTTCTATAAAAATGACATGGATGCCGGACTGCTGACAAATGAACAAGCAAAGGAATATTTACAGGAGCTGTTCTTAATGGTACAGTCTGTTACGCCGCTGAACAGCCCCAACTTTACACGTGGAGGCCAATCTCATTTCTGTATCGGTGGGTACCTGCCTGATGGTACGGACGGTTTTTCTGCTATTTCCCGGTTGATTACAGAATCTCTTCTTGAACTGCCCACGTGGATTCCCCAGATTACCTTGCGGTGGACAAAAAAAATGGCACATGAGGACTTCTATTGGATGATGGATATGGAACGCAAGGATCCCCATAAGCGGATTGCTTTCACGAATGATGAAAAACGAATCCAGTGCTATACAGAGATCTGCGGTTTTCCTTATGACAGAGCGGTAAACTATACGATGGTGGGATGTAATGAACCGGCATTCCTGGGTGCTATCACCGGAAGTAACTCCAAGGGAAATTTGCTCCGCTGTGTGGAGACGCTATTCCACAAAAAAGCGGAAGAGTTAATCAACTGTACATGCTTTGAGGCGTTTTATTCACTGTTTGAACAAGAGCTGTTCGCTGATCTGGAGAAGATCTTCTACTATGATGACAGGTACAACGCAATACGAGCGAGGGATATCAACTATATTTCCAGCTTGTTTTTCAATGACTGTATAGAAAACGCTCGGAGTCTGACACAAGGTGGTGGAAATATCGTTATTGCCGCACCAATGTTATTGGGGATTCCTAATGTCATTGATTCACTCATTGTGGTGAAGCAGTTTGTTTATACAGAAAAGCTGGTGACTATGCAGGAATTGACCAAGGCGCTTCAAAATAACTGGGCAGGATATGAAGACATCCGCACTGTGATATTGAAGAAAGGGTGTTTCTTCGGAAATGACGACGATATTTCCAACGAGGTGGCAGCCCGGCTGTATAACAGTTTTTATCAGTATTTATATGGAAAAAAGAATTTATTCGGGTATCCATGGCTCATCGGTGATCTGCTTGGATACAATGAACACCATAAATGGTTCGGAGAAAAAACATTGGCTACCCCGGACGGCCGATATGCTGGAGATAATCTGAAATTCGGTTTGGGTCAAAGCAATGGACGGGATCACAGCGGTCTGACCGCACTTCTGAATGCCATTGCCAAGGTGGACCCACATGCTATCGCATGCGGATCCACTGTGACCAACCTCTCTCTCGATGCGCAGCTGATCAAAGATAACGCATCATTTGCCAAAACGGTAGATTTGCTGGAAACTTACTTCAAAAATGGTGGTGTCCATTTTCAGCTTACGTATGTTTCGAGGGATGACCTGTTGGCAGCAAAAGCTTCGCCTGATTCGTACCGACACCTTCGCGTCAGAGTCACAGGTTTTTCAGATTATTTTGTGAGGCTAAATGAAAGCATTCAGGACGATATTATCGAACGAACTACACACAACTGAGCTGGAGATATGCATATGAAATTGCTGTTTGCGGGTGATTTGAATTTCCGTGATATTGAGCCTCTGGACATGGAAAAGTCAACCGGAATTTTATCAGATGTACGTCCTATTTTAGATGAAGCAGATTTCCGCATTATAAATCTTGAAACGCCGCTTGCTCATCGGGAAAAACATACACCCATCTGTAAGAGTGGTCCAAATCTGATTTCCATGCCAGAAAACATTGCATTTTTGCAAGCGTTTCGTGCGGATGCCGTGACATTGGCCAACAATCATATCGGAGATTTTGGCGCAGGTGCTATAATAGATACCATACAGTTGTTAGATGCACATAGGATTCGACATGCCGGTGCCGGAAAAAATACGCAGGAGGCATACAAGCCTTTTGTACTGAGGAAAGATGGCATATCGGCAGCGATTTTATCCGTATGCGAAAATGAGTTTGGCATGTCAACGGATGATAACTGGGGTTCTGCCGGCTATAACCCACGTGTACTATTGAAAGCCATTCAGCAGGCGAAGAAAAATGCAGACAGGATCATCGTTTGCTTCCACGGTGGAAATGAGTTCAATCCGATTCCCTCACCAAGAACGGTGGAACGATATCGAATGTTCTGCGATATGGGAGCGGATGCTGTGATTGCCGGACACACACATTGTCCGCAGGGATACGAAATATATGACGGTAAACCTATCGTATACAGTATGGGAAATTTCCTTTTTCACAATACTGCAAAAACGAAGTCACGAGATGGGTGGTATTATGGATATCTCTGTCAACTGACTATTGAAAAAGAAATCTCCCTGAAAGCAATTCCGTATCGGTATACGCAGGATGCCTCACGTATCAAGGTATATACTGGCGAGGATCGCGAACAAATGTTGGCGTATCTTCATAAACTCTCCGCTCCGCTTGCAGATTCCATGATGTTGGCAAATTATTTTCAAGGTTGGAGTTTTATGCATCCATGGTGTCCTACGCTTACAGGTGCTGGAGAAGAGGGGTACAACGCTGCCGGTAATTTGAATCTTGTTAGCTGCGAAGCCCACTGTGATCAGTTAAAGACAATTCTCTCTGTATATTATCACGGAGAGACAGAAAACGCACGTATTTGGGCGAAGAAGATTGAAAAATTACAAGAAATGCCGGTGGATTGATGGAAGCTGTTCTATTCGATATCCAACGTACATCCTATGTAGATGGTCCTGGAATCCGTACAACTGTCTTTTTTAAAGGGTGCAATCTTCGTTGCCGATGGTGTCACAATCCCGAGAGTCAGCAACGAACGCCACAGATGTTGATTTATCACGATCGTTGTATATCTTGTGGGAAATGCCAATCTGTCTGCGAACGGCAGGGTGGAAAATGCTCTCTCTGTGGCAGATGTGTGTTGTTTTGCCCAAAAGATGCCAGAGAAATTTGCGGAAAGATATATACTGTTGAAGAGGTTTTTAAAGAAATCGAAAAAGACAAACCTTTTTACCAATCATCGGGCGGTGGCGCAACCTTTTCCGGTGGTGAGTGTATGCTACAGTTGGATTTTCTCACAAGTTTACTCCAAAAATGTCGAGAAAATGGGATTCATACAGCAGTAGATACTGCCGGAAATGTACCATGGGATGCTTTTGAAAAGATATTGCCCTATACAGATTTATTTTTATATGACATTAAATGCATTACAAAAGAATTGCATATTGCAGGAACAGGTGCCTCTAACGAAGTGATTTTGGATAATATAAAAAAGTTATCAGCTGTGTTTTGTGGACAGATTTTCATTCGGATTCCAGTGATTCCGGGATTCAATGATGGCACAGACGAAATAGAGAAAATACGTTTGTTTCTGGCTGATATCCATTATGATGCGTTAGAACTGTTACCATATCATAGGTTAGGGGAACATAAATATGCTGCACTGGGAATGCCGCTTACGCAGTATTCAATCCCATCCAATGAATCTATGGCGGCGCTCAGAGAAAAACTAAAGAGATAAGAACAGCCAATACTGCATCCCACAAAGAATATAACGGATACTGTGTGGGCGAGCGGGGAAAACAAAGGCAAAAAGGTAAAGAAGCCAATCGACATCTATACATTCTGGGATTTTGACAACCTTGGTAATCTGTCATGCATGGGACTGCTCACGGGCAGAACGCGCTCTCTCTCGCAAACTACGATTTCGATGGCATGGTGAAGTATTACGAAAACGGAGAAGCACTGCGCCGCAACCAGATTCTTCAGCAGTTTGCAAACGGAGAAACACGCGAACAGTATCGCCGGAGCGACATGACTACGGAACAGCTTGAAGCGGAAGCAGAAAAGTTAAGAAAAGAAGCCGTGGAAGATGCGCTGAAAGGCAAACGTCTGTCGAAGGATGTAGACACGGATTCAGATTCCAAAATCACACAGTCCGACATTGAACAGCTGTGTTCCATCGGTAGAAAGAGCATTTCCGATTTCACGCACGAGGACATCCAGAAATCCGAAAAGTGGGCAAAGAAATTCTATTCCGAATTGGGTGCGAAATCCCCGTTCTTCCGTGCGTGGTTTGGAGATTGGAGAGCAAACGACACAAGCACAACAAACATTACGACTGTATCCGACATCAGCGCGTATGAAGCAATGGAATCCATGCCAACAGGCACATTCATAAACAAGGATTCTGATTGGTCTATAGTAGCAGGAACAGTAGGCAGAAATGATACAGTCAGCCATTCCGGTAGAGAGAAAATTTCTGTAAAGATGCTGTCTGAAATCCAGAAAATCATAGAAAATGCTGTTCTGCTGGATACAGAAGTTTCTGAAAAAAATTCTTCCAAAAAGCATAACGAAACGCTGTTTATGCACAAGCTGTATGCTCCTGTTGATTTTAATGGCGATTTGTATGTAGCAAAGGTGACCGTTGAAGAATACGGCACGGGAGATTCTTCCAGACGTTTTTATAATCTCAGGGGAATAAAAATAGACCCTGTCGGCGGTGCCCCGGATGCAAGAACATCCTACGACACAATGCCAGACACAAGGTCTACATATAGTATATCCGATTTGTACTCTCTTGTCAAGAGCAATGACAAAGATTTCAAAGAAAATCCTGCAAGCGCAGTCGTAAACAAAGACGGTACGCCAAAAGTGATGTATCACGGGACTTCATCTTTTGGTTTTACTGTGTTCGACTACGACCATCAGAAATTTGGTTTGTTCGGAGTGGGCTCGTATTTCACAGACGACATAGATGTTGCCACTTCTTACACAGAAAAAGGAAAAGGCGACAACAAGGGCGTATACGCTGTGTATCTGAACATAAAAAATCCACTTGACATGGATGAGAATGCCAACGTATCCGTTTGGAATCAATATGTCCCGGATGCAGAAGGGTATTTCGATAATTGCCAAACAAACGAAGATTGCTTCAAGGCATTAAAGGAATACTGTGCAGATGAATATATGTCAAAATACGAAGCGGAAGAGTACATTCAAGATGTCATTCGCGGCATGGGTTATGATGGGATCACACACATTGGTGGTGGGAGATTCAACAAGCAAGATGCAACCAGACATCGTGTGTATATTGCATTCGATTCAGAGCAGATTAAATCCGCAACAGACAACATCGGCACGTTCGATGAGGGCAATCCGGATATCCGCTACAGTAAAGACATCTTCACGCAGGAAGAACGCGAGAAAATCATCTCCGAGGGTTACACAGATTACTTGAAACGGCAGTTTGTTGTCACAGACAAATCCGGCGGATATGCGAAAGCCATCTCCATGACGGAACGCAGGAAACTGGCACAGCAGATTGCACAGCCGCTCAAGGGAGTAAACGTGCAGGATGCGCTTGCGGCAATCACGCCTGTGTTTAAAACGTTGAGGAAAGAAGCCGTGGAAGATGCGCTGAAAGGCAAACGTCTGTCGAAGGATGTAGACACGGATTCAGATTCCAAAATCACACAGTCCGACATTGAACAGCTGTGTTCCATCGGTAGAAAGAGCATTTCCGATTTCACGCACGAGGACATCCAGAAATCCGAAAAGTGGGCAAAGAAATTCTATTCCGAATTGGGTGCGAAATCCCCGTTCTTCCGTGCGTGGTTTGGAGATTGGAGAGCAAACGACACAAGCACAACAAACATTACGACTGTATCCGACATCAGCGCGTATGAAGCAATGGAATCCATGCCAACAGGCACATTCATAAACAAGGATTCTGATTGGTCTATAGTAGCAGGAACAGTAGGCAGAAATGATACAGTCAGCCATTCCGGTAGAGAGAAAATTTCTGTAAAGATGCTGTCTGAAATCCAGAAAATCATAGAAAATGCTGTTCTGCTGGATACAGAAGTTTCTGAAAAAAATTCTTCCAAAAAGCATAACGAAACGCTGTTTATGCACAAGCTGTATGCTCCTGTTGATTTTAATGGCGATTTGTATGTAGCAAAGGTGACCGTTGAAGAATACGGCACGGGAGATTCTTCCAGACGTTTTTATAATCTCAGGGGAATAAAAATAGACCCTGTCGGCGGTGCCCCGGATGCAAGAACATCCTACGACACAATGCCAGACACAAGGTCTACATATAGTATATCCGATTTGTACTCTCTTGTCAAGAGCAATGACAAAGATTTCAAAGAAAATCCTGCAAGCGCAGTCGTAAACAAAGACGGTACGCCAAAAGTGATGTATCACGGGACTTCATCTTTTGGTTTTACTGTGTTCGACTACGACCATCAGAAATTTGGTTTGTTCGGAGTGGGCTCGTATTTCACAGACGACATAGATGTTGCCACTTCTTACACAGAAAAAGGAAAAGGCGACAACAAGGGCGTATACGCTGTGTATCTGAACATAAAAAATCCACTTGACATGGATGAGAATGCCAACGTATCCGTTTGGAATCAATATGTCCCGGATGCAGAAGGGTATTTCGATAATTGCCAAACAAACGAAGATTGCTTCAAGGCATTAAAGGAATACTGTGCAGATGAATATATGTCAAAATACGAAGCGGAAGAGTACATTCAAGATGTCATTCGCGGCATGGGTTATGATGGGATCACACACATTGGTGGTGGGAGATTCAACAAGCAAGATGCAACCAGACATCGTGTGTATATTGCATTCGATTCAGAGCAGATTAAATCCGCAACAGACAACATCGGCACGTTCGATGAGGGCAATCCGGATATCCGCTACAGTAAAGACATCTTCACGCAGGAAGAACGCGAGAAAATCATCTCCGAGGGTTACACAGATTACTTGAAACGGCTTGGTTGGAGGAAAATATTCGTTTTGACATACAAAGGCAAGGACAGCTGTTCACCGTCCTTGCCTTTGTATGCTTTTGGAGCTTAGATGCATGAGTGGCTTCCTACGACAAGTTTCGTAGGGAGCATTGCTGATCAGTTGCCGGAGAGATCCAGCTCTTTGTATTTTTCGATGATGGTTGTGAGCTTTTTCTCCAGATTCTTGCCGTTCTTTTCCCAGTATGAGGTGAACGTACCTTCCGATTTGGAACCGTAAACGGCATTCGTGAAGATAGAGCCGGTACCGATTGCCTTGTCTGCCATCATGATAAACGGGGATTTGATGTTGTCATGGATGATGTCGATCATATCCGCGTCGATGGCGGCGTCTGCGTATTTGACCTTCAGGGCAGTATCGTACCATGCCGGCGTGACTTTCCGATAGGCTTCCGCACACAGTGCTTCAATGGAGGCGTATACCGCGTCGAGCTTATCGGCCGGTGCGGATACGGGAACACCTACGCCGCAGCCATTTGCTTCGGCGGCACCGGAATAATAGGAGAAAGATTCCTCCAGCTTCGGATAGGGAAGTATGCCATATTCAAAATCCGCCTGGCGCAAATTGCTGGAGTTGGAGAACATACCCGGATAGAAGAGGGAAAGCCCACTGATGAAGGATGTGGAAGGATCGCCGCCCGCCGACATGTTTTCGGTGTATAGGAGTTTGTAGAGCGTATCCGCCCACTTGATCGATTCTTCATTATATATATCGAGTACCGGGAAACCGTCCTCGTCACGGGTGATATAGTCCAGTCCTGTGGACATGGACAGATAGTTCGGGATCCCCCACTGCGGGTATCGGAAGCCCAGCAGATCGCTGTCGTCAAAGGCACCGTCCCCGTTTACATCGGTAGCGACATCGCGGCAGTACTGCATGAATACATCATACGTCCATTTGCCTTCCAGTACGGTGTCATACAATGTTTGCGTGTCGCCGAAATGGTCGATGAAAATCGGCTTGTTGAAATACATCGCAGATGCACCGAGCATTGTAGTCAGGCAAATATCTCCGGCGAGGAAATACCGCTTGTTGTTGTCAAGGTTGCTTTGCTCCATCAACGCGTTGTACCACCAGGGCTGACTCAGATCGATGTACGGCTTGTTCGCAAGATTGTAGTAGAAGCCCTGAATGGACTGTTCGAACAGACGGGAGTTTTCCTCCACAATCAGATCATAATCGGAAGCTCCCGCAAGCAGTGCCGTTTTGACCGCGTTCGGAAAAGCTTCCCAATCGTCCGCGCCGATGATCCAGTTGAATTTCACGCCGAGCCGTTCCTCAACCGCAATGTTCCGGTTGACCATGGCATCCAGCACTACATCCCCGGTTAGCTCTCCACCTCCGGTCGTATCGTACAGCACGGAATTTTCAATGCCGAAACCGTACACATTGATGGTCACATCGTCAAAGTGCAGATCCTCCGGCAGGGAATCCTTGGTGTTTGCGCGGGTGGTTTCTGTTTCCGCGGGGGGTGAATCCACCGGTGCAGTGTCCTCCGTGTGGCTTTCTGTTTCCGATGTGCCGCTGCTGCATCCGGTTAGAACAGGAAGGGTGACAAGCATACAGAGAATCAGGCTGACAAGTCTTTTGGATAAATCGTATCTCATGAAAAATGCGCTCCTTTCCGGTATAAATGATATTCAGTATAAACCCGTAATACTCGCGATTTGAAGCCGTGACATTTGCAATAGTATATTCCATTTACAGTATATCCGATACGTTGGAAAAAGTCAGGTTGGATTTGTGAAAAAAATATGTAAAATTTGTAAATCAAAGTGGGACAATAATTTTTTAGGCGCTCGTTTTGCTCTTGACAAGGATACGGCTTTCATGCTATAATACCCAAAAAATGAGCTGTGCAGTGGGCGCAGATTTGGGAGGCATTTATGACACTGACATTCAAAAAAAAGGCATTCGACGCGGCATGGATGGGAAAAGCGAACGTGATCCCGGCGATTCAGCCGTACTATAAGGGAAAAGGGGAGCCAACGGTGACAGTTGCGGACGGGTTCCGGCAGGAGGAGGGCGAGTGGGTCTATCGCGGCAAAATCCACACAATCCTGCCGTATACCGCACTCGATGAATACGACCGGAATATCAAAAAACGCGACATGGATGTGGCGATCCTCGAAAACGAATATCTCCGCGCGACTTTTATGCTCGATTTGGGCGGACGGCTCTGGTCCCTTTATTCCAAAACGGAAAACCGGGAACTGCTTTATGAGAATCCCGTGTATCAGCCTGCCAATCTCGCGCTGCGCAATGCATGGTTTTCCGGCGGCGTTGAGTGGAATATCGGCATCATCGGGCATCATCCGTATACGTGCAGTCCGATGTTCGCTGCCGAAAGCCAAAACGAAAAAGGCGAACCGGTTCTTGTGATGTACGAATACGAGCGGAAACGCGGCGTGGCGTACAGCATTAAGGCAACGCTTGCACGGGATGTACTGCTCATTCACGTGGACATCCAGAACCGGAAGGATACGCCGACATGGATGTACTGGTGGAGCAATATCGCCGTGGACGAAACGGAAGGCAGCCGCGTACTCGTTCCGGCAAGACAATCGTATACCTTTAACCGACGTGACGATGGTGTGACTGTGGTTGACGCAGAGAACACTCCGTTCATCGACGGCTGGGATTCAAGCTATCCGGCGACCCATACACGTGCGCGCGATTTCTTCTATCGGATCGATCCCGCACAGCCGAAATGGGAAGCGAATGTGGACAAAAACGGCCGCGGTATGGTACAGTTTTCCACGCCGGAGCTGGTCGGCAGAAAGCTCTTCGTGTGGGGTGCGGCAAGTCAGGGCGGCAAAAACTGGAACCGTTGGCTTTCCCACGGCGATACGCGGTATACGGAGATCCAGGCGGGACTCCTCCGCAGTCAGATGGAGCAGTGCCGGATGCCGGCGCACAGCGCGTATCACTGGACGGAGGGATATACCGCCTGCTCTGGCGATCCTGCGATCCTCCACGGTGCGGATTACGATGCGGCGAACCGTCTGGTGGAGGATTCGCTCCGGGACAAATATCCGCTTTTGACTGAAGGCTATTTCAACCTGGTCAGCGAAGCCAAGCTGAAGCATTTCGGCTCCGGCTGGGGTGCGTTGGAGGAAGAACTGCGCGGCGAACGACTGAGCGACGATCCAACTGTGGTATTCCCGGCAACCTCTGTACAGGAGGAGGGTGATATCGCCATGCTTCTTGCCACCGGTCATCTCCCGGCACACGATCCGGAGGATTACAATATTTCCTACGTTTCCGGCGAGGGATACATTCGTCTCCTGGAGGAAAGCGGCGACCGCGACTGGTACACAATGCTGCTGCTCGGCTGCGCGTATTATGAGGCAGAGCGGTACAACGAGGCGAAAGCGGCATTCCATGCCTCCGTGGACGCGAAAGAGAATTTCATCGCCTGCCGTTGTCTCGCATGGATGTGTGTCGCGGATGATAATGAGGAAGAGGGCAGAACGTGGATGCGCCGTTCCGAGAGGCTTGGTAGAAAATACCCGCGCAGTCTCATTGATGTGGTGAAGTATTTCAAGCGGTACGGAACGGACGAGGAGGTCTGTGAGATCATCGAAAACGCCACGGACGAAGCGCGCGCACAGGGAAGAATTCGCATGTACTACGCTGACAGCCTTACCCAGCTTGGTAGATTGGACGAGGCGCGGGAGATCGTGACGGAAAACCTGATCGTTCCGGATATGCAGGAGGGCGAGAACACGACGTTCAAGCTCTGGTGCGATCTCTATGCCCGGATCATCGCGCGAGACGAAAACCGCCCGCTGGACGAGATCAAAATAAAAGAAGTACTTGAAAAGTATCCGATTCCCGCAGGAATCGACTTCCGGATGGGCGAGTACGATGTACATTGACGGGGATGCCACATGAACGGGCAATGGACAAAAGAAGCGGCGTGGGACTGGTACAACAAACGTCCCTGGATCCGCAGCTGCAATTTTATGGCAAGCGACTGCGCGAATCGAATCGACTAGTGGCAGAAATTTGGCTTTGAAGAACGTTTTGATACGACGAAACGCGAAATAGAGCTTGCCGCCTCGATCGGATTCAATTCTTTCCGGCTGATTCTCGAATTTGATGTCTGGCAGAAGGAGCATGACGGCTTCATGAAGCGGTTGGATCGGTATCTCGCCTGCATGTACGAGCATGGCATCACGGCGATGCTGGTACTCGCAAACGACTGTTCCGTTCCGAAGTCTCTTTATAAAGCTCCGGTCATGGAACCGCAGAACTACGATATTGGGTATCATGGCGGGCGGGAAGCCTCTCCGCACCGTGCCTACGACGGATACGATGAGCGGTGGCATATTTTGGACGATCCAGACACCGCGCTGCAATATCAGGCGTTTGTCCGGGAGATCATCACGGCCTATGCGCACGATCCGCGCATCCTCGTTTGGAACATTTTCAACGAACCGGGCAACGGACGCGGTGTGAAATGCGTACCGCATATGGAAAAATTCTTTGAGATCGCCTGGACAATCGCACCGGATCAACCGCTGTGCGCCGATGTCTGGAGCGGAATGGCGGACGGTCGCGCAAGAAGCGAGGCGGAGCAGCGCGCGCTGGAACTCTCAGATGTGATCAGCTTCCACAACTATGGAAATTACGAAACGAATATTGATCTTATCGAGCAGTTGCGTACCGTCGATCGTCCCCTGTTCGACACCGAATGGCTTCACAGAATCTTCCACAACAATGTTGAGGAAATGTATCCGCTTTTGTATCTTGAAAAGATCGCAAGCTACAACTGGGGTTTTGTCGCCGGAAAATACCAAACCTATGAACCATGGGAGGGGATTTGGGCGACGATTGA
This sequence comes from bacterium, assembly GCA_963643035.1. Taxonomy (GTDB): domain Bacteria; phylum Bacillota; class Clostridia; order Oscillospirales; family CAG-272; genus UMGS1696. The sequence continues at coordinate 20,075 of CAVIKO010000008.1, forward strand.
GAATGGCGGCGGTAAGGATTACGACATGACAAAGTGGCAGCACGATCTGTTCCGTCCGAGCCTGCGCCCGTATGATCCCAAAGAGATTGCGCTGATCCGCCGTTACAATGAAAAAGCCGACCGGAGATTCCAGGCGGGACTGGATGAAAAAAGGTTCGAAAGGCATTGAACGCGGATCCATACACAGATAAAAAACTGCGCGGCAGACCTCATTTTGAAGTCCGCCGCGCGTTTTTGCCTGAATACTACCAAACGCAGAATAATTGTTCGGCATACGCAAAAAAGAAAAACGCCGCAGCAGAAAGGCTTTTGTGGCAGTAAATATAACGCCAAGCATTTGTAGGCAGCGTTTTTAACGGAAAAAAAGGGGGGCGGAACATTTCCACCCCTCCTTTTGTGCAATTTTGGTATATTACTTCTTCGGGATAAGCACCGTTTTGCCGCCCATGTACGGTTGGAGCGCGACCGGGATCTTCACAGAGCCGTCCGCTTGCAAATTGTTCTCAAGGAACGCGATGAGCATACGCGGCGGTGCGACAACGGTATTGTTCAGTGTGTGCGCAAGATATTTCTTCTTTCCGGCAGCAACGCGGATCTTCAGTCTGCGTGCCTGAGCGTCGCCGAGATTGGAGCAGCTGCCGACCTCGAAATACTTCTTCTGCCGCGGAGACCATGCCTCCACATCGCACGACTTCACCTTCAGGTCGGCAAGGTCGCCAGAGCAGCATTCCAGCGTACGTACCGGAATATCGAGAGAACGGAACAGATCGACGGTGTTCTGCCACAGCCGGTCGTACCACATTTTGCTCTCCTCCGGTTTGCAGACGACGATCATTTCCTGCTTCTCAAACTGGTGGATCCGGTATACGCCGCGTTCTTCGATGCCGTGCGCACCCTTTTCCTTACGGAAGCACGGGGAATAGCTCGTCAGCGTGTACGGGAGATTTTCCTCCGGGATGATCTGGTCGATGAACTTGCCGATCATGGAGTGTTCGCTCGTGCCGATCAGGTAGAGATCCTCGCCCTCGATCTTGTACATCATCGCTTCCATTTCGGAAAAGCTCATGACGCCGGTCACCACGTCGGAACGGATCATGAACGGCGGGACGCAGTAGGTGAAGCCGCGATCGATCATAAAATCGCGAGCATAACTGAGGACAGCGGAATGGAGTCTGGCGATGTCGCCCATTAGATAGTAGAAGCCGTTCCCTGCGACGCGGCGCGCACTGTCGAGATCGATGCCGTCAAAGCGCTCCATGATGTCGGTGTGATAAGGAATCTCGAAATCGGGCACGACAGGCTCGCCGAACCGTTCGATCTCCACGTTCTCACTGTCATCCTTACCGATCGGTACAGACGGGTCGATGATGTTCGGAATGACCATCATGATCTTCTTGATTTTCTCCGCAAGCTCGACTTCCTTTTCCTCATCGGCGGCAAGCTGTTCGGATTGCCGTGTGACTTCTTCCTTGAGAGCCTCTGCCTCGTCCTTCTTACCCTGTCCCATGAGCGCGCCGATCTGCTTCGACAGCTTGTTCCGGTTGCCGCGCAGCTCGTCCGCCTCCGCCACAATCCGACGGTTCTCCGCATCCAGCGCGATCACCTCATCGACCAGCGGCAGCTTTGCGTCCTGAAATTTGTTTTTGATGTTCTGCTTGACCACATCCGGGTTCTCACGCAGAAATTTGAGATCCAACATAGCCTACTCCTTATTATAAATGAAATTTTTCTCCGGGAATGAAAAAAGCATACCCGTCCATACCCTATGGGACGAATACGCTCCGTGTTGCCACCCAAATTGCCCCGATTGAAAAAACCGGAGCCGCTCAACGGTGTGATAAAGGACACGAACCTCCGACTCTTCGCCGGCAGCTTGGAAAGTGGATACGAACGCACGATGGAAAAATCCACGGGAATGTCTTGCACCGACCGACATCTCTCTGTACCGCACGTGCAAACGATAGCTTTCCTCAAACGCCACAGATAGTATACTCGATTTTCCGCGGAATTGCAATAGGTTTGACGAAAAAAAACGAAAAATCGAAAACGCGGAAACCATACAAAGAGAAACAGGCAAAAACTGGTAAAACGGGATGTTGCAGGACGGGAAACTATCCTAAACATGTAATTTGCAAATGATAACAGCTGGATTGTGCAAATAAACCAATAAAGTTTAAGAAAAAAGAAACCGCTCGTTTGACGATCATGAAAAGCAAAGAAAAATAACAAAAAATCTAAAGAAAAACACGATTACCTATTGCAAATTCCAAGTAAAATGTGTAGAATACAGAATATAAGGTCACGTATGAAGTTTCACAAAAAAATGAAATTTGTGAACACGAGGCGAAAACACAAGGAGGACAAAAAATGACAAAGTGCAGAAAAGCGTTGTCCCTGCTGCTCACCATCCTGATGGTGTTATCTCTGTTCCCGATGATGGCCGCAGCGGAGGACTCCACAGGAACAGGTGAGCCGATATGGCCGCAAGAGGGTTCCATTCAGCTGAACAAGGATGCAAAAGCAGTTGAAGGGGCAGCGAATCTATGGGAGGTCGTACTCAGCATCCAAGGTAAGAATTACAAGACCACCTCGGACGTGGTACTTGTGATTGACCAATCTAAAAGTATGACTAACAATTGGAGTACCAAGTTGGCAGATACAAAGACTGCCGCCAAGGCTTTTGTAGAAGTGCTCCTTACAGAAGGAAGCTTGACAAGAATCGCAGTTGTTGGCTATAGTGATGAAGCAGAGCTGAAGGGCATTGGTTTTTATACCTATGAGACGAAAAATGCTCTGCTCTCGATCATTGGAGGATTAGATACAACTGGAGCCACAAACCAACAGGCTGGACTTCATGTCGCGCAGGAGCTTCTTGCATCGGAAACGTCTACTGGCGATCTGAAGAATATCGTTATCCTGTCCGATGGTGAACCTACTATAAGCTATCCCTTTATCGTCAAATATGAAAACGGTACGGTAACTGCACCGGATACTCCGGATCCTGATTACACAAAGACCATAGGTCGGGGTGGGAAATTCGATATATACCTTGATAGAAATTTAAGTGGCAATGCATTTTCCAAGGATGGCAGTTCTTATACTTCTCGCGGAAGCTATACCTATAACGAAGACGGTAGTTTCACTTTTAAGAAGGATGAAAAAACCAATAACGGTGAGGCGACTATCTGGGAAGCCAATCAGGCGAAGGCTGCCGGAACTACCATCTTCTCCGTGGCGCTGCAGGCAGGTACAGACGGTGAGAAAACTCTGAGAGCCTGCGCAACAGATGCGACAAATGGTTACTACGCCATCGCTTCTGGCGAAACGGATGTTAAGGGAAAACTTACCACCGCATTTCAGAAAATCGCAAGCAGCATCGCCATTGCAGCTTCGAACGGTTCTGTCACGGACCCGATGGGTGATGAGGTGAAGCTTTCTTACTCTGGTACTGGTCCTGTGATTACAACGGTTGCAGCGGATTACGAGAGTGGTAAGGCGGATATATACATCAGTCAGGGGACGGCTACATTTACGGATGGAACGATCCAGTGGACAGTTGGAAATGTCAATGAGGGTGTCGATCCGACGATGAAATATAAGATTACCATTGGAGACGGATTAACGCCCGATACTGGTAAAGTTCTTGACGCAAATGGCAAAGCCACATTCAGCTACAAGAACTATAAGGATGAGAGCACTGTTAAGGAATTCCCGATTCCTCAGGTTACCGTAGGCGGCGGAAACATTCTTGTTCACTACTATATGGTGAATGCAGAAGGCGAGCCGATCAACGAAAAAGGGACTGTTGTCGGTGCTCCTTCGCTTGCAAAACAAGTAAAGGAAGCAGGATATCTGCTTGTAGAGGGCTCTTCCGGTTTAAAATACAATACCACACACAGCGTATCCAAGGAAGATGTTGAAAACTATACCTACTATGGCAGATATATCCTCAACGACGGTACGCTTACTGCGGGTGACTCCGTTGATGTAACCCTCACCGCGGCAAATTCCAATCAGCACGTCTGGTTCGCATACACGCAGGGCTTTAAGGTTGGTCATGTGAAGTATGATGAAAGCACAAATACGACCACCATAACCTACACCGAGCATGTAGTGGCGGCTGACTTCGATCTAACAGCGCAGACGACTACTGACTACCTCTACGGCGGCGCATTCTCGAATGAAGTATGTACTGATGTACAGACTTTCGCAGATGGCCAGAACGCAATCTCTTTCCTCCCGGAAGCGGGCGTGACATACTACATTTGGGAAGTAGATGATGAGTATCTGATGCCGAAGAGCTTGAGCTGCTGGGAACATATCGAGACCGGTGAAAAAGATGTTATGGGTTTCTTCCTCGTTACTCCGATTGACCGTGAGTACTACAGAGAAGTGGGCTTCACTGCAAATGGAAATACCGTTGTTGCTAATCAGGCAAGCGAAGAGTATGTGGATAACAATGGTACTACGCAGGTATTGATCACAGAGACGAACCCTGTCGTATATGAAACCATCAGAATTACCAAAAAAGATGGCACTCAGGATGCGTATACTGTAAAAGATTCAACCAAAAATCATGAGACAGGTTATCTCGCTTGTGCAAGCCTTGATAAAGCTACCTATTGGCAGACAGCCAATGCCCAAATAACCTTTACACCGTACTGGATTACTTTGGATGGCGTAAAGGTTACGAATGCAACCCGCACCTGTAAGTATCAGGGGGCTGGTAATGCATACGAAAATGAATTGATAGGTAAGGTGGGTGAAGACACATCTGCGCCGTCTATGGTCTATGATGTGATCGCTACACAGAGTGTTGCGGAACCGCTTATGGTATGTTCCACCTTCCTGGCAGCCTCTGTGGTCAGCGATCCTGATCCTGTAGAACCCGTAGACCCCGTAGAACCCGTAGACCCCGTGGAACCCGTAGACCCCGTGGATCCCGTGGATCCTGCAGAACCTGAAGACGATACCATTACCGTTACCGTATACGACAATGGCGATGTGTATGATCTCACGCTGCTTCCCGGAGACATTTCCGGAGAAATTGCGTATCAGGGTGCGTATGGTTGTCTGTTCGCTGGCTGGTATACCGACGAAGCCTATGTGGAACCCGCTGATTTCACTTATGTGACGGAGGATATCACCGTATATGCGAAGTACGTAAGCGATTCGTATCTGCAGGCGCGTGTGCAGTCGCAGTGGGGACGCCGATCCTACGGCTTCAACACCACGACTGTAGAAGCTACCGTAGACAGCAATATGTATCTGGAAACCGGCATGGTGATCGATGGACAGGCCATCGCGCTGGAACCGGAAATGAGCCGTTTCTCCTACTCCAATATGTATTGGATGTTCTCTCGGCGCAGCTACAGAAATGAGCTTGTCATGCGTTACACATTGGATGCGTCCGCATATCGCAAGGGAGATACAGTGGAGATCACTCCCTACTGGATCACAAGGGACGGTACCACGGTATATGGTGCGACCAGAACGCTCACTGTCACAAGATTTGGTTTCCAGGACTAAGAAAAGGAGAACAACAATGGGCGAAAAAAATATTTTCAATCCAACAGCAGATGAGACGTTTGATATTGTTGAGGAGAATAAGAGACCGAGCGGAACACATCTCCAGCAGATTGGTCCGGGTGTAAACGTCATGCGTGATGCTGATGGCGAGATCATCGGACTGTATGACGATCTCGGTAATCCGATAGCACAATAACAAAAGAAAAAGCGGAGGGGTTCAATCCTTCCGCTTTTTTCAAAAAAACAGAAATATGACGAAAGTAAACATTCTGATTGCCGGGATCCCCATGGCGATCCATCTCCGGTACCCCGATTCACTGTTTCAACTGGAACCGTATCGCACCGACATGCCGTCAATCACGGAAGCACAGGTGTCAGAGGAACATATCGAAAGGGTACGCCATCTCTATGTCCCGGATACGGCTCCGGCCTACATCGAAGCGACGGAAATCGCAACCTTCGCGTGCCAAGCTCTGTTGCCATACCAGCGCGCTGTATTTCACGCTGTCGCGTTCACCTGGCAGGATCGCGGTTATCTTCTGACCGCACCCAGCGGAACCGGAAAATCCACACAATACGCGTTGTGGAAAAAACTGTGCGGCGATTCCGTACAGATCATCAACGGTGACAAGCCTGCCCTGTCTTTTGCGGAAACGACGATCACAATCCATCCGACCCCGTGGGCAGGAAAAGAAAACATGGCACAGATCCGCACAGCTCCCCTCGCCGGAATTATCGTATTGGAACAGGCGAAGGAGGACACGATACAGCTCTTGGCCCCAAAGGAAGCGATTGCGCGCATTTTCTGTCAATTCATGATTCCCGCGGAACAGCCGTCTGAAGCTATTGCCGTCGCCGCCATGACAGACAGAATCCTGCGGGAGACACCGATCTGGCTTTTCCGGAATCGCGGACTGCTCAAGGGAACCGAAATCTGCCGTGATACGTTGGCACAATACGAAAAGGAGCGTGCGAAATGACCTATCAAATCACAAAAGGCGTCGTAAAGGTAACCGTGTGCGAGGAGAATCTTCTGGTCGCCACCGGAGACGCACGTCAAAATCTGCCATATGTGAAGCATCTCAACACAGCCGGCGCGTACATTTGGGATAAACTGGAAAAATCCATTCCGGAAGACCAGATCCTTGCAAATATTGTTGCAGACTACATAATATCGGAAACAGATGCACGAGATTCCTTGCAATCTTTTATCAAAGCCTTATGCGATGCCGGATACATCCACATGGAAATCTGACGACAAATCAAGCAAAAGCTGTTTGCGAATGCGGCTGTGGGAACCCGATGCTTGTGTGTAAAACGAATTTTGACTTTACAAATCCGTTGTTTTTGTCTAAATGTGGACAAAAGCGGCGGATTTTTTCTTGACATTCAGTAGAAACGGCGGTATAATAAGAAAAACGCTGATGCAAGACGGATTTTTTGTGCCAATATGCCATGGAATGTAGGCTTTTGACACAAAAATTCGATATATGCAGCGTATTCTGAAGAAAACTATGGTCGCGATCGTTCTCACGATTTTATCCGTTGCATGACGCCGACTGTCGCGGAGGCAAGAACGATATCGGGATCGCCTTGTTATAGAAAGATGAGGGAATAAGAAAATGAAGAAAACCGTATTGCAACGTTACGCCCATCTGATTGCCAAAACCGGTGTGAATGTACAGCACGGTCAGGAGGTTGTGGTACGTGCCGGGCTCGATCAACCGGAATTTGTGCAGATGGTCGTGGAGGAATGCTATAAGCTCGGTGCCGCTCTTGTTACCGTGGAGTGGGAATATCAACCGCTTACCAAGACCCGCTATCGCTACGCCAAGGCAAGTGCGCTTGCCAAGGTCGAGGAGTGGGAGATCGCGAAGATCAAGCACCGTGTGGAGAAACTGCCGGCGATGATCTATATCGAATCCGAGGATCCGGACGGACTTGCCGGAATGAACCAGAAGAAGTTCGCCACTGTTCAGCAGAAACGGTACCCGATCTTCAAACCGTTCAGCGATGCAATGGAGAACAAATATCAGTGGTGCATCGCCGCCGTACCGGGAAAGAAATGGGCGAAAAAGGTGTTCCCGGAATTGCGTGTAACTGCTGCGGTTGAAAAACTGTGGGAGATGATTCTCATGACTTCTCGCGCCGATGGGGAGGATCCGGTTGCCGCATGGAACGCGCATAATGCCGATCTCGCCGCAAGATGTGAATACCTCAACAATCTGCACCCGGTCGAGCTGCGCTACCATTCTGCAAACGGCACCGACTTCACCGTAGGACTGATACCGGAAGGACAGTTTGAGGCGGGTGCGGGAAAAACGCTGTCCGGTACCGTCTACAATCCGAATATCCCGTCCGAGGAAACGTTCACGTCTCCGATGAAGGGTAAGGCGGAGGGAACCGTCGTTGCCACCAGACCGCTCTCCTATCAGGGACAGCTTATCGAGAATTTTTCCCTCACGTTCCATGAGGGGAAGGTTGTCTCCGTGAAGGCGGAAAAGAATCAGGCGCTGCTTGAAAAAATGATTGCTATGGACGAAAATGCATGCTATCTCGGCGAATGCGCCCTTGTGCCGTATGATTCGCCGATTCGCAATTCCGAAATCACGTTCTTAAGTACTCTGTTTGATGAGAATGCTTGCTGCCATCTTGCGCTTGGCATGGGTTTTGCGGAATGCATCCGCGGCTATGAAACAAAGACGCTTGAGGAATGCCGCGCACTCGGAGTCAACGACTCCATCATCCATGTCGATTTCATGATCGGTTCAGAGGATCTCTCCATCGATGCCGTGGATGCGGAAGGGAAGCTCTATCCGATTTTCCGCGACGGCAACTGGGCATTCTGAGAAGAAATCGAACTGGTTTTGTGAAAAAAACAGAGGTTTTGGAAATGCATACGCCTGCGTAAATCATGAAGAAAAAATGGATGTATTGTGTCTGCGATTGCATGAAAGAGAATTGTTCTATAGAACAGACCGTACCATTCTATGTGAAACCGTTAAAAAAATGAAAATTGCAAAGAAATGCAAAAAAAACATTGACAAAATGGTGTCAAAGCGGTACAATATTAAAAAGACTAATTGAAGTGTGGTTGTTTCCGATGTAAAGGAATCTGTGATGGAATTGTGACGACTTCTTGCATTTACACCGCACCAGATCAGCCGTTAGACGATTTCTATCCATCAAAACGACAGAAGTCCATACTTCTCATGCATCGTCTGGTGTAGGATTATGCAGATTTATCTCTCGACGATGTTTCAAGGATATCCCGGCAAATTCACCAAACGGTAAACCGGACGGTAAGGTTCGGGAAAGCCGAAAAATTATCCTGTATTCTTTTCCGTTAAGGAATGAATAACTAATTTTCCAAAGGAGAACATTATGAAATTCAAGAAAAGCATGACGCTCATTCTCGTGGCCAGCATGCTTGTTGGCTCTCTGGCCTCCTGCGGCAGCAAGACGACCAGCAATGCGGGTACTGTCGACCTTGACAAGTATGCCGATATGGACTACGATGAAGCCTCCACTGCGATTTACAACGATGTACTCGGCGAATTCTACACCGAATACCAGAAGGCAAAGGAAGAAACTAACGTTTCCAAAAGATATGCCATGATGGCTATTGCGGAAGCAAAACTCCATGAGACTGCGTTAATGCTGCCGATCTATTCCAAGGGCGGCAACTATGCGGTAAACAGAGTGGCTCCGTATACCGTTGACTATACGCTGTGGGGCAATGACAGCGATAGATTCCATCAGGCTCTTGTTGCTACTGAGTTCATAACCTCTGAGGACAGAGCGGAAATGAAGGCAAAATGGGCTGAGCTCAAGGGTACCGGCACCTACCTCTCCTGGGCTAAGGAGTTTTTGACCGGTAAAGGCTATTCTATTAAGGATACCTATAACATGGGATACAGCGAAGATCCTTCGACGTGGGACGTTCTCGCAACCTCTCGTGCCGTGGACTCCGAGGCGATTGTCAACACCTATGACGGTCTGTTGGAGTACGATGTAGAAGGTATGCTGCAGCCGGCACTCGCGGAAAGCTATACTGTTTCCGACGATGGTCTGACGTATACTTTTAAAATTCGCTCCGGTGCTACTTGGGTTGATTCTCAGGGCAGAAAAGTAGCTGACGTTACTGCTGATGACTTTGTCGCCGGTATGCAGCACATGATGGATTCCATGGGTGGTATGGAATACCTCATTCAGGGCGTTATTGTCAATGCGGACGAGTATATTAACGGCACTGTTACCGACTTCTCGCAGGTTGGCGTTAAAGCGGTGGATGCAAATACCCTTGAATACACACTTGTCGCTCCCTGCTCTTACTTTGTTACGATGCTTGGCTACGGCGTATTCGCTCCGATGTCCAGAACCTACTATGAATCCATGGGCGGTAAATTCGGCGCGGATTATGATCCTTCTGCTGAAAGCTATCTGTACGGCAAGGATCAGAACTCTATCGCATATTGCGGTCCGTACCTTGTGACCAACGCTACGGAAAAGAATACGATCGTATTCTCCGCAAATGAATCCTACTGGAACAAGGACAATATCAATATCAAGACTCTGACGTGGCTCTACAACGATGGTTCTGAAGCGACCAAGGCATACAACGATGCGGTTGCCGGCATCACCGATGGTTCCGGTCTGAACTCCTCTTCTCTTGAACTTGCTAAGGAAGATGGCAACTTTGAAAAGTACGGATATATTGCCTCTACAGATGCCACCTCTTACATGGCTTTCTATAACATCAACCGTGCTGCATACGCAAATGTGCAGGATGCAACGAAAGCTGTTTCCTCTCTGACGGATGAACAGAAGGTTGTTACGAAGGCTGCTATGGCAAACGTTCACTTCCGTCGTGCGATTTCCTATGCTATTGACAGAGGTGCCTATAACGCGCAGGCTGTTGGTGAAGATCTGAAGTACACTTCTCTCCGCAACACCTACACCCCCGGCAACTTTGTATATCTCGAAGAAGATGTGACCGTTGACATCAATGGCAAGTCTACGAAGTTTGCAGCTGGTACTGCGTATGGTGCGATCCTGCAGGCACAGTTGGATGCAGACGGTATCGACATCAAGGCATATGATCCCAAAGCGGATGACGGCGCAGGCTCCAGCGACGGCTACGACGGTTGGTACAATGTGGAAAATGCTAAGTCCGAGCTTGAACAGGCAATCAAGGATTTGAGCGAAGCAGGCATTACTGTGGATGCATCCAATCCGGTTCATATCGATCTTCCGTATTATAGTGCAAGCACCAGATGGACGAACTCTTCAAACACTTACAAGCAGTCTCTTGAGAGTGCACTGGAGGGCAAGGTTGTCGTAAATCTTGTTGAATGCCCGGATTCTGAAGACTGGTACAACGCAGGTTACTACACGGAGAACGGTGCTGAAGCCAACTACAATGTGTATGACCTCTCCGGTTGGGGCCCTGACTATGGTGATCCTTCCACGTATCTGGATACGTTCCTGCCCGATTACGCAGGCTATATGATCAAGTGCATTGGTATTTTCTAATTCCGATCCTATAAAAAAAACTTAAGATGGTAAAGGCAGGAGGATGGGCTATCTGGCTCATCCTCTTGCAATATATGTAAGTGAGGAATTATGACCAAATATTTTTTGAAGAGGCTTTTGCATGGGCTTGTTTCCATCGTGATTGTAGTGGCAATCATCATGATCCTGATTTACTCACTGATGAACCGGGATCTGGTTTTTGCATCGGATTCAGTTTTTACACACATGGCGAATAATGCAAGAGAGACATACAAATACCGAAAATGGGAAGAGTACGGTTATCTTGATTATGTAACCTACACGGAGTGGCTGAACGGTCAGAAAATCGATGGGATCATCGATGAAACCACCCGAGCAGAAGCTGCTCAAATTGCCAACAAACCTACCGCTGATACCGATCTTGTAAAGAAGTACGTAGCGCAGTACACGGATTATTATGAATCCAAGGGATATACGGTAGTCCGACTGAACGCAAAAATGCAGGGAAAGACCAAAAAGTATGCCAATGGCGGTGCGCCGCAGCTTTTTGCGTATAAGGATGTCCCGCTGTATCAGCGGATGGCAAAGTATTTTACCAGCATTCTCCAGATTGATAATATTCATAAGGTGGACGGGGAACTGAACGGAAAACGCGGTCTCTCGTTCACGCTGTATGATCCTGTATACGGCGGTGAAAAATTCTCGCCGGCAATCATTGGTAATGGTACAAAAAATAAGTATCTGCTGTATTTTAGCGATATGTTCCCGTATATTCATCAGAATCTTATCACCATCAATTTGGGAACCTCCTATTCCGTCAATAACGGTACGGATGTTTTTATAACCATGACACAGACGCAGGGGTCCTATGTAAAGACTTCTGTTACTTTCCCAACCGGTTTGACTGAGATGAGTGCAGATGATCTCCATACCGCTGTGTATATGGCAGATTCACTGGATGCCAGTACGCTGAATCAGGAACGTTTTACCGATAACTATACGAATGTTCTTACTGTTAAAAATGGTATGTCTAAAATGGGTTACTCTTTTACCATCGGTATTATCTCAACCTTCATTTCGTATTTTCTTGGCGTACCGCTCGGCATCATCATGGCGCGTAAAAAAGACAAGTTTATCGATAAACTGGGAACGCTGTATATCGTATTCATCATTGCAGTTCCTTCACTTGCATATATATTCCTGTTTAAGGCGATCGGCAGTAAAATCGGGCTGCCGACAACCTTCAATATGGATTCCTCCAGTAAGCTAATGTATGTGCTGCCGGTCATTTCTCTGTCGCTGCCATCCATCGCCAATCTCATGAAGTGGATTCGTCGGTACATGATCGACCAGATGAATTCCGATTATGTAAAATTCGCACGCTCAGGCGGTTTGTCTGAGGAAGAGATCTTCTCAAAGCACATTCTCAAAAACGCAATCATTCCGATCGTGCATGGCATTCCGGGCAGCATTTTGTTCGCTATGACTGGTGCGATCATTACAGAACGTGTATATGTTGTTCCTGGTGCCGGTAACCTGTTGACTGAGGCAATCAACAAGTATGACAACGGTGTTATCGTCGGTGTATCCTTGTTCTACGCGATTCTGTCCGTTCTTGCCATCATCCTTGGCGATATTCTGATGGCGTTCGTAGATCCGCGAATTTCCTTCTCTTCGA